>JBDXCV010000003.1:600000-900000 GCA_039980135.1 Alphaproteobacteria bacterium
CTCGCCCTTGTGTTTTTGTCGGTGTTTTTTTCGGCGCGTATTCGTCGGATAGTGATAAATCCGATGCCTTCCGACGTGCCTTCCGTCACACGTCTGTCCCGCCTATTCGGCCCCGATAATATGTATCGACCGCATGGCTGAAAAGCGCCCTCACCTCATGCCTTCACCAACTTTCGCGCATAGCTCGCGGGTTCGGAATGCGGCGGACGCCAGTTCGGGTCTGGCGGGCGGCAGCATTCTTTCCGCGAATGATCATCGTGCGAAGCGCAGCAGGATGGCGCCTGTGAGCGTGATGACGGTTGAGGCGACCTTGGCCAGGTCGAGCCGTTCCTTGAGGAAAAACACCCCGATCAACAAGGCGGCGATGATGCTCGTCTCGCGCAGCGCCGTGACCAGTGCGATCGGTGCCTGGGTGAAGGCCCAGACCACCAGCGCGTAGGCCGCGAAGGACGCCGGTCCGCCGAACAGGAAGGCGCGCGGCCCCTCCGTCGGGATGCGCGTCAGCAGGCCCGGCTTCATGACCCGCATGATGGCCGCAAACAGCACGGCGTTGACCAATGACAACCAGGCGTAGAAGCCCACGGCGGTTCCGGCCTCGCGTGCGCCCAACCCGTCATTCAGCGAATAGCCGGCGATGAAACAGCCGGTGACGAAGGCCAGGGCCGCGGCGCGCGGGTTGCGCAGCCCGTCGCGCTGGCGCACGAGGCTCAGGCTCATGATGCCGATGGCGATCATGAACACGGGCAGCAGCTGGCGCGTTGTGAGCGCGACGCCCAGCACCAGCACCGAAACAAGCGCCACGAGGATCGGCGCCGTGCCTCTGGCAATGGGGTAGACCTGCGTCAGGTCGCCGATCCGATAGGAATTCAGGAGGAACAGCTGGTAGCCGATATGGAGCACCATGCCGGCCAGAAAATACGGCCAGCTGGCGAAATCCGGCAGCGGCGCGAAGAGTATCGCGACGATGGAGATGGGAATGTGACCGAGCACGACCGCGGTCATGCCGAGATGCTTGTCCGCGCCGCCCTTGACGACCGCGTTCCAGGTGGCGTGCAGAAGTGCGGCGACCAAGACGATGAGAAAGACGGTGGTTTCCATATTGGCGTCCTCGGGCGCGGATCAGGCGCGCGCCCGATTTGACCCGACATCAATACCGGATCGGCCGGTGCGTTTGGGAAATTTGATGCGCGGCATGGACATACCAGCTCATTCTCGTTGGTCAGACACGTTGCGTCGCGGGCGTCTTTATCCGAAATTGACAGTGCGATCATCAGGTCCATATGACCCTCAACGCGTTTTCATGCGCGAGGGTCCGATCACAATTGGAAAGCGATAATCATGGCCGAAGAATCTTCATACACCCCGGCGAAAGTCTGGACGTTTGACAAGGAGAATGGCGGCAGATGGGCCGGCCTGAACCGGCCGATCGCCGGCGCCACCCATGACAAGGAACTGCCGCGCGGCAAGCATCCCCACCAGCTCTATTCCCTGGCCACGCCGAACGGCGTCAAGGTGACCGTGCTGTTCGAGGAGCTCCTCGCGTTGGGCAAGGAAGAGGCCGAGTATGACGCCTGGCTGATCAGGATCGGTGACGGCGACCAGTTCGGCAGCGGCTTCGTGGAGGTCAACCCGAACTCCAAGATTCCGGCGCTGATGGACTACAGCACCAAGACCCCGACGCGGGTGTTCGAGTCCGGCGCGATCCTGCTGTATCTGGCCGAAAAATTCGGTGCGTTCGTGCCGACGGAACAATCGGCACGCGCGGAGTGTCTGTCATGGTTGTTCTGGCAGATGGGCAGCGCACCCTATCTGGGCGGCGGCTTTGGCCATTTCTACCACTATGCGCCCTTCCCGCAGGAGTACCCGATCGATCGCTTCACGATGGAAGTGAAGCGTCAACTTGACGTGCTCGACCGGAATCTGGCCGACCGGCAGTATCTGTGCGGTGACGACTACAACATCGCCGATATCGCCACCTACGCCTGGTACGGAAACCTGGTGCTGAACAATCAGTACGAGGCCGCCGAATTCCTCGACGTGGCCTCCTACAAGAACGTTGTTCGCTGGGCCGAAGAGATTCAGGCCCGCCCTGCGGTGCAGCGGGGCCGTCGCGTCAACAAGACCTCCGGCCCCGAAGAGCTGCAGGTGCACGAGCGCCACGAAGCAAGCGATATCTCCTGAGCGGGGAAGCTGAGGCGGTCGCGCGCGGTCTAGGCGGCGACGACCGCCTTCACCGTGTCGCGGGCGCGCATGCGCTCGAGCCATGCGGTGACGTTGCCGGTCTTTTTCAGCAACTCGATGCCTTCGGGGGCCATCGAAAGGTAGTCGACGACCGGCACGTAGAAGCAGTCGGCCAGTGTCAGCGCGTCGCCGGCAAAATACGGCGACTGCCCGAGAACTTCGTCGATGACAGCAAGGCTTTTCTCGGCGGCCGGGATGCCGGCCGCGATCATCGCCTCGTCGGACGGGTCACGGAGCAGGCGCTGGATGACAATCTGGCGCATCACCGGCGGGTCGAAATAGGCATTGTAGACCGAGATCCACTGGTCCATGTGCGCCCGACCAGCCGGGTCGGCCGGCTGCAGGGCGGGGCCGTCGAAGGCCTCGTCGATATAGCGGGTGACTGCCAGAGTTTCATACAGGCAAACATCGCCATGGGTCAGCGCCGGGAGCTTGCCCCAGGGGTGGCGGGCGAGTTGCTCCGGGGTCTGCGGTCGTGCCGGGTCGAGGGTGAATTCGACCCCTTTCTCGGCGAGCGTGATAAGGCAGGTGCGTACGAGGTTGCTGCGCGGTGCACCATGTAGAATCAGCTCGGGCATGATTGATCTCCTGAAGTGTCGGGCCGAGACTATCACCGAATGCGACCGGCGCGATGCCGGGGATCGTTGCGTTGCCTTGGTAGCGCGCGGGTCATACTGTCCCGCGGCGTGCGCAGGATGAAAAAATCGGGGATGGAAATGGCTGAGAATTTAAACGACACGGCGACGGCGCCTGAACGGGTCGTGGTGATCGGCGCGGGCGGTTTCGTCGGTTCGGCGATCGTAGTGGCGGCACGTGACCGCGGTTTCACGGTGCTGGAACTCGGCCGGGGCGAGGTCGATCTGCTGGCGGACGGCGCGGCCGACACACTGCGCGGCATGCTCCAGCCCGGCGATGCGGTGGTGTTCGTGTCGGCGCTGGCGCCGTGCAAGGACTATGCAATGTTCGATCAGAACATCCGCATGGCGCGGAATGCATTGGACGGCCTGACGGGCCTGCCGCTGGCGCAGCTTCTCTATATCAGTTCGGACGCGGTCTATAGCGACTTCGATGGCTCGCTGACCGAGGCGTCGGTGACGGCACCGGACAACCTCCACGGCCAGATGCATGTGGCGCGCGAGACGATGTTTTCGGCCGCGCTCGCGGAATCGAATCCCGACACGGTGTTCGCGTCGCTGCGCCCGACATTGATCTACGGTGCCGGCGATCCGCACAACGGCTACGGCCCGAACCGGTATCGTCGTCTGGTGCTGGCGGGAGAGAATATTTCCCTGTTCGGCAACGGCGAGGAACGCCGCGACCATGTCAGCGTCCTGGATGTTGCCGAGCTCGCGGTGCGCATGCTCGAACATCGGACCAGAGGCGCGCTTAACGCCACCACCGGCACAGTGGCGTCATTCCGCGATCTGGCCGAGATGACAATCGGTTTCGCCGACCAATCGATCGAAATCGAAAATCTGCCGCGCTCGGGGCCGATGCCCCATAACGGCTATCGGCCGTTCGAGCCGTCTGAAGTCAAACGCCTGTTTCCGGATTTCGCGTTCACCGATCTGGAGGCGGGCCTGCGCGCGGCCTTCAACGAAGTGCGGGATACCTAGGCCGGGCTGCCACGGGAAATTTCTGGCCGCTAACCGAATTTTAGACATTGTCCGCGATACATATGGCGCGTCTGGAAAAATTCGGTGATCCCATGCCCTATGTAACGATCGATGGCCCTGTTTACGAACGTTCCAAACCCCGCCGGGGTGCACACCTTGTCTTCCGGGCGTTGGTGCTTGTCTGTGCCGCGATCGGGATCGTCGGTATCATTCTGCCCTGAATGCCGTTGACGGCAATGGTCGTCTGGCTCCCGGTTGCATCTGTCACGCGCTGACCGAACAACCTGGAACGGTCCCTGGCCGCTGATTCTTCGGGTCCCATTGCTGTGCACATCCCTGGGCCTTAGAGTCGGGCCAGACAACACAGGGGAGCCGGACCATGGCGACGTCCAAATACTTCACTCACATCAATGACGTGACCCCGGAGAACATGGACGCCGGCGACGGCTGGCTGATTACCGAGTTCCGCCTGCCCTTCAGCGACCGTCAGGGATTGGGCACGACCATGTTTCACGCGCGGTTCAATCCCGGTGCCGTGCACAAGAAGCACAAGCACGAGAATTGCGAAGAGATCTATTACATCGTCAGCGGCAGGGGCATTGCCGGCGCGGGCGGTGCCACGGAAGAGATCGGTGCCGGGCATTTCCACTATGTGCCGGCCGACACCGAACATTGGTTGGCCAACGAGAGCGACGACGAACCCATCGTGGTGATCGGCTGGTATCTCGGCGCGGGTAACGTGGCGGCCACGGGTTATGTCTATATGGGCGATGTCACCGAGGCCGATCTCAAGGGCCCCCACAAGGGCTACGATGTGGGTTCGCTGGTGAATGTCGCCGACGTCGCCCCGTCCGATATGAGCGGGATTGAGGGCTGGGGCGGGTCCGAATTCCGCGCCTGCCTTGGCGCCGCACAAGGCATCGGCCACTCGACATGGCAACCGGTGCTCGCGGGCGGTCAGGCCCTGAAGGCCCACCGGCACAACAAGGCCGATGAATATTATCTGGTGACCTCCGGCGCGGGCCGGGCCGGGATCGGTGATGCGGTCGCCGATCTGAGCGTGGGGTCGTGCGTGCATGTCCCGGCGGGAACCGCACACTGGTTCCAATCGACCGGCGCGGACCCCCTGATCACGGTCGGCCTGCACGAGGGCGTGGATTCGCTCGTAGCGGGCGGCTTCGAGGCGCTCGGCGATATTCCGGCCGCGGCCGAATAGGGACCACCCCGTCGGCGGCTACCCCGTCGGCGACAGGCAGGCGCGCATCGACGCGGCCATGTCCCGCATCAGCGTGAAGTAGAGATCCGGCCCGTTGGGGATGCCCGCGCCTAGCGGGTCCAGCACGCCCGCCTTTGCCGCGGTGCCCTCGGTCACGACATTCACGAGCCGCGGCGTGAACTGCGGTTCGGAAAACACACATGTGGCGCCGAGCTCTTCGACCTTGTGTCGAATGTCGCTCACACGCTCCGCGCCGGGGATCACCTCGGGGCTGACGGTGATGGAACCCGCGGCATTCAGGTCGAAACGGCGCTCGAAATGCTGGTAGCCGTCGTGGAACACAATGAAGGGCCGCTCATGTACCGGTTCCAGGGTCTGGCGCAGCTCCGCGGTTAGACCATCGATGCGTGCCTTCAGAGCCTCGGCATTGGCCTCGTAGCGCGCGGCGTTGGCGGGATCGGCGGCACTCAGCGCCTCGGCGATCTCGTGGGTCATCGCCTTGGCATTCTCGGGGTCGAGCCAGATATGCGCGTCACGCCCTTCACCGCTGTGATCATCGTGTCCGTGCCCTGCGTGTTCGTCTTTCTCGTGGTCGTCGTCGTGACCGTGCTCGGCGTGGTCTTCTTTTTCGTGGTCGTCGTCGTGACCGTGTTCGGCGTGATCTTCATCCTCATGGTCATCGTCGCCATTTTCGTCATGGGCGTGGTCTTCGAAGGGGCCGCCTTCGCGGAAGGACGCGTGTTGCAGGCCGTGAGCATTCATGAGGGTGACGACGCGCGCATCCTTTCCGAGAGAATCGATCGGTCGGTCGAGGAAGGCCTCCATCCCGGGCCCGATCCAGAAGATGACATCCGCATCCTGGAGCGTGCGGGCGTTCGAAGGACGCATGCTGTAGGTATGGGGCGAGCCCGCCCCCTCGATGACCAGGGACGGGGTGCCGACCCCCTGCATGACGCCGGCGACCAATGCGTGGACGGGCTTGATCGAGGCGACAACGGAGGGCGTGTCCGCATAGGCGCTGGTTCCCAGCAATGCCAGTGACCCGGCCAGAAGGCATGTTCGGTTCAATTTCATATCTCTCGTCCCTGTGGCGTGTTCGCCGCCGTGTGGTTGTCCATAAATGTAATGTCATAACATTATTGCGTGATGGTATAACGTGTGCGATCACCCGCTTTCAAGGTTCTTGTACGAAATACGGTGTGGAATGCTCGACCGAACGACATCGTTGGTGACGCTGGAGAATGTCGGCCTCAATCGAGGTGGCCGCTGGCTGGTGCGCGGCATCGATCTGGCGGTTCGCCGCGGCGAGTCCGTGACCCTGATCGGCCCGAACGGGTCGGGGAAGTCCACGACGGCCAAGATCGCCCTTGGCCTCCTCGCCCCCGATGAGGGCCGTGCCGCGCAGGCGCCGGGCCTGAAGGTCGGCTACGTGCCCCAGAAACTCTCGATCGACTGGACCCTGCCGCTCACGGTGCGCCGCTTCATGTCCCTCACCAACAAGGTCAGCGACCCGGAGGTGCGGGACGCCCTCGAAACGGTGGGGATCGTGCACTTGGCAGATGCGGAAGTGCGCCATCTTTCCGGCGGTGAGTTTCAGCGCACACTGTTAGCCCGCGCGATCGCCCGCAAACCCGATCTTCTGGTCCTCGACGAGCCGGTCCAGGGCGTGGATTTCACGGGCGAGATCGCGCTCTACGAGTTGATCGGCAACATTCGTCGAACGCTGGGCTGCGGCATCCTGATGATCTCCCACGACCTGCATGTGGTGATGGCCGATACCGACAGTGTGGTTTGTCTGAACGGGCATGTCTGCTGTCAGGGGCCGCCGCAGATGGTTGCCGAGAATCCGGAGTATCTCGCGCTGTTCGGATCGCGTGCAGCGGGGGCGCTTGCCGTGTACGAACACACGCACGACCACACCCATCTGTCCGATGGCACCGTCCGGCATGCAGACGGTTCGGTCACCGATCATTGCCACCCCGACGACGGGCATCACGGGGCAGAATCCGAAGACAGTCAGGCGCATGACCATGCTGGATGATTTCTTTGTCCGCGCGCTCGTCGCCGGCGTCGGCGTGGCACTGGTTGCCGGTCCGCTCGGCTGCCTGATCGTGTGGCGCCGGCTCGCCTATTTCGGCGACACGCTCTCCCACTCGGCGCTGCTGGGCGTGGCGCTGGCGCTGTTGCTGCAGGTCAATATCACCGCCGCCGTCTTCGCCGTCTCGGCCCTTGTGGCCCTGTCGCTGCTTTCGTTGCAGCGGCACGCCAGCCTGTCATCGGATTCCCTACTCGGGCTGCTCGCCCATTCTTCGCTTGCCCTCGGTCTGGTGGCGCTCGCCTTTCTCCCTTCGGTGCGTGTGGATCTCCTGGGCTTTCTGTTCGGGGACATACTCGCGGTCTCGAACCTCGATATTGCCGTGATCTATATCGGCGGCGCGGCGGTTACGCTTGTGCTGATATTCGTCTGGCGGCCGCTCTTCGCCGCGACGGTGAATTACGAACTCGCCGAGGCGGAAGGCATGAAGCCCGCCCGTGCGAACGTGATCTTCATGCTCCTCATGGCGACGGTTATCGCGATTTCCATGAAAATCGTCGGTGTTCTTCTGATTACCGCGCTGCTGATCATCCCGGCCGCCACGGCACGCCGCATGGCATCGGGCCCGGAGGCAATGGCCCTGATCGCGATCGTGCTGGGGGTCGTCGCCGTGGTGGCGGGCCTGTTTGGCTCCCTGGAATGGGATACACCATCCGGCCCCTCGATCGTCGTCGCGGCCCTGATCCTCTTCCTGTTGGCGTTGCTGCCGGCAGCAGGCATAATCCGTCCACGCCCGCCCAGCCAGGGAAGCTGAGTCCATGAATGCCGCCGCCGCGCCACAGACCCAACCTGACCTGACCCGCAACCAGGCGCTGGTGTTCGGGGCGCTTCAGGAGGCCGACACGCCACTCAGCGCCTACACGATCCTCGACCAACTCCGCGACGACGGCCTGCGGGCGCCGTTGCAGATTTACCGGGCACTCGACAAGCTTGTCGCGTTCGGCCTTGTGCATCGTCTCGAAAGCCTCAATGCCTTCGTCGCCTGCAACCATCCGGCCGGTGAATCGTCCGGCGAATCTCACGGCGCGGCGGCGTTTGCGATCTGCGAGAATTGCGACAGCGTGGCCGAGTTTGCCGAGCAGGATGTGACCGAGCGGTTGCGCAGCCTGGCCCGGGCCGAAGGGTTCGAATCCCACAGCACGGTGATCGAGTTACGCGGTTTGTGCGAAGCCTGCCGCGCGGCGTAAGCAGGGCCACCGTACCGGGCCACCTTACCCGACCATCGTACCGGGGCATCTTTCACCAAGTTACGCTTGACGCCACGCCCCCCGTTTGGGACACCCGCACCTCGAATTCCACAAAAAGAAAATTGGAGGCGCGGCCATGGCCGGCAATGTTGCAAATATCGATCCCTATGGTTCCAGCAAGGGCCGGGTTCATCCCGATCACTACCAGCGCCCGGACACCCTGATCGTCGACATCCATGGCCACATCATGACCGAGGGTATCGATGAGGAAGTCCGCAAGCACGTGCCCGCCATGTCCCTGGACGCGGTCAAATATGCCAGCCCGCTGACCCGTGAAATCAGCAAGAAGCAGAATGAAGACCGACATGAAGAGCTGACCGGTGTGACCAAGCGCCTCGAAGATATGGACAAGATGTGCGTCGACGTGATGGCGATGTCGCCCCAGCCGCCGCAGATGCATTATGACGCGCCGGATGCGCTGGGCCAGGAAACCGCCCAGAAGGTCAATGACAACATCGCGCGCGCCGTGTCTGAGGCGCCCGACCGGCTGGTCGGCCTCGGTACCGTGCCCCTTCAAAACACCGACATGGCGCTCAAGGAGCTGGACCGGCTGATTGGCGAGCTCGGCTTCAAGGGCATCCAGATCGGCGCCCAGGTCGGTCAGGACGAGCTGTCCGCCGAGCGCCTTGAGCCCTTCTGGGCGAAATGCGAGGAGCTCGACATTCCGATCCTGCTCCACCCGACGTCGTTTGCCAGTGAGCGTTTCGGCGCACACTACCTGACCAACATCATCGGCAACCCGCTCGATACCACGGTCGCGATCCACTACCTGATCTTCGACGGTGTGCTCGCCCGTTACCCGGGCCTGAAGATCGTCGCGGTTCATGGCGGCGCCTTCGTGGCGGCCTATGCCGCGCGCATGGACCACGCCTGGGGCCAGCGCGAGGATTGCTGCCTGCACATCGACCAGCCGCCGACGAGCTACCTCAAGCAGATGTATTTCGATACGACGGTCTTCTCAACAGACCAGCTCGATTTCCTCGCCAAGAAATACGGTGCGGACAAGATCGTGCTCGGCACCGACTATCCGTTCGACATGGCCGATTACGACCCGACCGAACACATCATGGGTCTGGAAGACTTCTCGGCGACCGACAAGGAAGCCATGTGCGGCCTCACCTCTGCCGGCCTCCTGAAGATCGACGTTAACGACTTCGCCCGCGCCAAACCCCAGGAGAACTGGAGCTAAGCGCCGCTGCCGGGAATATCGTTTCAGAGTGCGCGAAAGCCGCCGGGTGACCGGCGGCTTTTTTGCATGTGGTTGGATCAGGTCCTAAGTGGAATTTCTGAGAAGTAAACTTTTGAACTAGCGTCTTCTACCCCGAGCTCAGAGAGCGTAGTAGCGAATGCTTCGTAAATTTGGAAATGATAGTCCGACGGTCCGATAATAACTCGATCTAGAATCTCTGGAATCTCGGCGCCGACCAGTCCTTGGTCAGGTATGTTCACAAGAGGAATCTTCTTCACTATTTGAGGGACGCCTTCAATTACTTCGACTGCCGTTTCCAGGTGGTCCACTTTGCCTGTGAAGGCGCCTGGCAAGTGTATCAGTCTCCATTCTCGCTCTTCGTGGAATCCAGGATTCTTGGAACAAGTTACCGCGAACAAAAGTGTAAAAAATATGTACGCAACTATGTGTTCTCGCTGGACAGTTTTCAGGAATTCTTGTTCTGACCGAATGTTTTCCACGATTTTTATGAAGTCACCTAAAAACTCTTCCTCATCTACGTATGCGACAGGACTTGAGTAAACTTTGAGGGCATCAGATTCAGATCGAAACACATCTGGCTTTAAAACAAGTGCTACGCCTATGTCTCGCTGATAGGCGCGCCACATGGAGAGGCGCCCGTACTTGTCTTCGGATTGGTCATGTTCGGAAAGGCAGGTGATGAAGGTCGAAGTTCTTATCCGATCTATCCAATCATCGAAGAGCCCGATTGTTTCTTCTGCCAACTTTGGGGAAACGGCGTTCAGCGCATTGAAGAATGAATCTTTGCGCTCCTCCTCAGCAAAGCAGTTTCGAAGGTTCTCAAATCCGTGCTCAACCTCCGAAATGTCGTTCATGCATCGTGCATTCCTCATCCAGACTTTGCTCGAGCGGAGAATGCTGATGGCATTTGATGCCGTGGTGTAGTGAACAAAGCGGTTCCCACTTTCAAAAAATTTATCCATTCGCTCTTGGGCGCGAGGTTGGAAAATTTTTGCGAGTCGCGAGAAGTCGGTTTGATGTTCCATGTCCAGACTTTCGAACGTTCGAGTAGAACTCTCTTTAACGTTAAAGATTTCGGGTGAGTCTGGAAGAGTTTTGAACCACGAGAGAATTGCCGAATGACCAGCGGCTTTCTCGTTTGCGGTGCGCTAGGGCACGTCCCCGAAAATCTCCCGGTGTCGCGCGATGGCGACCTCGATCACCTCGTCGGGGTCGCGCTGCCACCAATTGCGCTCCGAGAAGAGTTCCAGCTCGTCGAAGCCGTCGAAACCCGCCGCGCGGACCTGATCGCCCAACACACGCAGGGGGATCACCCCGTCGCCGGGCATGCCCCGGTCCGAGCCGTCCGCGGCGGTGGTGTCGCGCAGCCAGTCGCTGATCTGGAACGACACGATGCGGCCCCGCGCAGCTTCAATCGACGCCGTCAGGTTCGGGTCCCACCAGACATGATAGGCATCGACGATCAGGCCCGTCCCGTCACCCAATTCTTCGCAGACCGCGTTGGCCTGGGCCAATGTGCTCCAGACGCAGCCGCTGGCCACGCGCATGGGGTGGATCGCCTCCAGCGCCAGGCTGACACCTGCCGCGCGTGCTTCGGGCAGAAGTTTCGCGACCGCGTCGCGGGCGCGGGCGCGGGCGCCCGCCAGATCAGTTGAGCCTTCGGGAAGGCCGCTGGAGATCATCGCCAGGTTGGTGGCCTGCAGTTCGGCTGCCAGCGCGATGGCGCGGATGTTTTCCTCATGGTTCGCCGCGATCCGGGCCGGGTCGTCTTCGGTGAGTGAGGCGCAGCGCGACACGCCGAGCACCTTCATGCCGGCATCGGAAATGAGCCGGGCCGCATTCGTGATGCCGTATTCCTCTACCAGGGAGCGGCGCACGGTGAGAGCGGGGATGCCGTGCCGGGCATAGCCTTCGACGGATTCGACGAAGCCCCATTTGCGTTCGGTTGTGCCCTGATGCATCGCAAAGTTTGCCGGTGCGGTTTCCATGTTCTCTTCCCCAGGTGATGAAAAAGCCGCCGGGCGGACCCGACGGCTTTTGGCATTCTTAATCTAGTGTCGCGTCAATGCTACGGGAATAACGCGTTGGGCAATAATGTCGCGATCTCCGGGAAGCGGACGAGCAGCGCCATGGCGGTGAGCATGATGATCCAGTAGGGGATCGAGCTCTTGAAGATGGTCATCACGTTCATATTGGGATCGATATCCTGGATCGCCGATTTGACCGTGTAGACCAATAGGCCAAAGGGCGGCGTCAGCAGCCCGGCCTCGATGGCGATGATCGCGATGATGGCAAATGCGATCGGATCATAACCCAGCTGGATGGCGATCGGCGAGAAGATTGCCGCGGTCAGGAGCATGATCGAGATCGAATCGATGATCATCCCCAGCGCGAACCAGATCAGCACCATCACGGCGATGATCATCCAGGGCTCCATGCCCGAGCCGATGAACAGGCTCTCGATGGCGTTCGCCATGCCGGTCATCGCAAGCGTGCGCGAATAGAGCGAGGCGGCGACCAGCAGCAACAGGATCGGCGCCGACGTCTTGCCCACCGACAGGACCGCGTCGATGAAGTCCCGGAATTTCATGCCCTTGATGAGCGCCAATATCAGACCGATGAACGCACCCGCGCCCGCGCCCTCGGTCGGCGAAAAGATGCCGAACCAGATGCCGCCCAAAACGGCGACGATTACGGCGACGATGCCGAACAGGCTGATAAAGAACTGGGTCGTCGAAACGTCGGGCGTTTCTTCGCCCGGTTCCGCAACGGCGGCTGCCGGGTTCTGAACGACGCCGACACCGACAACGCTGGGCTTCAATAGCGCCATGGCGAAGACATACATGATGAACATGGATGTCAGCATCAGGCCGGGCAGGATCCCGCCCGCGAAGAGCTGACCGATCGATTGCTCGGTCAGGATGCCCCAGACGATCATGAGAACGCTCGGCGGGATGAGCATGCCCAGGCAGCTCGACCCGGCCACGGTGCCGAGCGCGAAGCCCGGGTGATATCCGAAGCGCTTCATCTCCGGATAGGCGATGCGCGAGAAGGTGGCGGCGGACGCGATGCTGACCCCCGTCACGAAGGAGAACAGCGCGTTGCCCAGGACCGTGGCGATGCCGAGCCGGCCGGGCAGGTGGCGCAGCATGCGGTTCAGCCCGCGATAGACATCCGTGACGGTACCCGATTTGCTGATGAATTCACCCATCAGCAGGAACAGGGGTATCACGGCGAACACGAACTCGCGGATCGCCTCATAGGCGGTCGCGGCGAGCATGCGCTGGACGGTGTTGAAGGCGTAGCTGTCGGCCCCCGTCACCAGGAAAATGCCGAGCGCGCTGGTCATGCCCAGGGCGATGGCGATGTGCACGCCGATGGCCACCAGGGTGATCAGGCACACGATCAGCAGGATTGCGGTATTGGCTTCGAACACGTCGGTGGTTCCTTATTCGTCGCGCGGCGGGGCTAGTGCTGCGGCGTCGCATCCGGATCCACTTCGGAATCCAGCAACTCGGGTTTGAAAAGGTCGGCATAGGCCATGACGAGATAGTTGATCATCGCCAGGGCGCTGCCGCCGATCACGGTCCAGCGCGCGGGCCAGGACGGCACGCGCAGCGCGCCTTCGCCTTCATATTCACCTTCGACGAAGGAGGAGATGCTCTCCTCCCAGCCGCCGGTGATGATCATCAGGAAGAAGGCGGCGCCCAGCAGATAGCCGATTGCGGCGAGTGCGCGCTGGACACCCGGCGAGAGATGGACGACGAGGAAGTCGGCGCGCAGCATGGAGCGGCTGCGGATGGCATAGCCCGCCTGCAGGAACACGATGATCACGATCGAGGCCGTGACGAGTTCCGTGGTCCCGTTGATCGGGGCGGCGAAAGCGCCGCGTCCGATGACATCCGCGAGAATCATGAAGGTGAGGCCAAAGGCCCAGATTGCGGCCAGCACCATCAGAAATTTGGAGATGCGGTCGCTCAGCGTAATCAGGTTCATTTTGTCTTCCCTCAGATGCCGCGTGGCGCATCGACGTTCGGAAGGTGTCAGGGGTCACCGGGCAATTCCGGCCCCAATGAACGACCGGCTGGAATCCCCGTCACAGGGCCCCAGCCGGCTATTCAGTCAGATCGGCACGGGCCGATCAACCCATGCGCTACTTGATGGTGTAGCGCACGGGCCATTCGTAGCCCTGCTTTTCGGCAGCGGCCAGATAGTCATTGAGAATGGCCTTGGCCGGGAAGCCCTTGCCTTCGAGCTCGTCGGCATGCTTCTGCGGCCAGTGAGCCAGACCTTCGGCCCAGCCCTGACGTACTTCGGCCGGCAGGTCGGTGACGGTGATGTTCTCACGCAGCCACTTCATGTCCTTCTCGTAACCGGCCTTGTTGCCGGTGCCGGTCAGGGCCTGGAAACGGCCTGCCACTTCCTGGACGATCGGCTTGGCGTCGGCCGGGAGACGATCCCAGAACCGGTTGTTGACCGTCAGGCCATGCCAGGTGATCGAGCCGAAGCCGATGGTCGTGTAGTACTGGCCGACCTCATGGAGCTTGAACACGGGACCCCAGGCGCTGGGGAACATGATGCCGCCCTCGGCAACGCCCGTCTTGATCTTCTGGTACCAGCCCGGGAGACCGTCGGTCACCGGAATGATGCCGATACCGGCCTGTTCCATCCAGTTCAGGTTGAGGCCCGCACCCAGGATCTTGTGACCCTTGAGATCTTCGAGCTTCTTCCAGGGGAAGTTGGTGCCGAGGTTGTAACCGCCGTCGCCGATGATGGCGATGAGGGTCTGATCGAAACCCTGGAACCGCTCGGCCAGGCTCGGATACTTCTCATAGATTTCCGCGGCTGCGGCGACACTCTGGACCGGATCCATGGTGCCGAAGGGCAGCATGATCTGGAACGCGTGCATCGGCAGCTTGGAGGCCTCGAAGCAGTAGCAGAAGCCGCCGATGTCGACGACGCCGTTCTGGACGCCTTCGAAGGTGTCGAACACCTTGACGATCGAGCCGCTGTAACCCTCGATGAAGTTGACCGTGTGATCGGTCTTGGCCTCGATGGCCTTCTTCAGTTCGGGCTGGAAGAAATTCTTCATCAGGCCCGCATACACGACGGTCGGCGGATGGCCGGACGCGATGCGGATATTGATCGTGTCCGCGACCGACGGGGCGCTCGCGGCGACCATCGAGCCGGCGATCGTGCCGGCGGCGAGGGCCAGTTTCATGTTCTTAAGGTATTTCATCGCGATTCCTCCCGGGGTAGTGCGACGTATGGAAAACGTTTGACGTGTTGCGGGATGGTTCACGCGTTCGCGCGCCTCCCGACGTTATGGTTGTACAAGACTAGACCAACGGGACGCTCCCGGCGACCCGTCTGCGTCGGAATCCTTGTCCATGCAGGCACAACTGTACGGAAATCTCGGTCACAAGGGATGGATTTTATCGCCGGTCCCCATTTTGTGATCGCCGGATGGGCATTGGCCATCTCGCGCGCCCTGGCCGCTGGATTTTTGCCCCCATCCATTCCACTATCGGACCAGATTGATGGGGGACGTTCATGGCCACGAAACCGGGGAATCCCGACACATCCTTCGACGTGGTCGAAGCGACGATCGATGATTTGCACGCCGCCATACGGGACGGTGCCACGACCCTGGTCGAGGTGGTGCAACAATATATCGACAGGGCGAAGGCCTATAACGGCGTCGCCGGCATGCTCGTCACCGAAGACGGCCAGCCGGTTCCCGAGGCGACCGGGACCGTGCGCGCCGGTGCGGCCCTGACATTCCCGACCGAGACCGTCGCGGCGTCCGATGTTCTGCCCGACCTCGACAAATATGCCGGCCCGCCGCTGGAGTACGGCCGGATGGAAGCAACGGCGTCGGACCCCGACGTGCAACAGCAGTTCGGCATGCTCCGGGGGGTTCCTGAGGGCGGACAGCTCAACGCCCTGCAGACCCTGAACATCCGCGGCGAACGGTCCGTGACCTGCAAGGGCGATTTCGACCGGCATCCGTCCGAAGGCCCGTTGCCCGCGGGTGCGCCGCCGGTCTGCGAGATATTCCGCCAGATGCCCGATGCGCTGGAGCGCGCCGCCGAACTCGATGCGGAATATGGCAACGACCCCGATCTCGAGGCGATGCCCATGTATGGCGTGGTCTTCTCGTTCAAGGATCCGTTCGACACCAAGGACATGCGCTCGACCGGCGGTGCCGACGCCGCCTATGACATCGACTTTCCCGCCCGCGACCACACGCTGGTGGCACAGCTGCGCAACAAGGGCGCGATCATCTTCGCCAAGGCGGTGCTGACGGAATATAACGGCCGGGCGGGTGACCCCGGGGGCACGCACAAACGCGAAAAGGTCCTGCCATCGACGGTTGGGTACCAACGCTCGACCTGGGCCGGCAACCCCGCCAATCCCTATGATACGACCCGCGCCGCCTCGCTGGGCTCTTCGTCGGGTTCGGGTGTTTCGGTGTCGGCAAACCTGGTGATGGCGAGCCTCGGCGAGGAAACGCGCGCCTCGACCCGCGGGCCGGCCAATCACAACTCGGTTGCGTTGATCCTGCCGCACAAGGCGCTCATTTCATTCCACGGCAACGCGATCGGCGCCGATATCCAGTGCGATCGCACGGGCATCCTGTGCCGGCGGGTCGCCGATTCGGCCAAGGTGCTCGATGCGCTGAAGGACCCCGAGGACGGCTACTATGATCCCCGCGATCCCTGGACTGCGGTGCCGCGTTCCGGCGTGCTCGACGGCTACGCGAAACACATCGCCGACGGCGCGCCCGGCGTGCTCACCGGCATGCGTATCGGGATTGTCCGGGAATCGATGATCGCGACGCCGGGTTCGAAAACCGAAGGGCCCATCACCACCGCGGCGGCCACCGAAATCAAGGCGGTGCTGGCCGATACACTGAGCGCGACCCTGGTCGAATCCCGGCATTCGCGTTGGGAACCCGACCCCGACTGCGAGCAGATGACGGTCGATTTCCGGACCGCGCTATGCCGCATGGTGGGCATCTTCATGCCCAATCTGATGTTCTATCTGAAGCCCGACGGCACACCACTCTATCCCGAATTCGCCGCGGCGATCGAACCGACCGAGTTCGCCCCGGGCAAGATGTTCGGGTCCGGTGAATTGACGCCGATGGAGTATTTCGTCGGCCTGTCGGAGGGCCGGATCGAACCGCCGGCGGATTTCGACATCCGCAATATCCAGCCCCAGGCGCTGGCCCACACCTTCCAGTTCCACATCGCGCAGTATCTGATGCGGCGTAGCACGGACTGGGCGGCGATGGGCTTCGAGGAGACGCTCGCGACGTGGTCGGATCTGAACGCGCGCTCGAAATTCTGGGGCGAGGATCACCGGGCCGGGTTCGCGAACTGGGAAGAAACGGCGGATCCGCGCAACAAGCTGGGGCAACGTCAGGGCATTGACGAGCGGATCATGCTCCGCGAGCTGTTGCGGCGCATCGACATGATGGTGATCCTCGAGAACAAGCTCGATTGTCTCGTCCGGCTGCACACGCCCTGGGCACCTGCCGTCATCGGTGGCGCGCATCAGCCGGCGGGCGGGCCGAACAATCTGGCGCTGGAATCGCTGTACGGGCCGAACGCCGGCCTGACCGAAATCCTGATCCCGGCCGGTTTCGTCACGACCGTCTATGATCCGGTGTTCAAACTCTCCGAGGATGGTACGCGCTACGAGAGCCACCATTCCGATGTCGCGACCGAGCTGCCGGAACCCGGCCTGCCCTTTTCGCTGACCTTCCGGGCCGAACCCGGCATGGAGGATGTTTCCCTGAAGGTCGCGTCGGCCTATGAGGCGGCCTCGAACCGCCGCGTGCCGCCGCCGGCCTTCGGTGCGCTGTAATGGCGTTTTGACCTGTTGGCCGGGAGGCCTATTTTGTATCTCGTCCAAGCAACCGCCACCGACCGGCGACAAATGAGGCAGCCATGACCGACAACGGCCGAATGCATCTCGCGGCGTTCATGCGTCCGATCAGTATTCACACCGGCGCGTGGCGCTATCCGGGCGGCACCCCCGACGCCAACTTCAACTTCCCGGCGATCGTGAAATATGCCCAACGTCTGGAGGAGGCGAAGTTCGATGCCTTCTTCATGGCCGACCATCTGGCGATGCTCAACATGCCGATGGATGCGCTGAAGCGCAGCTCGACGGCGACCTCGTTCGAACCCTTCACCCTGCTGTCGGCCCTGTCGATGGCCACCGAGAATCTCGGCCTGATCGCGACCGGCTCGACGTCGTTCGACGAACCCTTCCATCTGGCGC
Source organism: Alphaproteobacteria bacterium (assembly GCA_039980135.1). NCBI lineage: Bacteria > Pseudomonadati > Pseudomonadota > Alphaproteobacteria > Alphaproteobacteria bacterium. The sequence goes on from JBDXCV010000003.1 coordinate 617,921, forward strand.
GCCGGTTTGCCTCGCTCGACCATATCAGCGGCGGGCGTGCAGGCTGGAACATCGTCACCACATCGAACCCCGACGCGGCGAAGAATTTCGGCCTCGAGGAGCATCTCGACCATGGCGAGCGCTATGCCCGTGCGCGCGAGTTCTACGATGTGGTCACCGGCCTGTGGGACAGCTGGGCCGATGACGCCTTCATTCGCGACGTGGAGTCAGGCGTCTACTTCGATCCGGACAAACTCCACACCCTCGATCACAAAGGCGCGTTCTTCTCGGTGCATGGCCCGTTGCATGTCGCGCGGCCGGTCCAGGGCTGGCCGCTCATCGTGCAGGCGGGGGGATCGGAGGCCGGGCGCCAGCTCGCCGCCGAGACCGCCGAGGCGATCTTCGCGGCCCAGCGGACGATCGAGGACGGACGCGAGTTCTACGCCGATGTGAAGGGCCGGATGACGAAGCTCGGCCGCAACCCGGACCATCTGAAGATTCTGCCCGCCTGCCTTGTGGTGGTCGGCGACAGCGTCGAGGAGGCCCGCGAGAAGCGTGCGGTACTCGATTCGATGGTGCATCTGGACAGCGCGATTGCGTCGCTCTCGATTTCGCTCGGGCATGACGCCTCCAAATTCGATCTCGACGGGCCCTTGCCGGATATCCCCGAGACCAACGCCTCCAAGAGCGGGCGCGAGCGGGCGATCCGGTTGGCCGAGGCGGAGAATCTCACGGTGCGCCAGTTGGCCCAACGCATGGGCGGTTATTCGGGGCTTGCACTGGTCGGCACGGCCGAAACCATCGCCGACGACATGGAAGAATGGATCGAGACCGGGGCCAGCGACGGTTTCACCATTATGTTCCCGTTCCTGCCCGAGGGTCTCGACCTGTTCGTGGACCGTGTGGCGCCCGAGCTGCAGCGGCGTGGCTTGCTGCGAACCGAGTATGCAGGCAAGACCCTGCGCGAGAATATGGGCCTGCCGCGCCCGGAGAACCGGTTCTTCGCGGCGACCAACGAGGCCGCGCAGTAGGTCTGCCGGACGGGCGGGACACAGACCCACCCCTACATGTCTCTGGCGCATTCCGGTGAAACCCGCCGATATATGCATTCGAGACTATCTGTAGGGGCGGGTTTCAAACCCGCCCGCATTCAAGAAAATTTTATCGTCATGCGCGGACTCGATCCGCGCATCTCGGCGACCCTTCGTGACGCCCGCTTCGCGGGCTCCTCAGGGTGAGAGCATTTCCTTTTAGCTTCATGCTGAGGCGCGTTCTGACGAAACGCCCTTCAAAGCATCCGGGTAACGAAATCACCTTGATTGCTAATCCAGATACCCGCCGCGGAAATACACCAGCGGTGCGGCATCGGGATCACCACCGACGGCGACAACCCGGCCAATCGCCAGAATGGTGCCGTGGCGTTCGAGCGTTTCCTCGAGCCGGCAATCCATGACACCGACGGCGCACTTGTAGACCGGTGCGCCGGTCGCGAGCGAGGACCAGCTATGGGCGTCGAACCGGTCGGGACCCTTGATGTCGCTCTTGCCCGAGAAAAGGTCGACCACGTCCTCGGTGCCGCGCGGCAGATAGTTGATGGCGAAATGGCTCGAGTCCCGGATCGCGCCGAGCGCCGACGTGCGGGCATCGATCGACACCAGCATGGTCGGCGGGTCGGCGCAGACATGGGTGGCCGACAGGCCGAGGAAGCCCGCAGGGCCGGCGCTGCCGCGCGCCGTGACGATGGTCGCCGCCACCGCGCGCTGGCCGACCGCTTGCCAGAAGGCGCCAATATCGATGTCGGCATTGCCGGCGCCCGTCCCGTCCGTTCCCATCATGTGCTCCCGTGTCTGCGCGGCTAGGCCTTCTGACCCCGACTCTCGATGCGGTCGTTGATCCAGTCGGAGTAAATGTCCACGGCCAGCCAGATCGCCTGCGCCGCGGCGTAGTTCAACATGCCGAACAGCCAGGGGAACTCGAAACCGCCCGCGAACCAGACGCCCGCGGCCAGGAAAACGGCGATGCAGATGATGGCCGAGGCGATATTCGTGGCAACGAGCCGGGAGAGCTTGCCCTCCCATTTTTTGGTGAGCCGGAAGATGATCCGGCTGACCAGGAAGCTCGGCACGAACGCCGCCGCGAAGAACCCCATATTGAAAACGAAACCCAAAGGGACCTCACAAGTCGATCCAAACGTGTCACTAGCATACAATGCGCGCACGCGTGGCCGAACCGCATTTCGGCGTTATCTGTGATTTTTCGCTCCCGAGGGAACCGATTTATGGATGAGCAGACAAAAAGCGAAGAGCGGCCCGCTTCGGGCCGGCTGATGCTTGCGGCGGTTCTGACCGTGGTCGGGCTCGGCGCGGCGGCGATGCTGGTTTTGGCCGCGGCGTCGGTCGTATTCCGCTAGGCGGTCCTGCGGCGCCGTGCGCGGCTTTCGCGGTGCGCGATATAGGTGGCGCTGGCGACGATGATGCCGCCGCCGACCCAGGTCCAGATTTCCGGCTGTTCGCCAAACAACGTCAGGCCCAGTAATGTCGCCCAGACCAGTTGCAGGAACTGGATTGGCTGGGTGACCGTGATGTCAGCCGAGCGAAACGCCTGGGTCAGGGTTACATGGCCCGCTGTGGCGCAGACGGCCGTCGCGAACAACCAGCCCAGTTCGACCAGCGTGGGGGTCCGCCAGACAATCATCGCGGGCGGCAGTAGGGTCAGGGTCACGAAGATCGACAGATAGGCGACGATGGCCGGGCTTGATTCCGTGCGGGTCAGGCGCTTGGCGATCAGGAACGAGCAGGCAAACAGGGGCGCGGCCACCAGCTGCGCGACCGACCCGATGCTGATTTCCTGGAAACCCGGCTGCAGCACGACAATCGCACCGCCGAAACCGATCAACACAGCGCCGACCCGGTACAGGTGGAGTTTCTCGCCGAGAAACAGTGCCGCGCCGAGCGTGGTGAAGATCGGGGCGGTGAACCCGAGCGCGGTGACCTCGGCGATGGGTATCTTCGCCATCGCGAAGAACCAGAGCATTACGCCGATCCCATGGATGAGGCCGCGCACCGCATACAGTCCCATGGTGTTTCGGTCGCGGATGAAATACCCGACCTTGAAGAACACCGGCGCCAGCAGCAGCAAGCCGAACACGTAGCGGATGAATGCGGCCTGAACCGCGCTCATGTCCGTGCCCAGATGGCGCACGATCCCGGTGACCGCCACGAACAGGACGCCGGTCGTCGCCATCCAGAAGATGCCGCGGAGGTTTCCGTTGATACGCGAACCCGCGTCGCTGACCGACATCGCGTTGGGTCAGGATGGCCGCGACGCGTGGCCGATGGTCACGAAGGCCTGCAATATCAACAACAGCGACAGGACGAAGACCGGGCCGTCGGGTGCGTTGGTGCGGCCGCCGACGAACGCGTTTGCGGCCAGTCCCACGACCCCGATGACCAGCGCGACCAGTGCTGCACGTTTCAGGAGGCGGGCCTGGTCATGGGTCGGCCGGATGAGTTGTCGCCAGGTGACTACCGAGGTGCCGATCACCAGTACGGCGACCGTGGCACGGGCCGAGCGCCAGATGGTGAGGCCGTCATCGCCGGTCACGGACAGATAGATCGTGTACAGGGCGCCGAGCCCGGTCAGGCTCGCGATCAGGAGGAGTGCAGCGCGGTTCATACCCGCGTCATAGCACGGGCGAATGCGCTTATCGTCCGAAAAGCCGTTTGATCCCGGTGCGGTCGCGCGGCGGCAGGCTGTGTTCTGCGTCGATCTCGCCTTCAACCACCCGGTCGTCGACGCGATACAAATGACAAAGCACATGGTCGACGCCCGTCTCGGCACCGAAGGGAAGCGCGATCACGCCGCAATTGATCGGGCCGGCGCCCGTGGGTACCGCGTCGGTTTCGTGGACCGGCCCACCGGTGATCACCACTTCGCGTCCCAGGCCGACGATCCAGTCGACGGTCATGGCATCGATGGGGATCGCGGATGTGGGGCCGCCGGCGGTCGGCGCGAACATATGTGCGACCTCCAGCCCGGGGCGGCGGCCGCCCTCGGTCACCCGTAAAAGAAGACTGTTGGGCCATTGTCCGGCGATCGTGACCGGGTCGACATCGGACATGTTCGGGCGCAGGCGGTCGGCTGCCAGATGTTCCCAGAGATCGATCATGGCCGACGGCGCCACATGGGCATGCCGGCGTGCGGCGGCCCCCGTCGTTTCGAGAGTTTGAGTTTGCGCAGAGGGAAAGGCCCGGCGTGGCGCGGACGGGGTAGTGTCGGCGCATAGTTCGATGACGGTGGAGGTGTCGGCCTTGTCGGGAATCGTCGTCGGGTCGGTTTGCGCTATCTCGGCACACGCGGTCTCGGCATGTGCGCTCTTGGCATGTGCGGTCTCGACGTGGACGGCTGGCATGGTGCGGCGGGCGGCATGCCGGATAGACACCCGGGTCAGCGACGCGGCGGGTGCCCGGGGGTCGGTTTTCGCGCCATCGGCGCGCGCTGTCTGATCATGCTCGGTCATTATCTGCTCCCCATCGCCAGCAGTTGCGCTCTCATGTCCGGACGTCTGCGCGGGTTTCAAAGAAGCGGCCGCCGGGTCGCGGAATCGGCGTATACCGGCGGCGCACCGGCACACGCATGGTGTGTGCCGTTCGGCTGCCCGGCGCTTTGGGGCGGCGCTTGGGCGGGCGTATGACCCGTTCGGGCGAGCAGGGCGTCGAGTGCTTCTGTGAGCAATCGCTGCCGGCTGACGTTCCGCGCCTCGGCCGCACGGCAGAATGCGCTGTGGCGGGTCGTGTCTATCCGGAACGTGAATTTCCGCTTCTCGGTTGCGGCCGGCCCGGTCAGACGGGCGGCGCGTGGCGGCTGTAACCGGCTCCGCGCGATGTTCGCCGCCGATTGCGGCACTGTCATGTGCAGGTTGATCGCAGGAAGCAGGATCGTCCGGCGCGCGTGAAATCGTGCCGCGTCGCCGGGATGAGTCGCGGCGGGGACCGCAGCACCTTTCCGCACCAGGAGTGGGTCGCTCATGACGCGCCGTTCCAGCGCGTTTCGCCGTTTGCGCGGCCAGGCGCCAGGCGGGTGAATCCGTCGGAGATTATTGTCGGGCGGCTGCGTTGGGTCAGGCGGCCGTCGAGATAGCCCCAAAGGTCCGAAATCTCTTCCGCGGACTTTCCCGCACGGGGCAGCTCCATCACGGTCCGCCCGTCGATCATGCTGGCCGCGAAATCGGTTCGTTGATGGATCGTGACCGGGGCGACCGTGCCATGCTGAGACAGAACCACCGCCGCCTCGCCAGTGATGCGCGCGCGTGGGTTGGCGGCATTGATGACGAAGACGAGCGGCTTGGCGGCGGATTCCACCATGGCGATGGTCGTGCCGGCGGCGCGCAGGTCATGGGGGCTGGGACGGGTCGGGATAACGATGAGATCGGACAGCGCGATGACCTGCTCGATCATGTCGGTGATGGCCGGCGGCGTGTCGACGATCACCTGATTGAAACCCAGGTCGCGCGCCCGCGCCAGATCCGTGTTCAGCGTTGCGACCGAGGCGCGCAGGAACGCCGGTGTCGAGGCCTGCCGCTCGTTCCACCAGTCGGTCAGGCTGCCCTGCGGATCGGTGTCGATCACCGCGACGGGGCCCGCACCGGCGGCCTGGGCCGCGACGGCGAGATGTCCGGCGAGCGTGGTCTTGCCGGAACCGCCTTTTTGAGAGGTCAGTGCGAGAATATTCATGGAGACCTCCGGGTCGATCTACGGGGCCCAAACTCGGGGCATGTTCGAAGCGGAGGCTAGATTCCGGAGGGCCCGATCGCCAAGCGGCATTGGATAAACATGATCCTGTCTTTGATCGAAAAACGCTGATTGTTCCGTTGTTTCATCGATGCAAAGTCAATCGATTTTTGGCGTGATCCGCGTTCCTTATCGAACATGTTGCCGCCCACGGTTTCGCCCCGGCCGGGAGTGGCTCCGGCCTCGCACCGTCGCTATTGTGGGCACACGGAAGAATACGGGCGGCGCGATGAGTGCCGCTTCGCCGGAACGGAACAGCAAGGGAGGATCAGTGATGGCAAATGCCGAAACCAAGACGGAGGGCGCCTACAAGGCCGGCAATGGCGCGTATGTGTTCGACGTCGACAAGTTGCAGGGGCTCGATGCCGGGCCGGGATACGCCGAGACCTTCGGACCTGTGGTCGAGGGAGAGCTGACCCAGGTCGGGGTCATGACCCTGCCCGCCGGTCAGACCTCCGCGCCGCACATGCACCCGAACGAACAGTGGATCTACCTGCTGCAGGGGCATTTGCATGCCACGGTCGACGGTCAGGAGTCCGATGTCGGCCCCGGTCAGCTGATCTATATTCCGGCGAACACCGTGCACTCGGTCACGATCTCGCCGGACGAGGACTGCCACTTCTTCACATGCAAGGACCTGCGTAGCGGGATCGCCGGAACGCCTGTCGGCAGTTGATGGCGCGGGGCGCGCCCTAGAGCGCGTCGAACATCAGCACCGGACCGGTCGAACCGTCATTGCGCGACGCCAGCCAGGGTTTGTACTCAGGATCCGCGTACAGGGCCTCGACTGAGGCCTGGTCGGGGAACTCGAGGAGGACAACGACGTTTGGGGCGTCGCCGTCGCCCTCCATTTTCCGGACATCGGGAGTCTGGGCGAGGTAGCGTCCGCCATGCTTGGCGACCAACGCATGGACGGGTGGTCCATAGGCCTCGATCCAGGACGGGTCGGTGATGGTCAACGCGGCTGTGACGTAGGTGGTCATGCTGTTTCCCCTGCTGTATGGCGCTCGACGGCGCGGCATTGCATCATTGTAGCAGGCGGCGCAAAACTGCCCCACCGCGGGCGCGCTGTCGGCGTCGACAAATATCAAGCCGTAAATGCCGGAGAGAGACATGGAACGATCAAATATTTCCACCGTCGGGATTGTCGGCGCCGGTACCATCGGTTCTTCATGGGCGGCGTATTTTCTGGCGCAGGGGCTGAAAGTCCGATGCTGGGACCCGCTCGACGGCTATGCCGAGAATGTGACGTCGTTTGTGGTGCGGGCCTGGCCGCTGATGACCGAGTTGGGCCTCGCCGACGGCGCGTCGCTGGACAACCTTTCCTGCCATGACCGGATCACCGAGGCGCTGGACGGGGTGCAATTCGTCCAGGAAAGCGGCCCGGAAGACTCGGAGATCAAGGCGCGCTTGATGGCCGAAATCGACCGGGACATTCCTGAAGACGTCGTGATTTCGTCGAGTTCCACGGCCTTGCCTGTGTCGGAGTATCAGCATCTGGCGGCCCATCCCGGCCGCATCGTGCTCGGGCATCCGTTCAACCCGCCCCATCTGATGCCTGTGGTCGAGGTCGGCGGCGGCAAGCAGACCGAGACCTGGGCCGTCGACCGGGCGATGGAATTCTATGACGCGGTCGGCAAGACGCCGATCCGGCTGCGTGCGGAAATTCCGGGTCATCTGGTCAACCGGCTGCAGGCTGCGCTCTATCGCGAGGCGGTCTATCTGGTGGCGGAGGGCTATGCCTCGGTCGAGGATATCGACAAGGCGATCACCGGCGGTCCCGGCCTGCGCTGGGCCTTTATGGGGCCACACATGACCTATCATCTCGGCGGCGGAGACGGGGGCATCCGGCGCTATCTCGAGAATCTCGGGCCGAGCCAGGAACGCCGCTGGGCCGCACTGGGCGACCCCAAACTCACCGATGATGTGAAACAGAAGATCATCGACGGGGTCGATGCGGAGGCCCATGGCCGCTCGATCGGCGAATTGGCCGCGGACCGGGACGCAACCCTGTTGAAGCTGCTCAAGGCGCTCGGCAAAACTGAAGACTAGGGCCTCTGCCACGGTTGGTTTTCCAAGGAGTATTCCATGTCCACGACCGAGCCATCATCCGCGTCGTTGTTTTCGCCGTTCGATATTCGTGGCGCCCGGTTTCGCAACCGGATCGTGATTTCGCCAATGTGCACCTATTCGGCGCAGGACGGCATGGCGAGCGACTGGCATCTCGTGCATCTGGGCAAGTTCGCGCTCGGCGGCGCGGCGGCCGTATTTACGGAAGCTGCCGCCGTGGAACCGCGCGGCCGGATCACCCATGGCGATCTGGGCATCTGGTCGACCGACCACGCCGCTGCCCTGAAACCGGTAACGTCGTTCCTGCGCCGGAACGGCGCGCTGCCCGCAATCCAGATCGCCCACGCCGGACGCAAGGCGAGCATGCAGCGCCCCTGGCACGGCAACGGGCCGCTCAATGATGGCGATCGGGCGCGGGGCGAGGATAATTGGGATATCGTCGCGGCCAGCGCCGAACCCGTCAAGGACGGCTGGCTGACGCCGACGGAACTGTCGCTTCCCGAGATCGAGGATATACAGGCGAGCTTCGCGACCGCCGCCGGACATGCAGTGGCCGCCGGGTTCGAGGTACTGGAGATCCATTCCGCGCATGGTTACCTCGCCCATTCATTCCTCTCGCCATTGTCGAACCATAGAAACGATGCCTATGGCGGTGACCTGGCGGGGCGCATGCGGTTCACGCTGGAAACCGCCGAGAGGGTTCGTGCGGTCTGGCCCGACGACAAGCCCCTGTTTGTTCGTATTTCTGCGGTCGATGCGGATGGCAGTGGGGAAGGCTGGCAGCTCGATGATTCCGTCGCTCTGGCGGGTGAACTGAAGGCGCGCGGGGTCGACGTGGTGGATTGCTCCTCGGGAGGCATCGCCGGGCTGGCGACAGCTGCGCTCGGGCCGCGGGGGCAGGGATTTCGCGGGCCCTATGGGTCGCGGATACGCGACGAGGCGGGTGTATCGACGATGGTTGTCGGGCTCGTGCTCGACGCGGCAGTCGCCAAGGATCTTGTGGCCTCCGGGGCGGCAGACCTCGTTGCCGTCGGCCGCGAAGTCCTCTACAACCCCAATTGGCCCCATCATGTGGCGCATGAACTGGGTGCGGATCCGGACTATGCGGCCTGGCCCGAGCAATATGGCTGGTGGTTGGTGCGCCGCGAACCCCTGCTGCAGGCCGCGCGTGATGATTGACCGCGTCAGCTGATATGACGGAAGCCCGCTACCAGAACCAGTCGGCGGAACGCAGTTTTGCGATCCTCGAATGTGTGGATGCGGCCGAGAACCCGGTCCCTCTGGCCGTCATCGCGCGCGAGACCGGCCTCAATCGGGCGACTGTATTTCGGATGCTCGCGGTGCTGACCCGAATGGGCTGGATCTACAAGAATGAAACCGACGCCACCTATGCGCTCGGGCATAAGGCGTTTGCGCTGGGACGCCGGCGAAATCATCTCGAAACCATCGTTCATCATGCACGGCCGTTTATTCGCCGCCTCGCCCGGGACCTGGAGGAGACGGTGCAACTCGCGGCGCTCGAGGGCCCGCAGATCGTCTATTGCGACAAGGTCGTGCCGCCGGATGGACATTCGGTATCGACCGCCGTTGGCATGCGTCTCGATGCCCACGCAACCGGTGCGGGGAAAGCCATGCTCACCTGGCTGGCTCCGGACGAGGTGCGCGATCTCTATCGCCAGCATCCGCCAGTCGGCCACACGCCGCGCACGATCACGATTGTCGATGCGTTGGTGCGCGAACTGGAGGTGATCCGGCTGCAGGGATATGCCGTGGATGAAGGCGAGATGATCCCGGGGCTCGCCTGTGTCGCGGCACCGGTCCTGAACACACTGGGGCGCGCGGTCGCAGCGCTCTCTGTTTCGGCCCCCGCTTCCGGATTCGATCCGGCGCGTGTCGCCCGGTTGGCCGGTCGGCTGACCGCGACAGCGACGGAACTATCCGATTATATTGCCGATCACGATTCACGAACCGACAGCCGCTGAGCGCGCGTAGCGCGCCACAAAGAGTATTTTTCTCAAGGGGACAGCATGTCAGCACCAATCAAGTTCTACTTCGATTTCGTATCCGCCTATTCCTATGTCGCGATGAACCGGATCGATGCGCTCGGCGCGCGCTGGGGGCGCGAGGTCGAATGGAATTGTGTGCCACTGCCGCAGATCCTCAACCATCACGAGGCAACGTCGCCACGTGATCAGCCGGCAAAGTTCGCCCACAACATGAAGGATTTCCCGCGCCTGTGCGAGATGAACGGCCTGCCGGTCAGCTTTCCGCCGGAGGTGCCGCCCTATGGCGCGACATTGCATCGCCTGGTGTTCTGGCGTCTGCAGCGCAAGGACCCGACCCTGGCGAGAGCCTTCGCGCGGGCCGTCGATCACCGCTATTTCGGCACCGGCAAGGAGGTTCGTACCGCCCAGCAACTCACCAGCGCCTGCAAGGCGCGCGGCGTGGCGGTGAGCGCGAAGGAAATTCGGGCGGCGGCCGAGGATAAGCGCGCGCAGAAGGATCTCGACAACGCCTATCGCCGCGCGTTGAAGGACGGCATGTTCGGCGCGCCGTTCATGGTGCTGGACGGCGAGAGTTTCTGGGGCGCCGACCGGCTGGATCATCTGGAGTATCGCCTCGAGCAGGCGATCAGGGTGCCGCGTGGGTTCGAGACGTTCCAATTCTCCAGCCCGTTCACCACGAACAACGGCCCGCTTTTCGTGAAGCTCGGCAAGGCCAGGGCCGTGTTCGGGTTTCGTGCCGACCACCGCCATCTCAACCCGCGCGACGTCGTACATGGCGGCTGGATGACCAGCTTCGTCGATGTGGCGATGGCGCAATCTGCCATGTACGAGATGGGCGTGGTCGGGCTGACGCCGACGATCCATCTGGAGGCCGATTTCCTGGCGCCGATCTATCCCGGCCAGTGGGTCACTTGCGATGCGCGGCTGGTGAAGACGACCCGCACCATGAATTTCGTCGAGGGCACGGTCATCGCCGATGGCGAGCCTGTCCTGCGTTGCTCGGCGATCTATCGCAAGCCGCGCGACGTCAAACCGCGTATCGGCACGATCATGTCGACGACCGATCCGGTATATGGCTGACCGGCGGGGCGCTAAAGACCAGCCCTGTTGCCGATAAACGCCTGCCAGATGTCGTCGAACTTCTGGTGGGTATCGGCGAAGGCTTCGACGAGTAAGGGGTCGAAATGCCCTTTGGAATCGATGCGTTCGTCACCCAGAAGTATGATGTCGCGCGCCCGCCCATGATCCAAAGCCGGCTTGTAAGGGCGTTCCGAGCGCAGCGCGTCGTAAATGTCGGCCATCTGGACGATCCGCGCGGCGAGCGGAATTTCGTCCTCCCGCTTGCCGGCGGGGTAGCCGCTGCCATCCCATTTTTCATGATGGTTGAGCGCGATGTCGGCGGCCATGCCCAGCCGCGGTGATCGGCTGAGGATGCGCTGGCCGTAGATCGTGTGGTTGTCCATTTCGCGCCGTTCCGCGCCGGTCAACGCGCCGGTCTTGCGCAGGACCGCGGGGGCGACGCCCATCTTTCCGACATCGTGAAGCTGCGCCGAGTAGCGAAGTTCCCGGCAATAGTCGGCCTCCCTGCCGAGGGTGCGGGCGAGAAAATGGCTGTACTCGTTCACCCGGAACACATGGTTGCCGGTCCCCTCGTCATATATTTCTGCGGCGCGCGCAAGCAGTGAGACGGCCATTCTGAACGACTCGTCTCCATCGTCGTCGAGCCGCGCCAGTTCCTCTGCCTGGTCGCGCAGTCGCTCATTTCGTTCCTGCTTGTCGATGTCGATGCTGCCGATCCGTTCCAGGATGTCGGCGCGCTCCAGCGCCGCCCCGACCAGCCGGTTGAAGCGCGCGAGCAGGCCGAGATGTTCGTCGGCGAATCGCCGCCCGGCGCGCGCCTCGTTGGCCAGGACGACAACGCCGACGATCTCTCCCGCATGGTTCGACAGGGCAAAGGCAATCAGCGCGCCGGCGTCGGTGCCGTGGCAGGCATCGATCATGGGGTCGAACGGCACGTCGGCGGCCTCGGTCGTCGCATCGGACAATTTCAGGGTTTCGCCGGTTCGTGCCACCTGGGTCACGATCGACCGATGTGTCAGAGGGATCGCCTCACCGCAGGGTGCGGGGTCGGGCTGGGCGGCCGCGCATTCCAGTAATTGTGTGTCGTTCTCCTGGCGCAGGAGATATAGCGCACCCGCATCCGCGCCCATCAGTTCGCGGGCCTGGCGCAAGGCTTTGCCCGCCAGTTCGCGCGCGGACTGGCCGGGGTGATGGTCGAGCAATTCTCTGAATGATAGACGGTCGGTCATCGCGCGCTGTATGTCTGCCTGGAAACTCGGGGTCTCCCCGGGTCACAGTTTAAGCCGCGCGGGGTGAACACAATGTTACCCCGATGAGGGTCAGACAATCTCGATCCCGGCGCGCCGGGTGAGGTCGTTGAACTGCACCTGGTTATGGACACCCGCCAGATCCGCCGGGGCCTCGCGGGCGAGCCACGCCAGAATCTTGGCAGGGCGCTCGGGTGGCTGGCCATCGTCGGGTGTCATCGCGGCCGCGCGAAACACCGGATTGGCATAGATGTCATCGACCATGTCGGTCTGGGTGAAGCCGGGGGACAGGGCGAAGATTTTCACCTTGCTGTCTTCCAGGTCGTAATGCAGGCACTGGGTCATCGACAGCAATGCGGCCTTGGACGCGCAATAGGCGGCGTAGAACCGGTCCGGAATGAAGGCCCGGGCGCTGGTGATGTTGATGATGACGCCGTCGTCGCGCTCGGTCATGGAGGGCAGCGCGGCCGAGATCATGTTGTACGGGCCCATCACATTGATCTTGAGCACGTCGAGAAAGGCGTCCGGCGGCACGTCCGCGACCGATCCCATCAGACCGGTGCCGGCGTTGTTGATCAGCACGTCGATGCGGCCATGTTCGGCCAGTACGCCTTCGACGAAGGCTTTGTCGGCGTCGAAGTCCGCGACCTCGAACCCGTGGGTCTCCGCGCTGGCGCCGAGCGCCTCGACGGCAGCCCTGGTTTCGTTACAGGCCTCTACGCTGCGCGCGCACAGGACCAGATGGGGTCCGTCCGTCGCGAGTTCCCGCGCCGTGGCGGCGCCGATGCCCCGGCTGGCGCCGGTGAGAACGATCACCTTGTCTTTCAGGCTGGCCATGATTTTCCCCTTCCGGTTGATAAATGAATTCTGACCCGCCTCGGTGCAAAAGAAAACGCCCGGGCGGAACCCGGGCGTTTTGTTATCGTTATGTTCTGCCGTTCTAGTCGCGCTGGCCGAACAGGTGCAGCAGCATGATGAACAGGTTGATGAAATCGAGATACAGCCGCAACGCGCCCATGATCGCCTTCTTGCCGGCAACCTCGGAGCCGTCGAGCTCGTCATACATCTCCTTGATCTTCTGGGTGTCGTAGGCGGTCAGGCCGACGAACACGATCACGCCGATCACCGAGATCACGAACTGCATCATGGTCGAGGCGATGAATATGTTCACGATACTCGCAATAATGATGCCGATCAGGCCCATGAACAGGAATGTGCCCAGGCCCGTCAGGTCACGCTTTGTCGTGTAGCCGTACAGGCTCATCGCGGCGAAGGTCGCGGCGGTGATGAAGAAGACCCGCGCGATGCTGGCGCCGGTGAACTGCAGGAAGATGTGGCTGAGCGAAAGCCCCATCACGCCGGCGAACAGCCAGAAGAGGAGCTGTGCCGTGGAAGCCTTCATGCGTTGGATGCCGAACGACAGCACCAACACGAAGGCCAGCGGCGACAGCATGGCAATCCATGCCAGCGGCGTTGAAGCGACCTGGCCCTGCGGCCCGACCGCGTAGAAAAGGTTGAGCACAGCCGGGGTATTCGCCACCAGATAGGCGATGATGCCCGTCAGCGCGAGGCCGGTCGTCATGTAGTTGTAGACCCGCAGCATGTAGGACCGGAGGCCCTCATCGATCTGCGCTGTGTCTGCGGCGCGGCCCTGAACAACCGTCCCGCGCTCGAATTGATTAGCCATGGTTTCGTGACCCTCCCAAGGGTTTCCTGTCATTCGAAAATGTTAGCTGCGAGGAATATGGGGCGTCCGCGGGCGCAATTCAACCGGTACCGGGTTGGATTTTACGTGATGACCTTTTCTCTAAACCATTGATTTAAAATGATTACGTGGATGCATCGCCGCGTCGTTCCAGCAGCGCGTAGCCCATCAGGCCGAAAGCGATCGCCGTCGCCAGGACGGCCAGCGCCGTCACTGCCGGCGGTGGTGCCGTGGGCACGATCGCGGCGGCCAGCGCGACCCGCACAACCAGATCGGCCCCGGTCCGCCAGATATCGCGTTGCGGGGTATGGCGTCCGGCCTGCAGCGCCGCCTCGGCGAAACCGAGTCCACCGGCAGCAATGACCCAGACACCGGCCAGCCCGAGGCGCCAGACGAGGAGCGACAGCGACAGCACCAGGAGTGCGCCGGCCATCGTGCCGAGCCTTTCGCTGAAGCCGCTCGTGGAATAGGTGATCCGGGCAAGCCAGCCGTCGACGGCCCCGAAACCCGCGGCCGCGACCCCCATCAGGGCGACCGACCAGAGCAGCGGGTCGGGCGGGTTTCCCGTCGGGACGATGGCGAGACCGCCCAGCAGGCAGGTCATGCCGACCCGCGCCACCGTGAATCGGGTGCCCGTGGTGGCGGGTGTGCCGGATGGATTGGGCGTGACCGCCGCAAACACGATCAGCAGCGCGAGGAGGCCGATGCCGGCGACGGGCGGCGCGGAGCCGAGTTCGAATGCCAATGCGAACAGGCCGGATATGGCGATGGTGACGAGGATCGTCAGCGGCAGATGGCCCATGCGCATCGTGTGCACCTTGGGCGGGTGCAAGGTGGGTTTCGGCCCCGATTGGAACGGCGCCTCGGGGGGGGCGCCGGATGGCGGGTTTGATTTGTTCGGTTCTCCGCTCACGCCTGATCCTGCTTCGTCGAGATGTTGCTACGCGCTTTGTAACCCTACCCGTTTCGCAACCCTATTCATTTCGTAACCGTATTCGTTCCGAGGCCTTATTCGTTCCGCAACCACGGTGCCGCCGACTGACCCATCGCGCGCCAGGTGCCGACAAGACCGGCGCCGACGGTGATCAGGGTCCCGATCACGGCGGTGACGATGACGGCAGCCGGTTCCGGCGTCCAGGCAATCCCGAGCAGCCAGGTCACCACGGCCCAGCCGGTCACGCTGCCGACGATGGCGGCGATGATCGCGGTCACGAGGCCCAGCAGTCCGTATTCCAGGATATAGGCGGTGACGATATCGCGCCGCGTGGCACCGAGCACCTTGAGGACCACGCTGTCATAGATGCGCCGGCGGCGGCCCGCGGCGATGGCGCCGGCGAGAACCAGCACGCCCGAGACCAGGGTGATCACGGCCGTCAGACGGATCGCCGTGCCGACATTTCCGACCAGAGTTGCCACGGTCTCGATCGCCGCGCGCACCCGGATGGAGGTGATATTCGCGAACGCGTCGGTGACTTCGCGCTCCAGCGGATCCTCGGCTGCGGCGTCGGCATGGACGATGGCGATATGCATGCGCGGCGCGGATTCGAGGATTCCCGGCGAGAACACCATGACGAAATTGATGGCCAGGCGCTGCCAGTCGATCTGCCGGGTGTTGGCGATGGTGGCGGTGAAAGCGCGGCCCAGCACATTGACGGTGATGGTGTCGCCGATGTCGAGTTCCAGTCCGTTCGCGACCCGCTCGTCGAGGCTGACCAGCATGTCGCCGCGATAGTCTGCCGGCCACCATCCGCCCTTGACGATAGAATTGTGTGCCGGCGCCGTCGCGGCCCAGGTGATCCCCCGATCGCCGCGCAGCACCCAACGCGCGTCGGGCGCGATGTTGGCCTCGGCGGCGGGAACGCCGTTGATGCCGGTGATCCGGCCGCGCAGCATCGGTACCTGCTCGCTGCGTTCCACGCCCGCGACATCGGCCACCAGCGCCTCGAACGGGGTGACCTGCTGGGGCTGGATGTCGACGAAGAAAAACGCCGGCGCGTCTTGCGGAAGCTCCTCGGAGATCTGGCGAGACAGATTTCCCTCGATCGTGGCGACCGTCACCAGCATCGACAGGCCCAGGCCGAGCGACAGGACGACGGACGCCGTCGCCGCACCCGGCCGGTGCAGGCCCGCCAGCGCCAGGCGTACGGCAGGTCGGCGGACCCGCTTGACCCGTGCGGCGGTGGCGGCGATCCCGACGGCGGCCAGCCTGAAGGCGATCATGGCGCCGACCGAGCCGACAACGAACCATGTGGCGAAGCCCGCATCCGACGCGGTCGTGATGGCGAGCCCCGCGAGGGCTGCGGCCAGCGCCGCGGTGGCAAGGATATAAGCCGTACGTGGCCGCCCCCGGGTCGGCGAGACCAGCGCCCGAAACAGCCCCGCGGGCGGAATTTCGCCGGCCCGCGCGACCGACCAGACCGAAAAGACCAGCGCCGTCAGAAAGCCGAACAGCGCGGCGATGGCGAGCGGGACGGGGTACAGGCCCGTGGCCACCCGAATGGGGACGACGCTCGAAAGCGCGTCGGCGGCCAGCAGCGGCAGCGCGGCCCCCAGCACGAGCCCGATGGCGATTCCGCCCAGTGCGAGGACCATCACCTGCAAGAGATACACGCGGAAGATCAGGGTGCGGGGTGCGCCGATGCATTTCAGCGTTGCGATGGTCTCGGTCTTGCCGTCGAGCCAGGCCCGGACGGCGTTGGCGACGCCAACCCCGCCGATCAGCAGCGCTGTCAGCCCGACGAAGGACAGAAACAGCGTGACCCGGCCGATCAGGCGGCTGAGCCGGGGCGACGATTCGTTGAGGGTCCGGATGCGCCAGCCGGCATCCGGGAATTCGGCGTTGATGTCCGTGATGAACGCCGCCGGCGTCGTCTCGGCGGGCAGGCGAATCCGGTAGTTGTAATGGATGAGGCTGCCGGGCTGGACCAGCGCGGTCTCGTCCAGCGCGTCGCCGTCGATCAGCACCCGTGGACCCAGGGAGAAGAGCCCCGACCCGCCGACGCGGTCCGGCTCATGCAGGATTGTCGCGCGCACCTCGAAACTGGCGTCGCCGATCCGCACTTTGTCACCCCGCGAGATGCCCAGCTTTTCGATCAGTTCGGGCGCGACCGCGGCGCCCCACAGGCCGTCGCGCCGTCCGAGCATGTCCGCCAGGGGCAGTGCGGGCGCGGTCTCCAGGGTGCCATACAGGGGATAGGTCGCCTCGACCGTCTTCAGCTCGATCAGGGATTGCGCGCCGGAACGGCCGGCCGTTCGCGCGCCGGCGCGGGCCATGGCGCGCATCTCGGCGCTGCCGGCCAGGGCGCCGGCGGCGGCAAGTGAGTCGCGTTCGGCAGCCGTGGCGGGGCGGTGCACGATGTCGACGAGCACGTCGCCCCCGAGGATTTCCCGCGCGTCGGAACTGATGCTTTCTTCCAGCATGGCGCGGGTCGAGCCGACCGCGGCGATCGCGGTCACGCCGAGAGCCAGACAGGCCAGAAAAATGCGAAAGCTGCGCAGGCTGCCGCGCAGCTCGCGGCGCGCCAGCTTTGCCGCCAATGGCCATCCGGCGTCGTTGGTTGCGACCCTGGTGATGGGGGTGTCGCTCACGCCGCGCCGTCTTCCGGGGCATCAAAGATCTGCCCGTCGCGCAGGTGGACAACCCGGCTGCATCGCGCCGCGATGGCCGGATCGTGGGTGATCAGCAGCAGGGTCGATCCGCGCCGGGCCGACAGGTCGAACAGGGTATCGATGATCGCCGCCCCGGTCTCGCCGTCGAGGTTGCCGGTGGGTTCGTCCGCCAGCAGCAGTTCCGGCCCGGGTGCGAAGGCGCGGGCAATGGCGACCCGCTGTTGTTCTCCGCCGGATAATTGCGAGGGGTAGTGATCGAGGCGGTGGCCGAGCCCCACGGTCTCGAGGCTCTCCCGTGCCACGGCGAAGGCGTCAGCGTTGCCCGCGAATTCGAGAGGCACCGCGACATTCTCCAATGCGCTCATGGTGGGGATCAGATGGAATGCCTGGAACACGATGCCGACATTGGCGCGACGAAAACGTGCCAGCGCATCCTCGTCGAGTGCCGCCAGATCGTGACCGGCAACCGCGACGGTGCCGCCCGTCAGCCGCTCCAGTCCGGCGATCACCATCATCATGGTGGATTTGCCCGACCCCGACGGGCCGACCACGCCGACGGTCTCGCCCGGGGTGATCGACAAATCGATTCCGCGCAGGATGTTGACGTTGCCGCCCGCACCCGCCAAATGAAGTTCGGCACCGTCGAGCGCGATCATCGGTGCCGCGTCGCCGCCACGCTGTGTGGCCGGGCCCGTTTCGGGCTGATCTTTCATGCTGGTTTACCTTCAACCGATGACTTGCTGTTCGACTTCTACATATGGCCGCGCGGTCCGCATCATCAATGCCGGAGCGATACAGCGGCTGTGCGCAATCGCGGTGACGGTGGCGCTTCTTCTGATTCTATCGGCATTGCCCGCGGCAGCGGATGACAAGCCGGTGATCATCGCCTTCGGTGACAGCCTGTCGGCGGGGTTCGGTCTCGATGAGGCCGATTCCTTCCCGGTTCGCCTCCAGGCCGCCCTGCTGGCGGACGGGCTCGACACAAGGGTCGTCAATGCCGGGGTGTCGGGGGATACCACCGCCGGCGGTCGCGCGCGCCTCGACTGGTCGTTGCCCGACGATGTCGATCTGGTGATCCTCGAGCTGGGCGCGAATGACGGGCTGCGGGGGATCGATCCCGCGAACACCGAGGAAAACCTCGATGCGATTCTGCAGGTATTGCGGGTGCGCGGTTTCACCGTGCTGTTCACCGGCATGCTGGCGCCGCCGAACCTCGGCCGCGAATACGCCGCCGCGTTCGATGCGCTCTTCCCGCGCCTGGCGGCGAAGCACGACGTGATCTTCTACCCGTTCTTCCTCGAAGGTGTCGCGGCCGAGCGATCTCTGAATCAGCCCGACGGCATTCATCCGAATGGCGAAGGGGTGGATCGTATCGTGGCGCGCATTCTGCCCTTCGTCCGACGGGCGCTGGCAGATACGGCATCCGCAGCTCAATGATCCGGCTGTTCGTCGGCATTGGTCTTCCCGATAGCCTCGGCGAACGGCTGACCGGCCTGCGCGGCCAGATTCCGGGCGCGCGTTGGGTGCCGGTCGAGAATCTACACATCACCCTGCGTTTCGTGGGCGAAGTCGACGAGGACAGGGCCGTCGATCTCAACACGATTCTGGCCCGCCTGGATGAACCGGTACTCGATGTCGCGCTGGGCGGGGTCGGGCATTTTGAATCACGCGGTTTGGTGCGCTCCCTCTGGGCGGGGGTCGATCGCACGCCCGCACTCCATCATCTGCAGGCGCGGGTCGAGACCGCCTGCCAGCGCGTCGGCCTGACACCGGAAAGCCGCAAATTCCATCCGCATGTGACCCTGGCCCGCTGCCGCGACACGCGGACCGCGCGGATCGCCGGGTATCTGGCCGACCATGGCGGCTTTCGTGCGCCCGCATTTCCCGTCCGTTCATTCGCGTTATATTCGTCGACCCTCGGGCGGGGCGGCGCGGTTTACACGCGTGAAGTCGACTACCCGCTGGGCCGCCCGTGAACAGGAAACGCCCATGAGCCTTCGCGACAATATTTCTCCCACCGACCCGATCGTCATCCTGACCGGCGCGGGCATTTCCAAGGAATCCGGGTTGCAGACCTTCCGTGACCCGGACGGGATCTGGGCGACGCACAAGATCGAGGATGTCGCCACGCCCCAGGCTTTCGCGCGCGACCCCGACGCCGTGCTCGGTTTCTATAACCTCCGCCGTGCCTCGATGAGTGACACGGATATCCGGCCCAACGCGGCCCATAAGGCACTGGGTGCGCTCGAGGGCGCATGGCCGGGCGGCGTGCTGCTGGTGACGCAGAATATCGACGATCTGCACGCGCGTGGCGGCAGCCGGAACCTCATCCACATGCATGGCGAGCTGGCGAAGACCCGCTGCAACGATTGCGGCCATCTGGTAGCCGGGATCGGCGACATCGAGACCGACATGACATGTGCCGAATGCGGCGCGGCCGGGACCTTGCGCCCCCATGTGGTCTGGTTCGGCGAGATGCCGTTGGAGATGGACCGGATTGGTGCGGCGCTCGGGCGCTGTGGCCTTTTTATCTCGATTGGCACATCGGGCAATGTCTATCCGGCCGCGGGTTTCGTGCAGGAGGCGCGCAATCACGGCGCCTACACGGTCGAGCTCAACCTCGAGGAGTCTCTCGGTGCGAGCCAGTTTCGCGAAGGGCGTTACGGCCCCGCGACGGAGGTCGTGCCCGCCTTCGTCGAAGAGTTGGCGGCTCTTGCCCGGGGCTGACACATCCCTCGATGCGATCCTGGCGGCGGCCCGAGCCTGCACGGTCTGCGAAGGGCTGCCGCTCGGGCCGCTGCCGCTGGTTCGGGCCGGCGCGTCCGCCCGCCTGTTGATCATCAGCCAGGCGCCCGGCACGAAGGCGCATGCGAGCGGGCTGTCCTTCGATGATCCGTCCGGCGACCGGCTGCGGGAATGGCTGGGGATGGACCGCGATGTTTTTTATGACGAGGGCCATGTGGCGATCATGCCGATGGGGTTTTGCTATCCGGGGCGTCTGCCACGCGGCGGGGATGCGCCGCCGCGTCCGGAATGCGCGCCGCTCTGGCATGACTCCATTCTGTCCGCGATGCCGGATGTGCGGCTGACGCTCTATGTCGGCAGCTACGCCATTCGCGCGTACCTGCCGGGCTATCGCACGATGACCGATGCGGTGGTCGATTGGCGCAGCCATGGAGACACCAGCCTTCCGTTGCCCCATCCGAGCTGGCGCACAGTGTCCTGGGAAAAGAAGAACCCGTGGTTCACCCATGAGCTTTTGCCGGAACTGAAGAGACGCGTCGGAGACCTCGGGCTTTAGCCCGGGCTGGCCTCGATCTGTTCCATGTCGTCGTCGGAAAAGCCGAAATGGTGGCCGATCTCGTGGATCAGCACATGGCGGACGAGGTGGTAGAGGTTTTCGTCGGTCTCACACCAGTAATCCAGCAGCGGGCGGCGATAGAGATAGATGCGGTCGATGTCGCCGGGTATATCCGAGAGTGACTTTTGATCGAGGCTGACCCCGACATAGAGCCCCAGAATGTCAAACGGGCTCTCGAGCTCCATCGCCTCCATCGTCTCGTCGTCGGGGAAATCCGTGACATGGATGGCCACATCCGCGACATGGCGCGACAGCGCGCGCGGGATCGTCGCAAAGGCCTCACCGGCGATTGCTTCGAGTTCCACGAGGGACGGGGACGATTCGTATCTTCCGGTCGCAGCCATGAAGCCATCATATAGGGCCCCTTGATCCCGGCGCCAAGCGCGGTCAGGTTTGGGCTCTGAATTTATTGGTTTCACGGGAGGCGCAAATGGCCGAAAAACTCGAACTTGCGGACCGCGACACGGCGCTGGCATCCCTCGATGGCTGGGATCTGGTCGAGGGCCGGGACGCGATCACCAAGACTTTCCAGTTCGCCGACTTCAACGCGGCGTTCGGGTTCATGAGCCGCGCCGCACTCAAGGCCGAGGCGATGAACCATCACCCCGAATGGTTCAATGTCTGGAACCGGGTCGAGGTGACCCTGTCCACCCATGACGCGGGCGGGCTCACAGCTCTCGACATGGAACTCGCCGCGTTCATGGATGGCGCGGCCTGACTTATTGAGCGACTACGGCTTGAGCGCCTAACGCGCGGCCATGCGCAGCGCGCCGTCGAGGCGTAGCACCGTGCCGTTGATCAGCACGTTCTCGCACATATGCATGACCAGGCTGGCATATTCGTCGGCGCGGCCCAGCCGCTTCGGGAATTCCGGCTGTTCGGCCAGGCTGGCGCGGGCCTCGTCGGGCAGGCCCGCCATCATCGGCGTATCGATCAGGCCCGGCGCGATGGTGTTGACCCGGATGCCGCGGGACGCGAACTCCCGCGCCGCCACGAGGGTCAGGGATACGATGCCGCCCTTGGATGAGGCGTAGGCGGCCTGGCCGATCTGGCCTTCCGAGGCCGCGACCGAGGCGGTGCTGACGATCAGGCCGCGCTCACCGTCCTCGAAGGCGTCGGCCTCACCCAGGTCGGCGGCGAACAGGCGCATCATGTTGAACGAGCCGACCAGATTGACCTGGATGACGGTATTGAAGGCGTCAAGCGGCAGGGGGCCGTTTCGTCCGACGATCCGTCCCGGCGTGCCGATACCGGCGCAGTTGACCAGCAGGCGCCCAACCCCGTTGGCATCGCGCGCGGCGGCGATGGCCGCCTCACCGCTTTCGGCGCTGGTGACGTCGCATTCGACGGCGGCGCCGTTGATTTCGTCGGCGACAGCATTGGCGCCGTCCATGTTGACGTCGAGGAGGGACACCTTCATGCCCGCCCTGGCGCAATGACGCGCAACCTCGGCGCCGATGCCCGAGCCGCCGCCCGTGATGACCGCTGCCAGTCCGTTCACGTCCATCCGAATTCCCCCTGAAGAATGATTGTTTCTTGGCACCGGTTCTACAGTGCCGGTCGGCCGGCATCAATTGGTCCCGCGTCGGCGCGGCTCAGGCGCCGCGCGGCCGCAGACGTGCCGGGTCGAGCCCGAGAATCCAGCCCTCGATGTCCCGCTGCACCGGATCGGCTGGGTCGCCGGGCGGGCGATGGCCGAACACGACGTTGAGCATGCCGAGCAGCCCGACCGTCGCGTCGAACCGGTCCTCGCCGTCACCTCCCGGCCCGAACCCGTCGCGGATGTCGGTGGCCAGCGCGGACGATAGTTCGACGTCATTGTCCGCGGCCCAGGTGAGCATTGCGTCTGCGTCGTCGCGGCGGTCCGCCTGATTGCGCTTGGACTTGTTGGGGGCGCCTATTCTCAGACGCAGGTGGGCATAGACCTCGCCGGGGTAGGTCTCGGCCACGACGATCCCGGGGCGGTCGAGCAGGGTCGCGAGATTGCCGTCGAACGGCCAGATATGAAAATTGTTGCGCGCGCGCCGGGCGGGCGCGATCAGGTCGCGCCAACCGCTGATCGCCGCCTTGCCGACCTGCTGTCCGCCCAGGGTCCAGAATAACGGGCTCGCCGCGAAGCGTTGATCGGTGGGGTGATCGCAGACCCGGCGCAGATCGTCGATCCCCGCCACGCCGAGGCCGTCGGTGAGATGCTTGTGGCGGGTGCCGCCGGGCTTGTCGGGGTAGAATGGCCGGCGGATCGAAATCTCGTCCGGCTTCCCGGCGGGGCTGTAGAAATCGGCCCAGCGCCCGCGGCCGAACCGCGCCAGCGCGGGAATGAAATGGTCAAGGCCCGCCGCCGTACCATAGCTTTCCGGCAGGCCCAGCGGGAAATCGAAACCGGCGAACACCGTCTCGCCTGCGCCGGCACCCGCGGCCAACCGGTCGAAGAAATCGCCGATCCGGCTGACGGGTTCGGGCGCCAGGGCCACATATCCGCCCGTCGCCGTGCGGGTGGCGCGGGCGACCCAGCGCTTGCGGGCGTCCACGGACCAGTCGGCATGGGCGAGAATCGCCGGCGAGGCGAGCCCGGCGACGCGCCGGATCGCGTGTGAACCCGTCACGGGACTATTTCGCCGCCGCACGTGCCGCGCTTGTCGCGCGCGCATACCGTCCGGCACCGGCGAGGGGTCCGAGGCTTTTCTCGACCAGCGGGATAACCTCGTCCCCGAAGCGTCGGATCGAGCGCATGACCGACTCATGGTCGGTGTCGCCGATGGTCATGTAGAGGGCGATGTGGTCCGATCCGACCTTCTCGATTTCCTCGACCAGCCGCGCGGCGACGGTCTCGGGATCGCCGATCGGGTTCCATCCGAGGATGTCCTCCGGCGACATCTCGTCGTCGAAGGCCTGTTCCGGCAGCCACGGCGCCTCGAGCGCGGTCTGTCCCTGGCGCAGATAGGCCGACAGCCGCACCTGCGATCGCGCATTCTCGGCGAAGGCCAGTGCGGCGGATTTGTCGTCGGTGACGAAGCAGTAACGCAGCGTGCCGAAGCGGATCGTCTCGGGGTCGCGCCCCGCCGCCCGCCAGGTCTCGTCGGCCCCCGCGCGTATTTCGGCCAGGGTATCGGCGTCGCGGCCGAACCCGGTGGCGATCAGCGGGTGGTCGCCGTTCAGCGCGCGCCGCTGCGACCCCGGGCTGTTGCCGGCGATCCAGATTTCCGGTCGCGGCGTCTGCACCGGGTCGACCGTGAACCATGTCTGTGGCAGGTCGATATATTTGCCGTGGAACTCGAAGGATTCCCGGCCCAACCCCTGGGACAGGAAATCGATCCACTCGTCGGTGATGGCGCTGGATTCGGCGAGGTCGATGCCGAACCGGCGCAACTCGTAGGCCTGATAGCCGCTGCCGAGGCCGAGGACCAGCCGGCCGCCGGCGAGATTGTCGGCGAATGCGATGTCGCCGAGCAGCCGGGCGGGCTGATACAGCGCGGGAAGGACCACCGCCGTGCCGAGCTTGATGCGTGTGGTTTGCGGTGCGAGATGGCTGACCATCATCAGGGGCGAGGGGGCCATCGAGTAGTTGGTGAAGTGATGTTCGGTGAACCAAGAAATGCCGAACCCGGCCGCCTCGGCGGCCTGGATCTGTGCCACGGTCTCGGCGATGACCTGCGGCACCGCCTGGCTGCGGTGGCGCCGGTTCATCAGATTGAAGATCCCGAAATCCATGCTGTCCCCCCGGATGCGAACGAGCCGTATTAACCCGTCGCGGGCGGGATGGAGTCAAGTCATCCGGGGTTTGGTTTGCGCGTTCCCAGTCGGGCCGATGCGAGCGTGGCCCCGACGATCACGAGGGCACCGATGATGGTGAAAAGGTCGGGCACCTCACCGAAGGCGAGGTAGGCGATCAGGGCCATCAGCGGCAGGCGAATATAGTCGAACGGTGCGACCAGCGAGGCCTCGGCCAGATCGAAGGCCCAGGCGACCAGGAATATGGCGGCCGTGCCCAGACCGCCCATCGCGGCCGCGCGCCAGGTCGTCTCCCAGCTCGTCCATTGCCAGGCGGGCAAAGCGATGAGGGTCAGCAGGAGCGCCGACCAGGCGGTCTGATAGAAGGTCGTGGTGGTCTTCTCTTCCGTGCTGCCCAGCCGTTTCATGAGGATGAACCAGATGGCGTAGGCGACCGCGAAACCCAGCGGCAGGATGGAAGCCGGCGAGACCGGGGCGACGCCGGGGCGCAGGATGATCAGCACGCCGGCGAACCCCACCGCGATGGTAAGCCAGCGCGCGGCGTTCACCCGTTCCTTGAGGATCACAATCGCCAGGACGGCCGCGAACAGCGGTGCGGTGAAACTGAGTGATGTGGCGAAGGCCAGCGGCAGCAACGAAAGCGCGGCGAACAGACACAGGGTCGAGGTGACGGTCATCACGCCGGCGAGAAAGTGCAGCCCGTGGCGGCGCGTGTGCAAAATGCGGCCGCGGCTGCGGATCAGCCAGGGCAGCATCAGCGGCAGAGCCCACAGAAACCGCAGCGCGGAGGTCTCCAGTGCGCCGACCTCGTCGGCCACGGACCGGACCAGCCCGTGATTGCCGGCCAGGCAGGCGGCGCCGATGACCATGGCCAGGATGGCAACCAGAGTCCGCGGCAGGCCGAAGATATGCGTTCGCTGGTCGGTCAAGTGCCGGTGGTCGTGGTGACGCGCTTGGCGGCGAGCGCTTCACGCCGGGCGATATAGACCGCCGAGCAACCGATGATCGTCGCACCCACGATCGTCCAGACATCAAGGATTTCCGCAAACCACACGAAGCCGATCAGGACCGCCATCGGCAGGCGGATGAACTCCAGCGGGACGATCGCGGAGGCCTCGGCGAGACTCATGGCCTTGGTCAGCATCAGGTGCGCTACGGTCGTGGTCACCCCGACCGCGAATGTGACAGCCCACATCACCGGGCTTGGCCAGACCCAGACGATAATCGCCGGGATGAGGGTAAAGAATGTGATCGCCAGATTGAATGTCAGGACGATGGCGCGGGTGCTGTCTTCCTGGGACATGATGCGGATCAGCAGAACATTTACCGCGATCGACATGGCGCTGCCGAGCGCCAGCAGCGCGCCGAGTTGCACGGTCTCGACCCCGGGCCGCACCACGATCAACACGCCGATGAATCCGATGATGGTCGCGGTCCAGCGTCGGACGCGGACCATCTCGCCCAGGAAGATCGCCGCCAGGATCGTGGCGAACAGGGGCGCGGTGAAGTTCAGCGCCACCGCTTCGCCCAGGGGCATGATGGCGATGGCGGTAAACCAGGCGAGCGTGTTCACGGCGGACAGGGCGCCGCGAATAAGGTGCAGCCTGGGGCGTTTGAGGCGCAGGTCGGAGAAGTCCCAGCCGCGAAGGATCAGCGGCAGCATGAAGACCAGACCGAAGCTCGAACGCAGGAAACCGATCTGGAACGGGTGCAACTCGCTGCTGGCATATCGCACCAGCCCGTGGCCCATGGAGAACAGCACCATCGCCCCGACCATCAAGGATATCGCCACGACGGTGGGGGACAGGGCGGAGAAGCGGTTGGGCATGGCCAGCGAGCATAGAACAGGTGCCGGCCGTCTCGATAGTCGCCCGCCGCATCTCAGGGCTGCGTGCCCGTATTGCGTACCTGTCCACCTGAAAACCGCTTCCCGGGCTATGAAGGGGCCGCCCGGTTGGGCATAATCGGGTCAGATCGGGTTCGTTGACATTGGGCGCAAGACCCAGAAAACAGAACAGGCAATTCGGGGCGAAGAGATGAGCAACAAAGTTTATTCGGACGCAAAGTCGGCACTCGACGGGCTGCTCCACGACGGCATGACGATCCTCGCGGGTGGTTTCGGCCTGTGCGGCATACCCGAGCATATGATCCTGGCGATCCGGGATTCGGGCGTGAAGGACCTGACCATCGCGTCGAACAACGCCGGGGTGGATGATTTCGGTCTCGGGTTGCTGCTGCAGACGCGCCAGGTGAAGAAAATGATCTCGTCCTATGTGGGGGAGAACAAGACCTTCGAGGCGCAGTTTCTGGCGGGCGAGCTGGAGCTCGAGTTCAATCCGCAAGGTACGCTCGCCGAGCGCTGCCGCGCCGGAGGTGCCGGAATCCCGGCCTTCTACACCAAGACGGGTGTCGGCACGCTGATCGCCGAAGGCAAGGAAACCAAGGAATTCGACGGTGTGACCTATCTGATGGAACGCGGTTTGACCGGCGATCTGGCGATCATCAAGGCGTGGAAGGGCGACACCACGGGCAACGTCGTGTTCCGCAAGACGGCGCGCAACTTCAATGCTCCCATGGCGACGGCGGGCAAGACTTGCGTCATTGAAGTCGAGGAACTGGTCGAGCCCGGTCAGCTCGATCCCGATGGCATTCACCTGCCCAGTATTTACACCGACCGGATTTTCCAGGGACAGGATTTCGAGAAACGCATCGAGTTCCGGACCACCAGCGACGGCTGACCGGGACACGAAGAACAGATTGAAGGAGACGGAATATGGCTTGGACACGCGATGAAATGTGCGCCCGCGCGGCGCGGGAACTCGAAGACGGCTTCTATGTGAATCTCGGCATCGGCATGCCGACCAAGGTGGCCAACTTCATTCCCGACGACATGGATGTGAACTTCCAGTCGGAGAACGGCATGCTCGGCATGGGCCCGTTCCCGACGGACAACGAGGTGGATGCGGACCTGATCAACGCCGGCAAGCAGACCATCACCGAGACACCGAAGTCGGTGTATTTCGACAGTTCGCAATCCTTCGCGATGATCCGCGGCGGGCATATCAACATGTCGATCCTCGGCGCGCTGCAGGTGGCCGAGAATGGCGACCTCGCGAACTGGATGATCCCGGGCAAGATGGTCAAGGGCATGGGCGGCGCGATGGACCTTGTCGCCGGCGTCAAGCGCGTGGTGATCCTGATGGACCATAACGCCAAGGACGGCTCGGCAAAGCTGCTCAAGGAATGCAATCTGCCGCTCACCGGTGCCGCGGTGGTGGACGACATCATTACCGAACTGGGTGTGTTCCGGATCGGCGACGGTGGCGTGCACATCCATGAACTGGCGCCGGATGTCACGGTCGACGAAGTGCGGGACCGGTCCGAAGCCACCATCGTCACCCAGTAGTCACCGCCACTGCCGGCCTGGCCCGGGCGTGTGAGTGTCAATGAGGCCCCATGTTGCATGATCTGCCATATGGGGCCTTTTTGCTGAAAGGATCTCGCGCGTGAATCGTGACGCGGCCCTCGGCGTCGGTGCGGGCATGGGCGTGATGTTGCTGTTCGCGGGGATGCTGGTGGTGTCGCGGTTTGGCGCAACCTCGAGCCTTACCGTCTACGACATGGCCGGCCTGCGCTTCGGCATCGCGGGCGTCTGCACCCTGCCGGTCATCCTGCGCATGCGCTGGCCGCGTCTCGAAATCTGGAAGATGCTGGTGATCGCGGGCACATCCGGCGCACCGTTCGTGCTGTTTTTGTTCGGCGGCTTGTCGTTTGCGCCGGTGGCCCATGGCGGGGTCGTGACGAACGGCGCCATGCCGGTCCTTGCCGCGTTGATTGCCTGGGCCGTGTTCGGCGATCGTCTCGGCGGGTGGCGCGTGATCGGGATCGCCATGATCGTCGGCGGCGTGCTTGCGACCGGCTGGGACGCGCTGGCCAACGGGATACCCGGACAGTGGCGCGGACATCTGCTGTTTCTCGGTGCCGCGGCCTGTAATGCCGCCTTCCTGACGACCGTTCGCGGCTGGGGCATCACCGCGTTGCAGTCCCTGATCATCGTCAACGGCATAAACCTCCTGTTCTATGTGCCGCTCTGGCTGTTCTTTCTTCCCAGCAATTTTGCCGTCACACCGTGGCCTGAAATCGCCCTGCAGGGCGTCTACCAGGGCATCATCGCGGCCTTCTTCGCGTCGATAATGATTGCCCATGCCGCGCGCATGCTCGGCGGCATGCGCCAGGCGGCGATGATGTCCGGGGCGCCCGCGGTGGCCGTTCTCATCGCGATCCCGGCGCTGGGCGAAATTCCGTCCGCCATCAGCATCATTGGCGTGGTCGTTGTCACGGCGGGTATTCTGGTGGCGCTGGGTCCCGGTCTGTTGTCGGGTGTCGCGTCGCCACGCAGAGGAGGGAGCGCCGGAAAATGAACGGGGGATCGCCAAGCTATGCTGTCGGGCTGAGCTGCGGGCTCGTCGTGCCGTTCATCTGGGGCGGCTGGATCGTGGCGTCGCGGTTCGGTGTGCTCAACGCGCTGACTCCGTATGACGTGGCCGCGATCCGGGTCGGTTTCGCCGCCATCATCGTGTTGCCGCTGTTGCTGGCGCGCGGGCTCGCCGGCCTGTCCTTGTGGAAGGGCGCGGTCATCTCCTTCGGCGTGGGCGCGCCGTTCGCGCTGACATCGTTCGGCGGCATGTCTCTGGCGCCGGTCATTCATGCCGGGGTGCTCACGAACGGCGCGATGCCGATTTTCGCCGCGCTCATCGGATACTACTGGTTGCGCGAACTGCCAGCGCGGTCGCAGATCGGCGGGTTGTTCCTGATCGTCGTCGGCGGTGCGATGATCGGCGGCGACAGTTTCAGTCTCGACGCGCCGCCAACGCAATGGTTTGGAGATCTATTGCTGATCGGTGCGGCGGGGTGTTTCGCGCTCTACATGACGGCGCTGCGCCGCTGGAACGTCACAATCCTGCAGGCGATCATCGCGGTGCCGACGATCAGTTCGGCGATCTACATTCCCGTCTGGCTCTTTTTCCTGCCCTCGGGACTTTTGCAGTTCGACAATTTCCCACCCTGGCAGGAGGTCGCGCTCCAGACCGTCTATCAGGGGATCGTCGCCAGTTTCATCGTCGTCATTTTGGTCACGCGGGCGACACGGTCGATCTCGGCGACGACGATGGCGGTCCTGCTTGCGGGTGCGCCGGCGTTGGCGGTGTTGTTCGGGATCGTCTTGCTCGACGAGGTGCCGAGCGCGCTGGCCTGGGCCGGCCTTGCGGTGACGACATCGGGCATGGTTCTGGCGGTCGGCCGGCGCGCGAACTCATAACGCTACGCGCGAAATGTCGGGCCCGCGCAGGGATATCGGAATTGCGGAAATCTGCAGGTTTTGGCAGATTGGTGGGCGGGGGCTTCGATGAGCAGATCTTTGTTCGACAAGTACGGCGGTTTTGCGAGCGTCAGCAAAGTCGTGTCTGCGTTTTATGACAAGGCCGTCGAATCCGACATTATCGGACCCTACTTCGACGATATCGATATGCGGGCACAGGTCGACCATCAGACGAAGTTCATTTCGTCCCTGATGGGCGGGCCGGCGAGCTATTCCGACGAGGCACTTCAAAAGGTGCACGCACATCTTGCTATTGATCGGACATCGTTCGAGGAAATGGCCAACCTTCTGCGCGAAACGCTCGAGGAGTACGAGATCGAGGGCGCGGACGTCGATCGGATAATGCACGAAATCGGGTCACGCGCCGATATCATCATTACACGGCAAGACTCTTGACCGATGCAGCGGAGCACATCTCCATGGACATGGAGCAGTTCCGCTCCATGCTGCTCGATTCCGTCGGTGTCGGATTGGCGGTTGTCGAGCAGGAAACATTTGGTGTGCTTCTGCACAACGCGATGTTCGGCGAATGGTTTCCGGACATCGTCTCAGGTGAAGTGAGTTTCACGGACCTGCTGCCGAAGTTCGATGCCGAACTCGTCAAGCAACGAATTGCCCAGGGCGAATCCTGGAAATGCGAGGCCGAGGTCAAGCCGAAGCGCCGGGCGATTTCGCTCGCCGTCGAGTTTGTACCCGCGGATGGTGCCGGGCATGGCGAAATCATGGTTCAGTGCCAGAACATCTCGAAGATCAAGGAACTCGAATATATGATCGAGTCCTACTCGAAGATGATCGAGCGCCAGAACCGCGATCTGAAAAAGGAAAAGGAACGGGTTGAGAAGCTGTTGCTCAACATCATGCCGCAGCAGGTCTATGAGGAGTGGAAGGAGTTCGGTGTCACCACGCCGCAGCGTTTCGACAGCGCCTCGGTCCTGATGCTCGATTTTGTCGGCTTCACCCAGATGGCGATTTCTCAGGATCCGACCAAGCTGATTTCCGAACTCAACGACATCTTCACGGCGTTCGACCGGATCGTCGAGCAGTTCGGCTGCGAGCGGCTGAAAACCATCGGCGACGCCTATGTCGCCGTGTCGGGATTGCCCGAAGCGAATCCGGATCACGCGCGCAATATTGCCCGTGTGGCGCTGCGTTTCGTGCGTTACCTCAAGCGGCGCAATGAAAACAGCGAGGTTGAGTGGAACTGCCGCGTCGGCATCAACACCGGACCCGTGATCGGCTCGGTCGTGGGGGTGCAGAAATATGTCTATGACATCTTCGGTCCCGGCGTGAATCTCGCTGCCCGTATCGAGGCGGTGTGCGAGCCGATGGAGATTCTCGTCGGTGAAGGAACCTATACCCAAATCCAGAACGAGTTCCGGCTGAGCGATGTCGGCGAACACGAGATCAGGGGTTTCGGGTCGCAGCAGCTGTACCGCCTCGACGGCGATTTCACCCCGGCAAACGATTCCATTTAGCGCGCATTGGTTTGCGTTTGTTCAAGCCGGCAACCTGAGCACCATCCGGTTGATCGCGTTCATCACACGGTAGAGCTCGTCGAACTGGCGCTTGAAGGCGTCATAGTCCAGATCCCCGCGTTTCTCCCGGATCCTCGCGTGAATTTCGGCCAGTGAATGCTTGCCGTCGCACAGGGCCGCGATCGGCCGGGACAATGCCGGGACCACCATGTCGGTCTTCAGGCCCTCGGTTGTTACGGTGATCTTGCCGCCCGGCGGCAGTGTCTTGCCCGCTTCCTCGGCGCTCTGGTTGAGCAGGTGGGGGATGGTGCGGGGGTCGTCGGTGGTGGGCAGGGGCACGGGATTGCTGTCGCGCACGGCGTAGAAGATGTGCTTCTTGAGATTTCCGGTGAACAGCTCCGCGAAGCTTGCCCGCGCGATCGGGTCGAGGCCGCGCAGGCGTTTGAGGATGCGCGGTTCGCGGACCAGCCAGTCGGGGTCATAGCGGAACGGCTCGATGAAAGTCGTCAGGCGCAGGCCCGCCTGGGTCACGAACGCCGCGACCTCGGGCACCCGGTAGGCCCGGTCGCGTGAATGCAGGAACAGATCATAGACCCCCGGGTCGCCGCCGCCGACATGATCGCGAATCAGGCCGTTGCGGGTGAGCCATGACGTGCTGGGCAGGTTGCCGGCCAGGCGCTTGGCCATGTCGACCCGCTGATCGTCGGGCATCTCGCCACCCGGCGCGATCGCGCGCAGCATGTCTTGCATATGATAGACGCCCGTCCGGCCATACTCGCCATAGACCATGACCCCGATCCCGCCGTCGGGCGCGAGTTGCCCCGCCAGGGCCGAGAGACCCGCATCGGGGTCGTCGAGATGGTGCAGCACGCCGCAGCAATCGATGTAGTCCCACGGCCCGGGTGCGACCTCGGCGATGTCGAGCAGGGAACCCGTCACGAACCGGATATTCTCCAGGCCGCGCACCGCGGCGCGCGCCTTTGCGACGGCCTGGCTGGGGCCGCTCAGGTCGAGATGCACGACCTCGCCCGGCACGCCCGCATCACGCATATGCTGTGCGAGCATGATCACGGCGTCGCCGGTCCCGCCGCCGGCGACCAGCGCCCGCAGCGGCTGCGACAGGTCCCGCATCCCGCCGAACACATAGTGGTTGAGTTCGAACAGATTGCTCGGTGAGCCGGCGATCAGGCGTGTCTTCTCGTCCTCGGGATTGCGCTTGGGGTAGGGGTAGGATTCGTACTGGGACTGGACGAGCCGGTCGCGCGCGTTCTTGTCGGGGTCGGTCATGGATTCTGTATCCGGTCAGTCGGGTCGTTCCGGCAGGCTTGTGCGTCAGCCATCGATGTCGATGACCAGCCGTCCCGTGGCCTGCCGGCCCTCGAGCATCGCCAGCGCCTTGGCAACGTCGGCCAGGGGCAGCACCTGGGACACGTGGGGGTTCAGCTTCCCGGCGGCCCACCATTTGGTGAGATCCTCGAATCCGGCACGGAAAGTGCCGGGCTCGCGCGTCCGGTAGGCGCCCCAATAGACGCCGACGATCGAGATGTTCTTGACCAGCAGATAGTTGGACGGAAACTGGGGGACATCGCCGCTGGCGAAGCCGATCACCAGCAACCGGCCAGACCAGGCCAGAGATCGCATCGCGGTTTGCGCCAGTTCCCCGCCGACCGGGTCGTACACGACGTCGACGCCGTTTCCGTCGGTCAGCTTGCGCAGTGCGCCGCGTAAATCCTCTTCGGTGTAGTTGATCAGATGGTCGGCCCCGCGCGCGCGGGCCAGCTCCAGTTTCTCCGCCGTGGACGCCGCAGCGATCACCGTGGCCCCCAGCGCCTTGGCGCATTCGACCGCCGTCAGCCCGACACCGCCGCCGGCGCCGAGCACCAGCACGGTCTCGCCCGCTTTCAGTTTTGCCCGGTGGACCAGGGCGAGATGGGATGTGCCGTAGGCGACGGGGAAGGCCGCCGCAGTCGTGTCGTCCATGCCGTCGGGCGTGTGGAACACCGTGGTTGCCTCGCACACCGCTTGTTCGGCATAGGCGCCGGCGGAGACGACGGCCATAACCCGGTCGCCGGGCTTGAAACCGGTCACGCCGTCGCCGACCTCCATGATTTCGCCCGCGCCCTCGAGGCCCGGTGCGAAAGGCAGTTCCGGCTTTTCCTGATACTGGCCGCGCACCAGAACACAATCCGCAAAATTCACGCCGGCGGCGCGCATCCGGATACGGACCTGACCCGGGCCGAGTACCGGTTCAGGCAGTTCGCCGAGTTCGAGCGTATCCGGGTCGCCCCATTCCTTGCAGACGATTGCGCGCATGAAATCCAGTCTCCTGTCCGGGTTTGTTGCCAACTTGCCTCGGCCCCGGAGGCCATGCAAGTAAGGTCCGATGAGCGATACGAAAATGCGTGGATATTTCGGCGTCGGCGTCGAGGGTATCTCCAAGCCGATGAATGTGGGCGCGATCATGCGCACCGCCCACGCGTTCGACGCCAGCTTCGTCTTCACGATCGGCGCGGTCTACGCCAAGCGCGAGGGCGGGCGGTCGGATACGTCGGATGCGCCCGAGCATCTGCCGCTCCATGAATACGACTCGCTCGATGAATTTCGGTTGCCGCGCGGTTGCGACCTGGTCGGCATCGAACTCATCGAGGATTCCGCCGACCTGCCGAGTTTCCGTCACCCGCGCCAGGCGGCCTATGTGCTGGGGCCGGAGCGGGGTTCCCTGTCGCCCGCACTCGTTGAACGTTGCGACCATGTGGTGAAAATTCCCACCCGGTTCTGTGTCAATGTCGGCGTGGCGGCCGCGATCGTGATGTATGACCGGACCCTGACCCTCGGCCGTTTTCCGCCGCGCCCGATGACGCCGGGCGGCCCGGTCGAGGCGCTGCCCGAGCATGTCCATGGCGGGCCCGTGCTGCGGCGTCCGAAGAATTGATAAAAGGCCGAACAATAACAAGACGTTGATCAGGCCAAGGCTTGGCAAGACTCGGCGCCGCTTGTTAAGGGCCGGGTCATGAATGCGATCTCCAGAATTATCCTCCCGGCGGCGTCCTTCGCGCTGGTCTGTGTGCTGGCCCTGACGCTGCTGGCGCCGGCCACGGCCCATGCACAGGACGCCAAGCGCATCGGTCAGCATGGTGACTGGGATGCCTATACGCGCGGCACCGGCAACAGCCAGTTCTGCTACATGGTCTCGAAGCCGAAGACCGCGAGCCTGCAATCGCGGCGTGGCGAGATTTTCTTCCTCGTCTGGCACAGGCCCGGCCAGAAGGAGTTCGATGTGGTGCAGGTCGACATCGGCTACCCGTTCAAGGAAGCGTCTGAGGTCGAGGTGCGCATCGGCGGAGAATCATGGTCGCTGTTCACCAAGGACGAAAGCGCGTGGACCTATAAACAGGCCGACGATCAGGCGCTCGTGGCGGCGCTGCGCAAGGGTGCACGGATGACGGTCAAGGGTACGTCCAGCCGCAACAACCCGACCACCGACAGTTACTCCCTCAAGGGGACGAGCGCCGCCTACGCCGCCATCAACAAGGCCTGCGGGCGCTAATCAGAGCGGGTAGTCGCGCGCGGGATCCACGCCGGCATCCTCAATGAATTTTGAAACCCGCCGGACTTCATCCGGGTGCAGCGTGTGCTGTGGGTGATGGAACTCGGCGAAATGCTCATTCAGCCGAAACCCGACCCGCCCGCCATGGCGTTGTTCGATGGTGCCCCCCAGTTCCTCGATGACGGATTCGACGGCCCGTGGCGCGATGTTGGCGCTGACGGGGTGGGCAAAGAGGGAATGCAGGACTTTCCGGTGTTTGTGATTCATGATCGCCCTCCGCATCTGTGTATCGATTCCCGGAAGTATGCGTCCCCGGGCCGTTGGCGCATTGATCTGGCTCACAATCGGGGCAGCGCGCGGTTGCGTTCACCCGCCGTCGGGCCTATTTGAACCGTCATGCCGATCACACCCGAAAATTTTGCGGCCCCGGAGTCCGCACCGGCCCCGTCCGAAGCTGGCCCGATCAACCTGATCGGGATGAGCCGGGCCGAATTGACGGCGACCCTTGAAGGCCTCGACGAACCGCGTTTTCGGGCCGACCAACTGTTCAAGTGGATCTACGGGCGCGGTGCGACCGAGTTCGACCAGATGACAAATCTGTCGAAAACCCTGCGCGCCAAGCTGGCCGATGATTATGTCGTCGCCCGGCCGCTGATTTCGCAGGATCTTTCCTCCACTGACGGGACCCATAAATGGCTCCTGCGTCTCGACGACGGCAACGAGGTGGAGTGCGTCCATATTCCCGAATCCGACCGGGGCACCTTGTGCGTGTCGAGCCAGGTCGGCTGCACCCTGAACTGCCGCTTCTGCCACACCGGCACCCAGCGGCTCGTGCGCAATCTCGGGCCCGCCGAAATCGTTGGGCAGATCATGCTCGCCCGTGACCATCTCGGCGAATGGCCGACCGCCGAACGGCCGACCATCTATGAACGCGAACTCTCCAACATCGTCATGATGGGGATGGGCGAGCCGCTGTATAACTTCGACAATGTGGCGGCCGCGCTCAAGATCGTCATGGATGATGCCGGGATCGCGATTTCGCGCCGCCGGATCACCCTGTCGACCGCGGGCGTAGTACCCCTGATCGAACGCTGCGGCGCCGAGCTCGGGGTCAATCTCGCCGTGTCCCTGCACGCGGTGCGTGACGAGCTGCGTGACGAGATTGTCCCGATCAACCGCAAATACCCGATCGCCGAGCTACTGGCCGCGTGCCACGAATATCCCGGCGTGCGCAATTCGCGGCGCATCACCTTCGAGTATGTGATGCTCCGCGACGTCAATGACAGCGATGCCGATGCCCGTGAGCTGGTGCGCCTGATCGCGGGAATTCCGTCCAAGGTCAATCTCATCCCGTTCAACCCCTGGCCGGGCGCACCCTATGACCGCTCGACGGATGCGCGGATCGAGGCGTTCGCTGATATCGTCCGCGCCGCAGGCTACCCCTCGCCGGTGCGCACCCCGCGCGGCGAGGACATCATGGCGGCCTGCGGGCAGCTGAAGTCCGAGAGCGAGCGTCCGCGCCGCTCCGCTGCGGGGTAGAGTCCGTAACTTTTTGATATAGCTAGAATTTTTCCCCTCTCAGAATCGTGTTCTTGCCGTTTTGGGCCGACGACACTAGGTTCATCGCAAGGGAAGAGGACGACGCACCCAGGATCCAAGCGCGCAACCATCGCCGGATCAAAGGGACATGATCGATGATTTTCTAATGGGACTGGCCCTCACCATTCTTGGTGGGACCCTTGCCGTTATGGGCTTGCCGACCATACGCCGCTGGCGTTTGCCTTCCCTGACCCCTCATCATACCAGCCGCGCGGGCCGGGTCTTCCGGATACTGATGTCGACACTCGCGATTGGCGCGGGATTGCCCCTGGCGTTGGCCGGACTGGCCATTGTCGCGGCGGCGCTGGCCGGCATGCGGATTATCTGGCCGGCCTGGCCGATCTGAGCATCGCGGAACCGTACGGGTTTCGCCGCTGCCGCACCCTTGCTCCCGGGGCGCGCGCGACTATACTCCGCCGCGATTTACCCAAACGCGAAACGGATCAGAGCCATGGCGTCAGGTGACGTGAAAAAAGTCGTGCTCGCCTATTCGGGCGGCCTCGACACTTCGGTCATTCTCAAATGGCTGGTGGAGACCTATGACTGCGAGGTGGTGACCTTCACCGCCGACCTGGGACAGGGCGAAGAGCTCGAGCCGGCCCGGGCCAAGGCCGAGATGTTCGGCGTCAAGGAGATCTACATCGAGGATCTGCGCGAAGAATTCGTGCGCGACTACGTGTTTCCGATGTTCCGCGCCAACGCGCTGTATGAGGGCGTCTATCTGCTCGGCACCTCGATCGCCCGGCCGCTGATCGCCAAGCGCCAGATCGAGATCGCCCATGAAACCGGCGCCGATGCCGTGTCCCATGGTGCGACCGGCAAGGGCAATGATCAGGTCCGTTTCGAACTCGGCTATTATGCGCTCGACCCGGACATCAAGGTGATCGCGCCCTGGCGGGAGTGGGATCTGACGTCGCGGACGAAGCTGATCGATTTCGCCGAGAAGCATCAGATTCCCATCGCCAAGGACAAGCGCGGCGAGGCGCCGTTCTCCGTCGATGCGAACCTTCTGCACATTTCGGCCGAAGGAAAGGTGCTCGAGGATCCGTGGCACGAGCCCGAGGAGTATCTCTACTCCCGCTCGGTCTCGCCCGAAGCCGCACCCGACACGCCGACCTATGTCGAGATCGGTTTCGAGGCGGGTGATCCGGTCTCGATCGACGGCGAGAAAATGTCCCCGGCGACATTACTGACGAAACTGAACGAACTGGGCGGGGCCAACGGGATCGGCCGGCTCGACCTGGTCGAGAACCGATTCGTGGGTATGAAATCCCGCGGCGTCTACGAGACCCCCGGCGGGACCGTCTTGCTGGCGGCGCATCGGGCGATGGAATCGCTGACGCTCGACCGGGAGGCGGCCCATCTCAAGGATGAGCTGATGCCGCGCTACGCAAAGCTCATCTATAACGGGTTCTGGTTCGCGCCCGAGCGCGAGATGATTCAGGCGCTGATTGACAAGAGCCAGGAACATGTCGCCGGCACGGTCCGCCTCAAGCTCTACAAGGGCAATGTGGTGGTGGTTGGCCGCCAGTCTCCGAACAGCCTGTATTCCCTCGACCATGTCACCTTCGAGGATGACGAGGTCTATGACCAGCGCGACGCCGAGGGCTTCATCAAGCTGCAGGCGCTTCGCCTGCGGCTGGCCAAGGCGCTGCGGGATTAGCTGGCGGGACGGGCCGAACCGCCGTTACCCCAGCCCCGGCCAGGCGGCCACGCCGAGCGCGAACGGGTGGAGCGCGACCAGGCCCAGATAGATCGCGACCGTAAGAAGAAGCCGCCACCAGCCGATCCCGGCCCAGTCGAAGCTGGTGCGTTTCGACAGGATGGCGCCGAAGGGAACCAGGCTGGTGGTCAGCAGGATCGGACCCCAATCCGCGCCGTACAGATACTCGCGCCGCTTGTCGATCCGCCACATCCCGACCACGGACAGGATCAGCATGCCCGCGAACAGGGTGACCGCGCGGGTGTCGCCATTGACGACAAGATGTGCGCCGGACCACAGGGACATGCCGTTGAGAAAGGGGTGCCGGGTGATGCGAATGATGCCGCGGGTCAGGTCGCGCCCCGGGTCGTCCGGCGCGGTGCCGGCGATTGTCGGTGATGGCGTCGTCACGCCGCAGATGATTAGGAACAGCGCCAGTGGCATGGCGATCGCGGGCAGCCAGAGCAGGGCGTCCGGAGTCTTCCAGAGCGGATCGATCGGCGCGCGGATATAGGCGAGGATCATCCACGCAAATACCACCACCATCAGGATCGAGTAATAGGCGAGAAAACGCGTCTCGCCCATCCGGTTGATGAGCGCCAGGCGAATCGGCGCGCTGGACAGCATGAAATGGCCGCCGACGAACAGCGCGGTGGCCGCGAAAAGCGCATCCAGACTGCCGATCATGATGTCTCCCGATTTACGAGCTGTGGTGCCGTGATTATCCGGCGGGAAACTGGGAGTCGTCCAGTCATACCCCGGCATGCTAGTCAGGGGCATGACCGATACGAATGACACAAATCAATCCGACGAAACGTCTGACGCGGACACGCCGACGGATCCGTCAACCAACACGGCACCCACGCCCGACCCGGTCGCGGCGATGATGCTCGAACAACTCGCGGCGGCGAAGCCGGGGGGATCGCTCTCGCCCGAGGAAATGGCACGCGCCGTCGCCGACGTGCGTCGCAAACCGAATGATCCGCCCGATCTCTGGCGGCGCTACATGTCGGCGGTCAAGCAGCAGGGCATTCATCTGGCCCGTGCCGGGTCGATCCAGGTGTTGCGCAAGGGCAAACTGGTCGAAGATCCGGCCCGCGTTAAAGGCGTCATCCGCTACCGATTGCCGGCATAGCCGGGCCGTTGGCGTCTATCGCGCCGCGAACAGTTCTTCCATCGTCGGTGCGGTCGTGACACCGGTGAAATAGGCGGTCTGCGCCGGCACATCGTCCGCGCCGGTCGCCGCCACATAGCGGCTGACAAAGGCGCGATAGACCCCGTATTTGAGATAGAGTTCCCGGGCCGTGACGGTGGCGCCGGCATACTCGGATTTCAGCGCGCCGACGCCGCACTCGCCCGGGTGCACCTCGAAACGTTCGATCGTCGCCGTCGGCGCCGCGCCGGTTGGATCGGCGATTACCGTGTAGCCGTGGGGCGTCGAATTCTGGGAGCGGCGGAATTCGCCCAGACCGCCATGGCCCGCGCCCGGGCTGCAGGCGCTCAGGACCAACGCGCCGGCAATCGCAACCGACGCGGAGAGGCGGGTCATACCCTCTACCAGGCCGGCGGCTCGATGCCGTTCTGACGGCAGGCCGCCGTCACCGTGTTGGCCAACAGGCAGGCGATGGTCATCGGGCCGACCCCGCCGGGTACGGGCGTGATCGCGCCGGCGACCGCGACGGCCGCGTCGAAATCCACATCGCCGACGAGGCGCGTCTTGTCCGGGTCGTCGTCGGTGGGCGCGGCGATCCGGTTGATGCCCACATCGATGACGGCCGCGCCTGGCTTGATCCAGTCGCCCTGCACCATCTGCGGGCGGCCGACCGCGGCGACGAGAATATCGGCCCGGCGGCACACGTCGGCGAGGTCCTTCGTGCGCGAGTGGGCGACCGTCACCGTGCAGCTCGCTTGCGTAAGGAGGGCGGCCATCGGCTTGCCGACGATGTTCGAGCGGCCGAGTACCACGGCGTCGAGCCCGGACAGGTCGCCCAGCCGGTCTTCGAGCATCATCCGGCAGCCGAGCGGGGTGCACGGCACCATCGCGGCATCGGGGCCGGCCATCTGGCCGGTCGCGAGGCGCCCGGTGTTGATCACGTGGAACCCGTCCACGTCCTTGTTTGGCGCGATCGCGTCGATGACGGCATTCGGGTCGATCTGATCCGGCACCGGCAGTTGCACCAGGATTCCATGCACCGTGTCGTCATTGTTGAGTTGTGCGACGAGCGCCAGCAGTTCGGCCTGGCTGGTAGACGCATCGAGGCGGTGGTCCGTCGTGGTGATGCCGGCCTCGGCCGCGGCCTTGCCCTTGTTGCGGACA
This sequence comes from Alphaproteobacteria bacterium, assembly GCA_039980135.1. Lineage (NCBI taxonomy): Bacteria > Pseudomonadati > Pseudomonadota > Alphaproteobacteria > Alphaproteobacteria bacterium. The sequence goes on from JBDXCV010000003.1 coordinate 658,513, forward strand.
TAGACCTGGCTTGCCGGGTCGTCGCCGACCAGCACCACGGCGAGGCCCGGAGTCAGACCGTGGGCGTTCCTGATCCGGGCGACATTCTCGCCGATGCGGCCGCGCAGGGCCTCGGCGAAGGCCTTGCCGTCTATGATCTTGTCCGCGTACGTCACCTTGGGGTCGGTCATTTTCTTGCTCGCTCGTTCACGCGCTGTGATTCACCAACGCCTCTAACATGGAGATGAGAGTCGGGCCATCGCCGGCAATGTGGATCCGCTTGTCGCGTCCGGCAGCTCCCGAGGTCACCGACAGGGAGGATTTCGGCACACGCAGCGCGTTCGCCAGCAGCGCACACACGGCCGCGTTGGCCTTGCCGTCGGCGGGCGGTGCGGTAACCGAGACCTTGAGGGCCGCGCCGTCGCCGGTGTCGAGGATGCCGTTGCGCCGCGCGCGCGGGGTGACGCGCAGCTGCAGGCGGATGCCCGCCTCAAGGACATCCCACGGGCGATCTAGCAAGGGTGGGCGGGGCTCAACCCAGCAACAGCCCCGGGATGAACTGCTGCAGGAAGCCGAGGATCAGGATGACGATCAGCGGCGACAGGTCGATGCCGCCGACGGCGGGGATGACCTGCCGGATCGGGCGCATCGCCGGGTCGGTGATCCGGTAGAGGAAGTCACCGATCTGGTAGACCATGCGGTTGGACGTGTTGATCACGTTGAACTGGACGAGCCAGGTCAGGACCACCGAGATGATCACGGCCCACATATAAAGGCCGATGATCGTGCTGATGAGGTTGGCGATAGCGAGCATGTTCTTCGATCCGCAGGTGCGAAAATGGGCGTCGGAAACGCCATGTACTGGCGGGTTCGAGACTAGCCAGCGCCTTTATCCGTGTCCAGTCACACGCAGGTCATATGGCGATCCGCGCATGACTTGACACGGATGGCGGCCCGCACCCATATTCCCGCCGCGCCGCGATGCCCCCGACCGACTTCCGGGGGTCGCGCGCAGGCCGTTTTCGGCATCGGTGGGGCCGTAGCTCAGTTGGGAGAGCGCTACGTTCGCAACGTAGAGGTCAGGGGTTCGATTCCCCTCGGCTCCACCATTTTCTCTGACGTATCCAATGGAATTGACGATCCAAAGACGCTCATCTGCGCATGGGATACCTACTGTTTCAATTTCGCGCATAGGTATCGCGGCGCCAGCGTCAAGAATCTTGGCTTAAAACCTAAAACGGGTCACGCTAAACGACCCATAGCCAGAAGCGCGCCATAAATGAATAGACCATAGGACCCAGTTGTTCCGAGAACCATTCCAATTGCGCAAACGGGTTGGAAACGCTTCAAGGGCCTTTGGGTGCCATTCCCTCTTAAAACATCGAATGCGTGCTGATAAACCTGCGTGGTCAAGGTTTGGAAAAAGTAAGCGAAGCCAGCCGCGACGCATCCGCTAATTAGCCCAAACACAAACCAAGCTGTAACAGGTAATACACCGGGAATCTCTGATTGTTGGTTGGTCCAAAGTTGCCCAACAAACGCAAGTAGGGCGACGATAGCACCGCCGTTAATGAGGATGGCGGAACGAATGGAAACCAGACCGATGTCTACAGCAGCTTGATTACTAGTGTTGATTCGATTGGTCAGAACCTGCCAAACCGGGTCGTTGGGTGGTGGTTCTTTCAAAGAGTCCAACGCGTCTTCATCGGGGTTGTTAGTAGCGTGGTTCTGATGTTGGTCTGGATGTGTCATCTCTGGCCTTGAATTCAGAGCGGCTGTGCAAATTCGCGCTCAGCCAGGATAAATGAAAGAGTATCATCCATGCTGGGTATATTTCGGTCGTTATCGGGTCATAACGAGGAAATTTGACCAGAGACGAGTTCGCTCGCGCCTCGAAGCACCACCAAATTTCTTAGTGTCTCTGCAGAACGTCAAAGCTATCGACCGAACCTCCGGGCTTCCGGGGGTTTTGTCGTTCAGGGTTTAGGAAGTGTTGGACGTTTCGTCGAATGCTGGCGGAATATGGCCATTCGTCTCTGTTCTCGATTTCGCGATCCAATACTTTTTCGCGATTGGCCTGCTGTTCAGGCGGTGCTTAAGCCGAAGTGGCGACGCTACTGATGGCAGTCCGTTAGCAGATCGCACCGGCGCTCAAGATGGGCAGCTAAGAGGATTGTTGCCTGACGTACTCCGAAGACGAACCCGACCAATCTCGAGTGCAGGGTGAACGTGCTGTGTTCAGTCACCTTGCGACATGAAACCGAATATCGATCTAGTATCCCCGCTCTTCCTTTAGCTCCGCTGCGGTCTTGAAGTACTCGGGGAATTTTTCCGATAGCCGGGAGGTGAAGTAGAACGCCGCTTCGTAGGACGGTCGGGCCTTAATGTCCTCCCACCAGTCACTCATAAGCTCCAGGTCTTGCCAAATGGTGTCGTAACCAAGGTCGTCCATCCGGTCGATCGACGGCGTCACCTGGGCATCGATGAGCGTGTACTGGCCCCCGAGTATCCAGGGGCCGCCCAGTTCGTCGAGCGACCTTTCAACTCGTTCACAGGTCTGGCGGATCTGATCGCAAGCGCTGTCGATCTCCTCCTTTCCGAAACCCTGCTGGGTCATCCGCCTGTAGAACTGCTTGCGGAGCGGAAGCCGGTCAGCGTGGGCATCGAATTCCGCGTCGCTCTGCTTGGCATAGCGCATCGGCGCGAGCAGGTTCGCAAAGCTGGGCACGCGGACAGCCGACGTCGGCACCTCATCGATATAGCGATCCAGGCGCGTGCCCGCGCGCGAAGGACGGGATCCTTGGGCATCAAGGAGGGCTCCGGGTAGACGTCGTCCAGATACTCCATAATCGCTGATGACTCGTAGATTGCCTGGCCGCCATCAACCAGGGTCGGGATAACCCCGTTGGGGTTGAGCTTCATATATTCCGGTTCCAATTGTTCGTTCTTCCCGAGATTCACCTCATGCTCAACCCAGTCCTTGCTCCGTTCGGGGAACCCCTTTTCTGCCAGAGTCAGTCGGACCTTCTGACTGCATGTCGAGCCAGCCGTGTGATAAAGCTCAATGGTCATCGTATTTGATCTCCTGAACCATGGTCGTGTTTCGCATGCTCTGCTGTACTGCGATCGTGGCCGAGAACAATGGGTTCGCCATGCGCTGTTGCACGTGCCGCGAGGTCCCAGGCATCTCGGCGGCAGGCGAGTTCGTCTGAACCAATCACGCCCTTCTCGGCGACAATCAGTTCCAGGGCACGAAGCCAGTGGCTGTAGTAGGTGTCGCCCAGATCGGCGTCACCGAGGTGCTGAGCGTGTTTGATCTGGGCACCAAGTCGGTCCGCCCATTCCGGCCATGTAAACAGACCGCGCGCGTGAAGACTCACGACCATGGCGAACGCCTGGGCCTGCCAAGGTTCAGCAAAGATCGGGCCGTCCTCATCACGTGGCAGACCGGGCAATACGTCTGACCCCGGGTCATCTGCTTTTCTTGTTTCGGTCGTGTTGTTCGCGCTCATCCGGCGGACTCCAGATGGTCGTCCCACAAATCGACCATGATCGTGTCGTGCGCCGCCGCGCCGTCGCCCCATAATTCGCGTGTCGTAAACCGGACAGCATAGACGTGCTGTGGCTTTTTGTTTCCGTCGATGGCGTTGGTGTCGGGAAAGGCAAACACGCCATGATCCCGCACGATGGTGCCGGTGCATCCACGCACGTAACGTGGTGCCCGCGTGTGCGTGACGCGATGCCGGTTTATGACTCTGACGGCGTCACCTTCGTTGAACTTTGCTGTGACAGCTTCATCCACCCGGGCTGAAGCACCGCGCGCTACTCCCGGTGCGACCATTTCGGGCTTGAGTGGTGGCTCTTCGGTCCGTGGAATGGACTCACCTGCCGTCGCGGCATCGAGTTCGGCTTGGGTGACGAGTTCTTTTTCCAGGAGCAAGGTCACCAGGCCATGGAGCCAGGTCTCGTAGTAGCTGCGGTTGAGATAGTCTCTGGCGGGTACGTTCTCGCGGGCGGATCGAACCATGTCGATGTTCCAGCGCCGCCAAGCACCACAGGCGAACGCCATGGCCAGAACCCGGCTTTCCCATTCGGCGTGGAACACGGGTTCGTATTCCTCGCGAAGGATAGCCCCCATGCCATGCATGCCCCCCATATCATGCGCGCCGTTCATCTCGGAGCGTCCCCGGGTGTCGCGGAGACCAGACCGACACCTATCATCGAATCACGAGTGACGATGGCGGTGAGTTCCTCCTCGCTCCACCCCTCGGTTCCGTCGGGCCGCATCGGCAGGACGAGATAACGCAGCTCGGCTGTACTGTCCCAAACCCGGATCTCGGTTTCGTCCGGCAGAGTGACTCCGAATTCCTCGAGAACGGCCCGTGGTTCGACGACAACGCGGCTGCGATAGGGAGCCGATTTGTACCAAAGCGGCGGCAGACCCAGCACCGGCCACGGGTAGCAAGAGCACAATGTACAGACGACCATATTGTGGACTTCGGGCGTGTTCTCCAGCGCAACCATGTCCTCACCCTGATAGCCTCCGAACCCTAGCTCGGCGATTGCTGCCGAAGCATCATCCCGCAACCTTTGTAGGTAGTCTGGATCGGACCAGGCACGGGCAACCACGCGCGCTCCGTTGCGCGGCCCAATTTGATTCTCGTACAGGTCGACAATCTCATCCAGCGTTGCCCGGTCCACCAGACCTTTCTCGGTCAGCAGGGACTCAAGGGCGCGTACTCTGAGTTCTGTTTCACTCAGTTCGGAGCCTTCATCGGCATGTCCATGGTCAGACGACATAACGGGCACTTCCTCCAGTCAATTCAGCAGGGGCGGCTTTCCGATCCGCGATTTCACAGTTCCCAGTTTCCGTTCCGCGGCCAGAGCGACGGCCAGAAGCTTTTCCTCGCTGCCGCCGGGCCCCATGAGTTGCAAACCGACAGGCATATTCTCGGAGTCCAGCCCGACCGGCAACGTGATCGCGCACCAGCCAAAGAAATTCGCGGGCGCGGTGTTGCGGGCCCAGGTGATCTCCGGCGGGTCGCCAACGGCATAGTGAGGTACGCCATCGACGAGCGCGGGCGGAGTTCGCGGAACGGTGGGACAGGCAATCACATCAACATTTCCAAAACACGTCGTGGCCGCCGATGCCAGTGTGTGCACCCGCGACTTGCTGGCCTGATCTTCGGTTATGGTCAATCGCTCCATATATTTGCGCCGCTTCGCAAGGCGTGGCTCCAACTGCTCGATCCATTCCGGGAGCTCGCCTTCCAGGAAGGAATATAATTCGGGCATGGGTATTCGCCCTCGGGAGAAGTCGTGTTGAATCTCACGGCTCTCGGGCGAGATGGTATCTGTCAGCCGGGCACCTGACGTTTCCAGTTCGGTCAACGCCTGGTGGACCGTTTCTGCAATACCCGGGGAGCATTCATCCCAGAAACAGCTATCGGCCATACCAATGGTGAAATCACCCAATCGCGCGCCCGCGAGGTCATTCAGCAGTGCTTGAGAGTCAGCGGAGTGGGTTGGGTCGATGGCGCCAAAAACGAACGCAGCATCCTCGACCGAAAGGGCAATTGGCCCCGGCGTATCGTCCTGTGGATCAAGCGGTACAATGCCTTCGGTCGACCAACGCCCAGCGGTTGTCTTTAGGCCAACAGCGCCTGTCATTGCCCCGGGTATACGAACCGAGCCCCGCGTGTCGGTCCCAAATGCGGCCATGCACGACCCTTCCCACAGGCTCACCACCGCTCCGCTCGAAGACCCGCCCGTGCCGCGAGGTGTCTCAGCATCCCAGGGGTTTCGAGGTGCGCCCCAATGTGGATTGTCACCGATGACGCTCGCTGCAAATTCCACCGTATGGGTCTTGCCGACGAACACGGCAAGTTGCTTCTTCGCTTCCTTGACGATTGGACCTTCGGTCTCCCACTTGATAGGCAACTGTTTTGAGGACCCGGCATAGGTCGGCAAGCCGGCAACGCCATAATGGTCCTTGAAAGATATCGGCAGGCCCTGAAGCGGTCCGAGGTCGAGTTTTGCCGCGAATGCCGCGTCGGCGCCCGTCGCCATCTGTGCCGCCAAACCGGCGGCCCAAACAACATAGGCGTTCAGCTTATTTCCGCGAGCATCATGACGTTCGCGCATGGTCGCCCACAGCGTAGAGGCCGAAAGCTCGCCAGCACGCAGTCGTTTCGCCGTTTTGCCGAGTGTCGCTGTTTCGTTGTCGTGGCCCATCAATACAGGATCCGATGCCCAGCGGAAAACGACTAGGCGTTGGGGAGAACCAACACCTTACCGTCGCGGTGCGCCATGGCGTGGGTTACCGCCTCCTTGATGTCCTCGAGTGGGTAGGTTGCTTCGATGTTCGCAAACATTCGGCCTTCCAAAATGTAGTCGCGCAGTTCGTTGTAAACGGCGGAACGTGACTCGGGCGTTGATCCACGTCCCTGCAGCCACTTGCTGGTCCAGATGCCCTGGTGGCGGATATTTCGAAAGATTATATCACCGGCCGAGAGAACGCATGGATCCCCAGACAGCAAGCCATAGGTGGCAATCACACCGTTTTCGCCTAGACAATGCGCAAGCCGTTGGGTGGCCTCTCCAGCAACCGCATCGATGCCAAGTTTGATGGTAGCTCCGCCCGTCGCCTTTTTCACCCGCTCTCCGAGGTCGGGGCCGTCGACGATACAGATATCTCCGTTGGAGGTCGCGATCTGCTGTTCGAGTCCTTCTCGGCGCACAACATTGACCGTGTGGTAGCCATAGATCCGGGCAAGCTGCATCAGGTAGTTGCCCACGCCCGAATTTGCAGCGTTCTGAATGACCCAATCACCCTCCTCCAGCTCGACAACCGTCTTGAGCAGTTGCCAGGCCGCCGGCGGGTTCGCCATCAGCATGGAAACCTGTATCGGGTCGCAATCAGAAGGAAACTTGACCGAGATTTTGTCCGCCGAAACAACGATCTGCTGACGCCAACAACCTCCGGAATAGAGCGGGATCATCACCCTTTCTCCGACACATACGTTGCTCACATCCTTGCCAACCTCGACAATCGTACCGGCACCTTCGCCCCCCGGTACCGCGGGCAATTCGGGCTGAATCCCGTATCCACCCTGGATCGTCAGAATATGGGGTGGATTGATAGCTGCCGCTTCGATGTCGATCAGGACATCGCCTGGACCTAGGGGATCTGTCTCCATTTCGACGACTTCGAGTACATCAGCCGGTTCTCCGGTCCTCGAAAATTGAACAGCTTTCTTGCCCGCGCCCATGTTGCGTTCTCCAGTTTTCAGTCGTTAGCTCGTCTGCAACGGTTGTCTGATTCCGTGCACCCATCACCCGCCTGCGTGTCTATCGCCCCAGCTCTACAAAGAAGAGGCTGATATCGGGAAAGACCATCACGAGGATCAGCACGATCAACATCGTGACGGCGTAGGGTGCCGCGCCAATGAATATATCGGCGAGGGTGAAGTCCTCGTTTTGGAGCGTTGATTTTATGACGTAGACCGCCAGACCAAGAGGAGGGGTCAGCAACCCAATCTCGACGGCAATAATCGTTACGATTCCGAACCACACCAGATTGACGTCGAACGGTGCCAGGATGGTCAAAAACAGAGGCACCATGATCAGAATGATCGATCCTGAGTCGATGATCGTGCCAAGAATCAGGATGATGACAACATAGATCAGCAGCAGCATCACGAGACTGGCATTCATTTCGCTGACCCAGTTTCCGAGCAGTGTCGGGAGGCCCGAGACGCCGAGCATGCTGCTGTACATGTGGGCGGCGACCAGCAGGAACAGGAGCGTTGCTGTGATGTCGCCGGTTTCAATGAGAATGTCCCGCATACGGCGCAGCGTCAGCACACGACGCCAAAGAGCAAATAGCAGCGCGACAAAGGCGCCCGCTGCGCCGGCTTCCGTTGGCGTGTAGAGACCGGCATAGATGCCGCCCAGCACCACAAGAACAAGAACGACGATCGGAAACAGCTTGGCAAAAACCTCACGGGCAGAGAGCTGTTCCTGGTCGATCGTGGAATCTTCGCTCAACTTTACGATGGCGGCAGGATTGAGAACCTTTGTCGGCAACACATAGGCCATGAACAGAATCAGGCCACAGTAAGCGAGGGTTAGCAAAAGCCCGGGACCGATGCCCGCGAGAAACATATCCCCGACGGACTGTTCTGCGATGAGTGCGTAGATGATCAGCAACACCGAAGGGGGGATCAGCATGCCAAGCACCGATGAACCGGCGACCGTGCCGACAGCGAACCGCTTATTGTAGCCGAAGCGGAGCATCTCCGGGACGGCGATACGGGAGAAGACGGTCGCGGAGGCGATCGAGACTCCGGTGATTGCGGCAAAAATGGCGTTTGCGACAACGGTCGCCATGCCAAGCCCGCCGCGAATTCGGCGTACGAAGAAGTGAGCGACCTGATAGGTGTCTTTCCCCATCCCGGCGGCACTTGTAAGCAAGCCCATCAGCACGAATAGAGGAATGACCCCGAACAGGAATTCATTGACGGTCTTGAAGGCTGAAATCCAGAGCAGGCTTGCCGCAACATTGGCGTTGCCCTTGAGGACCCAGACACCAATGAATGAAACCAGTGCCAGCACGATCGGCACATGCATGCCCATGTAGATCAGGAACAGCATCACCGCGACGGAAACCAGTCCGATCTCCAAACCGCTCATGACGGGTCACCCCGCTCGGCCGCTTCGGCCTCGATATCGACTGATTCTTCGGTTTCGAGAGGCGGCTTGCCCAGCATCGCGCGCAGGTGATCGATCCCCATGATCAGGAACTGGATGACCATCGCCGTGCAGCCGATGACGACCATTAAGCGCTGCGGCCATTCTGGAATTGTGAAGACATCCGTGTTGCCGACAAAGTACCCGCGCTCTAACGCCTGCAACCATTTTGGCCATCCCTGCTGGACGATCACGCCCATCAAGAAGACGCCGGCGAGACTGAACGCCACCCCCATGGCGTTGCCAAATTTGGGATGTTTTTCCAGGATTCTTGCAAACAGCGCGTCTGAACGAGTGATGCGTCCGGCCTTGAGGGCGTGCGTGACCTGCATGAACAAAATAACGACGATCGAGATCTGGACGATTTCGATAACACCACTCAGCGGTGCCCCGAATACGAACCGCAGGGTGATGTCGAGTGTGATCAAAACCATGATCACGAAGATCCAGACCGAGGCCAGCACACTCATGGATCGCACAAACCATGCAAAGAGCTTGTACAGGGTGATCAGCACGTCGCTAAACACGGCTATTTCTCAGATGGAACATGGAACACCGCCCTTCTCGATCGCTGACCCAAGCCAGCCTCTGATGATTAGTCCCGATCCCAGTGTCGCAGAATGGGCTGGTTTGCTTCGCGCATGGTGTCCATGTAAGCCGTGAGAACCTTGGTTCCCGGCTGCCCCTTGCCATCGAGCACACCCGCCCATTTCTTGGCAAAGTTGGGCATCATCGTCGCCCACTTGGTGCGATCTTCGTCGCTCATGACAGATGTCTTCGCGCTGAACTGTTCCTTGCAGCGCGCAAGCCCTTTGGCGGCGCCTTGGGTCACCCGTTGAACGTTGGCTGCGTGCCAGGTCTCTGCTGCAGAGACGAAGGCCGTCTGAACCTCTGCTGGCAAACCATCAAAGAAGTCCAGGTTGATGTTGATGCCGCCGGTCTGAACCGCACCGAGCTGAGGATCGATCATGTACGGAGCAGGTTCACAGAGTTTGAACGCACCCATTGCCTGTTTCCAGGCGAGCATGTTGTCGAAGATGCCGGTCGAGAGGCTGTTATAGGCTCCACCGATATTGGTCTGCACGCCAGCCGCACCGATCGCCAGCACCCAAGGCAAGTTTGGCCCAGCTGCGCCGACCTTGCGGCCTTTGACATCTTCCAATGTCGTGATGGGTTTCGCCGAAATGAGGACGTAGTTCTCGACCGTCCCTGTCGGATGCAGGTTCATCTGATTGAATCTTTCCCAGCCTTTCTGGAACTCGGGAAACTGATCCTGCAACCCCTTCACCGTACGGGCGACCAAATCCAGATTTTGGGTTGTAAACGGCGTTTTGAATGAAATTTCATAGAGCGGCACTTTGTCCGCATGGAAGGCTGAGACGACGATCCCGACATCGCCCAAGCCGGATTCCAATGCCTCAAGCTCGCCTCGCACTTTGACGACCTGACCGCTGTGCGCCAGATTCCAATTGATCTTGTAGTTTCCCGTTTTTGCCAAAGCCTCGTCGATGGTCGGTGCGAACGTCTCTACCGCGGCGCCAACGACCGTCGTTACCGGCGGCAACCCCGAGATAAAGGTGACATCGATCGACTGTTGAGCATATGCGCCGCCACTCTGAAGAGCCATCGTTGCTGCGACGGCGGTGGTGACAAGCATCGTTTTGAACTTGGCAGACATTTTTGGCCTTCCCTTCATCGTCCCTCGAACTGAGCGCGCTTTTCCTGCGCTAAGATTGGCATGTGATCCCAGGTTGAATTTTTTAGTGATTGATATAATAAAAGGCCCAACCCCAACGTCAATCATTTTGTAGTGATCACTATGAATAATTCTGCTGCTAACGGCAAACGCCGCGGACGGCCTCGCTCATTTGATCGCGAGGCGGGGCTCGACAGCGCCATCCAGGTTTTTTGGGCTAAGGGCTACGAAGCCACATCAATTGATGACCTAACGCAACGAATGGGAATCAAGCCCCCGAGCCTGTATGCAGCGTTTGGGAACAAGCATGATCTGTTCATGCAGAGTCTGGACAGATATGCCGAGACAATCGGCCATACGCCGACTAATGCGTTTCTGGACGAGACGGATCTTCGCCGAGCAATAAAGGCCTTGTTCGATAAGACAATCCAATGTGCAACGATGCCACGGAAGCCCAGAGGTTGCTTGCTGGTCAGCGTGGCGACACAAATGGCGGAGACTGATCCTGAGGTCCAGGCGTGGATGTCGCGCGCTTATGCAGCCCGTGTGTCTCTTGTTGCCGAACGTGTCGCTGCAGAACAAAAGACCGGCCGGATTTCGAAAACGCCCGACGCGGCCAGTTTTGCCAAAATGGTCGTGTCCATCACGCACGGACTTGTTGCCCGGGCACGAGTTGGATCAAGCCGCAAAGAGATATCTGATCTGGCTGAAAACTATGTGGACCTACTGGTCCCGCCATCAGTTTGATCCGAGCCTTTACCGGCCTAGAAACGACGCTTTATTCGAAACTGGATTGGAAAGTCGAACAAGGGGTCGTTTGCTCGCGACCTCTGTCTTCTATTGGCTCTCTATGCCCAGTGAGGGCGTTTTCTGGACAGTCTCAAGGACGCAAACGTCCGTAAGCCATTTAGTAATACAAAGGAAAACAAAGCGATTGTTGGATCGAAGTTCGCAATTCGATTCCCCTCGGCTCCACCATTTTCACTGGAAAATCGGCCAATAAACGATTGGCCCCGATCTGAATTAGCGAAACACGCGCGCGCATATCAGAAGCTGCGAATGAAGCCCAGCTCGATATAGTCGTTCTTCCGCCAGCGTCCGAACTGGGTGTCGTCGGGCCCATTGTAGAAGCCCCCCGAAAGCCGGAACTCGGTGTTGTCGTCCGGTTCGAAGCTGATCTGGCTGCCGAGGCTCGAATCACCATCGCGGAAATTATGGGTCCCGCCGATCCGGAAGCTCCATTCGTCGTCACGCTGGAAAGTGATGCGCATGAGAACGCTCTGGCGGTGGGGGCGTGAGCGGGCCGAGTTGGTGACGAAGTTCGTCGCCGTCTGGGACGACATCGACAGGTCCTGGGAGAATTCGAGGACCGGGCGGATCTCCTCCAGGCCCAGCTCTGAAGCGAATTCGGTTTCGCGCACGGTGCCGCCGACAGAATATTTTATGAATTTCTGATCTTCATCGTCATAGGTGTGCTGGTAGATGGCGTCGGAATAGAACTGCCATTCACCGAAAGTGACCGAGGCACCCGCCGCCGGCGAAAACGCCTTGGGCTGGCTCTTGATGAAAACATTGGGGGCGGTGGTGCTTTCGAGCACCGGGTATACCGACGGCCCGACATGCGCGAGCGCGTAAAAATCGAACCCGTCGCGTACGCCCTCATACTTCGTCATGTAGGACCAGTTCGAAACGCTGCTGTCGCGGAACCGCTCGTTGATCCTTACGGGCGGCCCGCCCACCACGGTCGGCGTGCTTACGGAAAAGAAGGTCCCGTCGCCCGAAAGGCCCTTCCAGCGCGAATCGCCATCCGATGACTGCGCACGCTCCTCGAAGGGCATGACGTAGAAGGACAGGGTGTCGTTTTCGATGAAGTAGTCGAAACGCCCCTGCCAGACCCCGAACTCCTGGGCGTGAAGCGGGTTCGCCCCCGCGACAAAACCGAACCTGTCCGTCGGGGCGTAGAGATTGGCGAATCCCACCTCGATCGGCGCCTTGCCGACAACAACGGTGTAGTCGAACTTTTCCAGGCTCAGGAAGGCGCGGTTGACGTCGATCCATCGCGCTTCCGACCGCTCGTTGCCCGGCGGCGTCAGGAAGCGGCGCGTTTCGCTGCGGCCCGTATTCGCGACGGCCTGCGCGTTGAAATTGAAAAATAGCTCATCGGTAATTCCGGTGAACGTGTCCATCTCAAGGCGTGAATAGAACTGGAAATGCTTGTCGTCGATCTTGTCCGACTGGTTCTGAACATTCTTCAGAAAACCGGTCACGAATGCTTCGCCCCGATAGGTCGAGTTTCCGAAGAACTCTTTCGCCGACGTTACAAGATCGACGGCCGCGGCCGGTTGCGTCGCCGCGACAAGCAGAAAGGTTGCGATGGCCAGTTTACGCATCAATTCGATTCCCCAACCTGTGCGCGCGTCTCGATGGCGATTAGCCGGCTCGCGAGGACGCGGCTGATATTGTGGTTCAGGCGCGATGCAATACGCGGATAGAAGCGCAAGGCGCGGCTGACCTGTTCGGCATCCAGGGCCAGGAGCTTACCGGCACTCTTCGCGCGAATGGTCGCCGTGCGATCGGCATCGCCCAGATATCCGATCTCTCCGAAGGCCTCACCGGCCGTCATCACGCCCAGGGTTGCCGTCGCGCCCCCGCGGTCCTGGAGTGCCTCGAACTCGCCCTCGAGAACAACATACATATTACTGTCCCTCTGACCCTCGCGGATAACCTCGGTTCCGGCATCCACGTCGCAGACCTCCGACAACAGGACGGCCTTCTTGATCTGCCCCTGCGACATATCGCGGAATATCGGGCTGTTGCGGACCACGTCCTGTGCCAGGTGAAGTTTCAGAACATCCCAGATGCCGACGAGCCGCAGCCGGCGCAGGATGATCGGGGTGAGCAGGAGGTCTGCGAGCATCGCGTAGATCATCGTGAGCGCGGCCAGCGCACCGAACTGGGCGACGATGGCGAAGTTCGAGAACATCATGATCCCGAAACCGAGGGCGAGCGACACGGAAGTTGAAATAACCGGCACCGCCTCCGACCACAGCGTCTCGCGCACGGCAAGTTGGTGGTCGGGATTGTTGCGACACTCGTCATTGTAGCGCGTGAACAGATGTGTCGTGTCGTCGATCGCGATGCCGATCGCTATCGCTGCCACCGTTGCCGTGCCCGGATTGAGCGGGATATCGAGCATGCCCATGAGGCCGAAGTTCATGATCACGGGAAAGGCATTCGGTACGAGCGATACGAGCCCGGCCAGCGGCGATGTGAACAGGACCGCAATGATCACGAAAATAACCACGAGCAGCACCGCCAACGAGGATACCTGTCCGCCGAACAGGGATTCGGCAGCCCGGTTGATCATCAGATTCTCTCCGGAGAACTGATAGGTAATGTCTTCGTCCAGCGTGCGCGCGAGGTAGGCCTCGACCCGCGCAAGCTGCGCGTTCAGTTCCGATGATTCCGACAAATTGTGCCGGACGACGATGTTGGTGCGGCGGTTGTCGGCGCTGATGTAGCGCTCGAGATCGTCGCGCTGGAACATCAGCATGTATTGTTCGACCAGCGGTCGCTGGTCGGGCACCGTGTGAAATGCGGGATCGGCGCCGTTCATTTCCCGGTTCACGAGTGCCAGATGGTCCGGAAGCGAGATGACCTTGTCGTACACCCTCTGTTCGCGCAGGAAGGCAACCGTTTCCTCGGCTTGCTTGAGGAACTCGGGCTCCAGGAAGGCGTCCTCGCGCTCCGACTTCAGGGTCAGGTAGAAAACCTGCATCCCCGACAATTTCTCATGGAGCTGGTTGGCGTCCTCCACGATCGGATGTGCGCCGCGAAAATAGGATAGCGGGTCGTTGCTGACCTTGATCGTGGTCGCAAAAAAGGCAAACACGACGACGACCGAAGCGGTCACGATCATCACGACCTTGCCGTGATTTTCGACCAGATTGATAAACATCAGCACGAGGGCCCCGATGATACCCTTCGGGCGCTCGCCTTCCGGCGCGAGCTTGCTCTGCTTTGGCCCGATGACGGTCAGCAGCAGCGGCACGATTAACACCGTACAGACGAGATTGGCGATCATCGCGAAAGCGGTGGCGAAGGCGAAGTCCCGGATCAGCGGGATGTCGTTGAGGGCGTTGGATCCGAAACCGATCGCCGTCGTGAATGACGTGATGAAGATCGGCAGACCAACATGCTTGGCCATATACCGAATGGCGCGCCGCCGGTCCTTCTCGTCGTCAAGGCCCTGCAGATAGGCCGATAGCAGATGGGTGTCCTCTGTCGAGCCGATGACGATGACGAGAGAGGGCACGATCGCCGTCAGGAGCGTCAGCGGCAGGCCGAAATGTCCCATGAAGCCGAATGTCCAGGCGACACTCAGCAGGGACGTGGCGATCGGAATGACCGCCGCGCTCGACGTCCGCAGGAAAAAGATGATCGAGGTGATGAGAATGAGTGTGGAGATCGGCGACAGGACCTGCATGTCGGCGAACATGCCGCGTTCGATCTCGACGTTGAGGCGGGGCGGCCCGACCTGAAAAACAGCGCCCAGTTCCTCGCGCAGGGGTGCGATCGCTTCCTCGACAGCGTCATGGAATTCGAGGTTGAACTTGGGGTCACGGCGATCGCGCTGGATCGTGACATTGATGGCGGTCGTGGTGCCGTCTTTCGAGATAAAGTTGTCGCGGACCAGCGGGCTGTAGAGCGCATTTTCGCGGGCCTTGTCGATCTCCTCCTGCTCGAAGGGGGTCTCGTACATGATCTGACCCATGTCGAGGAATCCGGCCTTGTCGCGAATGTTCAGTACGCTGAAGAGGCTTTCGACGTTTTCGACCGCATCGAGCGATTCCAGCGCGACGACCGTGTCCTCGATCGCGAGAAGCTTATCCTCCGTCCACAGATCCGTGTCCCGGATATAGATGATCGTCGTGTTGTCGGAGCCGAATTCCGCGACCGTCTCGCGATAACCCGGCCAGCCCGGGTCGTTCTCGCTGATGAGGCTGTCGTAACTGGTGTCGATCTGCAGATTCGGCAGGCCGGAGACAAGCCCCAGGGTAATCAGGATGAGCAGAACGAGCGAAACCAGCCGGTTGCGTGCCCCCAGCGTCATGATCCATTCGACCATCGTGCCCCCAAATAATCGTCGTCAGTTGTGCCGAAGCGATCCAGATATCCCGAAGGCGAACTAGCGCAGGTGGCGGTTCGAGGTGATAAAGCGCGTGTGGAACAGCTGTTCGGGAACGTCGCCTTCCTCGAAGGTGCGCTCGATCACTTCAATTCGGGTCTTGTGCTTGAGTTTTTCATTGTCCATCAGCGAGATGCGTGCCCGATACATATCGCCGTCGATCTGTTCGATCTGCTCGGCGGCCTGCTTTTTGATAAAGCGTCCCCGCCGATCGAAATAATCGGTGCGGGCGATAAAAAAGATGTCCTTGAGAACGAAGAAGCGGCGGGACTTGTAGCCGGTTTCCGCCTTCACCGTGGCATCCTGCGGGAAGGCATCGACGACGAAATACTCGGTGCCGTCAATCGTCTCGTCCGGCAGGCGTTCATAGCTGAACTTGTCGCGCGATTCCGAGATGAGGTCCTCGAAGGTGTAGTCGGTTCCCATGAAGTAATTCTTGCGGCCGCCCTCTGCGATGCGTTTTGCCCTGTTGCCTTGCGCGGGCAAATAGAGCCACTGGTCGTCATCCTGGTTGTCCTGCTGCCATGTGAGCAATGCCGTACCGCGAATGCCGGATGGTGCGTGGAAGGCCATCAGATAGCGCGTCTCGTCGTCGCTAATTTCACGCGCATAACGCTGAACATCGCGCTTTTCTTCATTCCCGCTCCGGTCGATGAGCGTCATCTTCTGGACTTCGAATTCAAAGGGTCTGTCGTGGCGCTCCGAGACCTCATCCATGATCTGCCGGCCCGTGAGATTGTCTTGCGCGCCCGCCGGTGAAACCCAGACTGCGACCGCGGCCGCCGCCACAAGCATTGTGAATCGCCCCATCATCTGCTTCCCCATATTCAACTGTTCAATGTCCAAAGACCGACACCGGCTCGCCGTTGCGCCATTCCTGCAGGCTGACCTCGCCATTCTCGATGACGACGAATGTCGGGTTGAACAACCAAGTGCCCGTATTCACATATAAACGCCCTTCGCCCAAGTTTACCACACCTGCATGGTGGGTGTGACCGAAGCAAACAACGTCGAAACCGCGCCGTAGAATCTCGTCCGCAGCAGCGCTGAAGGCCTTGTCTTCGCCCTCGATTCCCTCGCCGTCCTCGGGCCTGCGAAAGCGCGACTTCAGCTTCTCGAAACGAATCCACTGGTAGTAGAGGCGCGGCCATGCGTGCAGGAAGTAACCGGCCAGATGGGTTACAAACTCATAGGCCGCCGGGTGGTTCGAGAAAAACGGGTCGTACAGATGCCCATGTTCGACGCGGATACGCTTGTCGCTTGAGCGCACATTGAGGAACGGGACGACCTGGAATCCGCCCCATGCCTCGATGAAATGCTCAAAAACGATGTCGTGATTTCCAACCACGTAATACAGGTGGTTGCCGGCATTGAATATGCTGCTCAGGCGCGACATGAGCTCCGGTGCCTCGCGCGCCAGTTTCGTGAACGAGGTCTGCGCGATTTCCAGCCAGTCGCCGTTGATGCACAGCGCGTAGTCGGTCGTGGAGACCCACTCCAGAAACTCCCCGATTTCGCGCTTGGTCGTGCAGAACGGATTGCCGAGATGCACGTCCGACATCAGGATGATCTTGTCCTCGCGTACGTTCGTCTTCACGACGCGTCGTCTCCGCTGCCGGGTTCGTTCTCGTCTTCGGGCTGATGCTGGTATTCCGGTCCGGTGATTGATTTGTGCATCTGCTCCGTGCCCATGCTCGCCTGACGCTCGACCTCGTCGGCATAGCGACCGCTGAGCGAGCGGATGCGCCCGCTCATCTTCTGGAGCATCTCGAACGCGAAGGTCGGATCACGGCGGATCTTGAGCAAAAACCCGCCCGAATGAATGACGTACACCCTGACTTCGCCCTTCGCACGTACGGTCGCGCTTCGGGGCTCGGATTCCAACAGCGACATTTCACCGAAAAAGTCGCCCTTTTCCATCGTGTTGAGAATGATTTCATGATCGCCGGCGCGCTTCGTGGCGACAGCCTGACCGGACTGGATGATGTACATTTCGCGGGTCAGGTCGCCTTCACGGACGATCACTTCACCGTCCTGAAAGACCTTTTCAAGTTCCTGTTCGAAACGCTGATCTTTCTTGAAAAACATACCCTCGGGCCCCCGTCCGTCCCTTCTATATCGCAGCGATAGCGCGGACGCGAATCGCGACAGTCAATTACGCGGTCAATCGGGTGGCCGCGAATCACTTCGTTGTCAGATTGTTGATCGGCTCCCAGTCCGCCTCCGGCGGATCCGCGGCGAGCGCGCGCACCCGCGCGCACCATACCGAAGCCACCCGGTCGTCCGCCGCGATGCTTTCGAACAGTTCGGCGGAATCGTCGAATCGTCCTGCCCTGTATTGGGCTAGGGCTTCGGCGAAAGTCGCGAGACCGGCCCTCTGCTCCTCACTCACATTTTCCTCGAAGCCCAGCGGTTCGAATATTCGCACCGGCGTGTCCCGCCCCTTGACCCGAACCACATCGAGCTCGCGAAACAGGATCCCCTCTCCACATTGACCCTTCGTCACCTCGTTCACGATGATCGTCGAGCCGTACATCTTGTTCACGCCCTCAAGGCGCGAGGCGAGATTGATGTCATCGCCGACAATCGAGTAGCTCAGCCGGCGCCTGGAACCGATGTTGCCGACCAGAAGCGGTCCGGTACTGACCCCGTATCGATTGCGAAGACCCAGGCCACCGGGGAGCGAAATCTCGTCGTTCAACGCCTCGACGCGCTCTTTGCAGGCGAGCACCGATTCGATCGCGTTGCGTGCGTGGTGGGGGTCGTCAAGCGGCGCGCCGAATGCCGCGACCACCGCGTCACCGACGAATTGCGCAACGAAACCGTTATATTCCTCGATGGTATCGGCCATCACGGTGTAGACGGTGTTGAGGAAATCAACCAGTTCGGACGGGGACAGAAGTTCGGAATAGGTCGAATAATTCTCGAGATCCGAGAGCCAAACCGTCATCTCCCGTTCCTCGCCGCCTTGCTCGGGTATCCGGCCCTCCTCGACGAGGCGTTCGACCACGGCCGGTGCCAGGTAATGCTCGAATGCATTGCGGATGTGGCGCTGCTGGCGCCGGTAGAAGCCGCCGACAACCGCGCTGCCGACCCCGTAGGCCGCAGCAATCCCGAGCGACGGCATCACGACCGGGAAGATGAGCGCGTAGGAGAAAAAGACCCAGAATGCGCCCACCCACCAGGCTATAATGAATAAGCCGACGGCACCGAGGCGCAGGAATTGCGGCCAGACCGCGAACGCCAGCGCGATGCCCAGCGCGACCATGAACAGGACACTGACCGTTTCTTCGATGAGCGACGGCACATGGCGCTCGCTGCCTTCCAAGAACTGGGCCAGCGCGTGGGCATGGATGACCACGCCCGGGATGTTCGAAAGATCCGGGTCGAATACGGCGGCGTAGGGCGTTCGGTGCCGGTCGGAATCCGGCAGATCGGCCCCGATCAGGACGATCTTGTCGGCGAACCAGGCATCGGGCAGCAAGGTTGCAGAGTGGATGGGGAAGCGCGCGAAGGTGGCTTTGTTCGTGTCGGCAGGCGCACCACGCCACACCAGAGGGCGGCCGTCATCGGGCGCCGCATGGCCGAGCGCCCCTGCGATGGCGAGACTGAAACCCGGGACGCGCGCGTCACCGGTCCCGGCGCCCGCGGATACGGCGCGTACAACCCCCGAAAGGGTGTCGGAAATCAGGACGATGTGGCCGCGATTCTCGGGCGGGACAAATGCCGTCTGGAATGCGTACTGGCTTTCGGTCAGCCCGTCTTCGATCGTCGACCAGCCGACGATTATCGGGACCGAAAAATTACGCAGAGTCTGCGCCAGCAGCAGATCCTTTTGTTGTTCCGTGCCGCGATCGAACAGCATGTCGATTCCCACGGCACGAACCTTGGCGGCTTCGAGCTTCCGCAAGACCGTCGTCAACACCGCGCGGTCATAGGGCGAACGATATGGGAGTTGCGCCAAACTCTCCTCGGTGATCGTCAAGATCAGTATATCCGGGTGTTGTGCCGCGTTCGGCGTCAACATGGCCACGCGCAAATCGGTCACTTGTCGTTCAAGCAGGACGAGGAAGGGCAGCACGCGTGGAAGCGCGATGATCACTGCGGACAGCGCCAACGTGATCGCTACGGTCGAAAAAATACGCCGCGTGAGATGTCGCTGATGGAACCGCAAACTCCGCTCCGAAATGCCCCCGAATTATGCACCAAACATAACCGACCGAGGGCCACACAACATCCTTTTCGCGCAAAGAAGCAAGCGGCCGGCCATTTCAACTCGGGGCCGAGACCATTCTTGGCCTTCAATAAGGCATATGCTAAAGAGCACTCGCTACATTTGGTTAATATTTGGGGAACAGGCTGTGGCTCGTCATAATCTCGTGGATTCTCGACATGGATCGCTGTCGGCGATGGCTGAAAAGCTGTTCCGCACCAACCGGTTCGATTTCGGGCCGCTGCTCGCGGCAGCCGTGTTGGTGGCGTTTTCCGTTACCGATGCTCAGGCGACAAACAACAGCGATACAACCGAGTTCAACCCGGGTTCGCAGGCCGTCGATTCACAGTTGAGTAGATCGAACACAACCAACTTTGTCGCGGTTATCGGAAACCAGATCAGCCGGTTCGGCGGCAATCTTGCGAGTTTCATTCTGACCGTCGAACTGCCCGGCGAACGCGAGGGTCTGGCTGCCGGTTACGAGCCCGAGCGCGTGGGTGTCTGGACGAACATCTCGGCCACCAATATTCGTGACACCGTCACCGCGACACGATACTCCGGCGAACTTCGCAACTATGTGGTGGGTGCGGATTATCGGTATTCCGACGAGCTGCTGGCCGGCATCGCGCTCGGCAAGGATCACGGCGAAATTGACACGCCCTTCAACAGCGGCAAGGTCAACACGGATTCGAAGACGTTATCCGGCTATGCCTCGTATTCCTTCGACGAGACGTTCAGCGTCGATTCTATCCTCGGCTATGCGCATGGCAGTTTCGATCAGGTCCGCAACGCCGGCGGCATCATCAATGCGAGCGACACGTCGTTCAACCGCTGGTTCGCCCAGGTAAACGGCAATGGCGTATTCCCTATCCCCGAAGTCGACAATCTGCTGCTCGCCGGCCAGGCAGGAGCGCTCTATGCCTTCGAGCGCGTCGATGACTTTACCGAGACGGGCGTGGGTGGCAATCAGGTTCTGAGCAGAAGCAATCCGCTGACCCAGCTTCAGTTTTCCGGGCGGGCCGGCTATAGCTTTTTCGATCTTGCTGACGGTTGGGTCGTCCATCCTTACGGCCAGCTGCGATATATTCGCGATCTTCAGGCCAACCGCGTCGATGTCGGGCCGGGTCAAGTGGACCACTCGAATGACGACAGCGAGGCGCAGCTCTCGCTCGGTGTCGATTTCTTCGGCGGTCCGAACCTGAGCGGGAACCTCGAATTCACGCACAGCATGCTGCGTGAAAATTTCCGCAGCAACGCCTTTTCCGTGAACCTCCGCTGGCAATTCGGACCAAGCGCTGAATAAACCCCAGCGCCCTTTCGCACGCGGTCGGCTCCTCGTCATAGCAACGGCGCTGATCGCTGCGGGATGTACATCCCTCAGCCCCTCGCGCGACCTCGAATCTGTGGCCCTTGAGGCAGGGTTCGAGCCGGTCTCAATCGCGACGACACGCTTCGATCTGTTTTCATGGGTGCGAACACAAGAGAAGACCGGTCCGCTCATCGTGTATGTCGAGGGTGACGGACCCGCCTGGCCGAGCCGATACCGGCCGCCGCGCGACCCGACACCCAGGCGGTCCCTGGTCCTGCGTCTGGCCTCCGCCGACCCCGCACGGCAGGTCGCCTATCTCGCGCGTCCGTGCCAGTTCACCGGCGGCCGCGATGCGCGCAACTGTTCGCTCGCACACTGGACCGAACGCCGATACGCCCCCGAAATCATCGATGCGATGGATGCCGCTCTCGATACCTTGCTGGACATGACCGGCAGTTCCACGGTTGAGCTGGTCGGCCATTCGGGGGGCGGCACGATCGCCGCCCTTCTTGCCGCGCGCCGCGACGATGTGGTCCGGCTGGTCACGGTCGCCGGCCTGCTCGATATCGGGCATTGGGTCGCACATCACGAGCTGACGCCACTGACAGGATCGCTCGACCCGGCCGATTTCGCGTCACAGCTGCGCCATGTGCCCCAGCTTCACCTTGTCGGGAGCGACGACGACATCGTGCCCGCATCCGTTGCGCGCGCGTTCACGGCCGCGCTGGGGCAAAACACGCGGGCAAACGTGGTCAGCGTGGCCGGGTGGGGCCACAATTGCTGCTGGGCGGAAGGCTGGGGCACACGTATCGCGCAAGCGCGTTCGGACAAGTGACAGACAGTCCGTGTTTGCTTGTTTGCCCATTCGGTTTATCGTGAGGGCAACCTACGGGAAATCAAGATGGCTATACTTCGCAACCTCAAGATATGTCTCGCCGCATTGCCGCTGGTCATGGGAACCGTCGCCCAGGCTGCAGATATGGTCGTCGTCGAAGCGTCGGGTGTCTCGTTGGCACCGGGCCAGGTTGTGGATGGCGACAAGGAAATCGAACTGCCGGCGGGCGCCAAGATCACGCTGATCGGCCAAGACGGCACGCCCATCCAGCTCGCGGGGCCGTATTCGGGTGCGCCGGGAGCAGGTTCGAGCGCGGGCGGCAAAAACGATGTGGTCGGCGCACTCGCGCAACTGCTTGGTGGCGGCAATGACGGGCAGACCCGCATTGGCGCCACGCGCAGCGTGACCAACACGACATTTGCGCTTCCGAATCCCGGCTCCGTTCCGGTCGGCCGTTCGGGTGATTATTGCGTGATTGTCGGTGGCCCGACGTCCCTGTGGCGTGTCGATGCCAGCGAAGGGATCGTCGTATCCATGACCGCCTCGGACGGGTCGTGGGAGGGGAAAGTGCCGTGGCCTGCCGGGCAAAGCCATATTCCGCTGCCGCCGAACTTCCCGCAGACGCAGGCGCAGGCCTTCAAGCTGGTGGTCGGCACGCAATCGTCCGACATTGTGCTGCACCGGATGCCGAACGGTCTCAACAAACCCGGGCTGCAAGCGGCGTGGATGGTTGGGGCCGGATGCGACCTTCAGGCAAAGGCGCTGCTCGCATCACTGCAGTAGCCGTCTGGTGCGGCGAAGGTTAACCGTCGGACGTCCTGGCGAGCGCGAAGTCGGCCCCCTCCTGCAGCGATACCGGGGTTTGACGCACCGTGTCATGTTCCATCGCGATTACCGCCACCCGCTCGCGGATATAGTCAATCAACTCGTCGACGGTGACGACACCGTCGCGCGCTCCCGCATCGGCGGCCCCCTGCAGCCCATCGAGGGCGGCGGACGTGAACACACCGTGGCCCAGCGCCGATAGTTCGGTCGCCAGCTGTTCATTGTCGGACGAGGCGATGATGTGAACCCCCGCATTATGTGCCAGCAGGCGCAATGCCTTGATCTCGTCGAACCCCCGGAAACTATCGAGCAATGCCCCTGATTTGCAGGTGTCGATCATGACGAAGATTTTTCGCGCGCCGATCTGGATCGCGCCGTCGCGCAGGTGATCGGAGTTGATCCCGCCGGCGGCCAGAACGTCAGGGTCGGCGGCGTCCGCGACCTCATGTGGGACAAAGTACCAGTCGCGTCCGATCGCCTCACCGTGTCCGGCGAAAAAAATCATGATCACGTCTTCGGGTTTCGTCGCGCGGACCACATCGAGCAACGCGAGGATTCCGTCCCGGGTCGCCGCCGCATCGTAGATTTCATGAACCTTCACCTGTTCGAACGGCAGGTGACGCACACGTTTGAAGAAGTTCGCGATGCCACGCCCGTCAGGCACCCCGTAATTCAGGTTGAGCGATGGATTCACATATTCATTGATGCCAACGACGATCAGGTGCAACTCACCCTGTCCGCCTTCGCCCGACTGGCTCACGGTGAAACTCGCGGGCTTGCTTTCCACGTTGGCCTCATTGGCTGCGATCGCCTGAAACTGATTCTGACCGACCACCAGGGGGACGATCAGCCGCAGCCGGTGCTCGTCGGCCTCTGTCTCGTCCGCGACCAACTGCACGCCGGCTGTCTTCCCGCCGATAATCCGGTTGTTGTGATACAGCCGCAGCTCGGACACGCCGCCGCTGTTGTCGTTCTTCGCCACCACCTCCAGGTCGATCGCGGGCCGGCCATCTAGCGTGGTGGTGCCCTTCGACGCGATGGTGACCCGCGGCGGCACCGGAAAGCCCTCCGATATCGCCGCGCGCGCGCGGACGGTTGCCGCGCCCTCGTCGATCAGTTGGGAAAGCACGCCGGGTTCGAAGTCTTCCGAAATTTTCTGATCCAGCTCGAACCCGCCTTCGGATGTTTGCCATTGGACCGCGTTGATGCCGCCCTCGGAGCCGTCATACGCGCCCGACGCGTCCGCGACGACCCAGCCGGATTTTGTCGAGATCACCTGGGCCAGTTGGTCGCCGGTCGGCAAATCCCAGACCCGCGATGTGCCATCCACGCTGGCGGTGTGCAAAAACTGGTTCGTCGGCTCGAACGCCAGGTGGCGCACCGGCCCCCCATGACCGCGAAAGACACGGGATTCTTCGCCACTTCGCATGTCGTACAAACGTACGATCGCATCCTCGCCGCCAACACCCACGAATCCCCGCCGGTCGTTGACCGCCACCGACAGAGGTTTCGAATCGCTTTGAAAGGACAGGGTCTCGGTCCCGGCTTCACGGTCCCAGACGACGATTTCCCCGCCCGAACCGACGCCCGCGACAACCTTTCCGTTTGTCCCGACGGCGACGGACACAATCGGTCTGTCGTGGCCGGTGAGCGTTTTCAACGCCGTGCCGGCCTCGAAGTCCCACACGCGGACCGTGCGATCGTCCCCGCCGGTGATCAGGAAACGACCGTCCTGGGTCATTTTCATCGACGTTATCGCCCCGGCATGCCCCGATAGTTCCGCGGTCCGTGACGCGCCCGCGATGTTCCAGACCCTCACCATGCCGTCCTCGCCCACGGTGACGAGCGTCCGCTCCGCAGGCTCGATCGCGACGCCGGTGACGGCCCCTTCATGTGCCGCAAACTCCGCGATGCGCCGGCCGTTTGAAAGCTGCCAGACACGCGCGAAACCGTCCTCGCCGGCGGTGGCCAGGAACTGGCCGCCGGCACCGATTGCCAGGTCGAGAATTTCGCCCTCATGGGCGTCGATCGTGGCGGCTTCGCGTCCGAATTCGAGATCCCATATCCGGACGGAGCCATCGCCGAGCCCGGTCACCAGGAATCGCGGTGAACTCAGCGCCAGCGCATGGACTTCGATGGCCTCGCCCGGCTTGATCACAAGCCGTGCGTTGCGGGCGAGGCGGATGTTGGTCTGAATGCCGCGCGTCAGTCTGTCGGTCTGCACCCGAAGCGTCGGGATTTGAATTCTTTGCGCGGAGGCTGTCTGGGTTTGCGCGACAGGAACGATGGTCAATGCGACGAGGACCGCGACGACCCTCAAACCCATCAAGCTATGCCAGTTCAGTTGCATCGAGAAATTCCTCCACATGACACGATCTTTCGTGTTGGTCCGTTCGTTCCGGGAATGTGCACCGGCCCGGTAGCTTAGCGTACTCGCGGTCCAGGCCAATCGAAGTTTCGTGGACGAAGTGAACTCCCGGCCTTCAGAATCCCGGGAAAATTCCACACAACATCATGATATTACGTGATTTTTCCTGACTACCGCCGCCTGAAGGGAAAGCCCGGTCTCGATGCGCCAGGGACCGAGTCCGGCCCCGGCGCGGCCGGACTATTTGGAGGTGAGGTTGTTTATGGCGTCCCAGTCGTCGGGCGGGGGGTCGTTTGCGAATTCCTGCGCGCGTTCCATCCAGCCGCGCGACACCGGGTCGTGTTCGGCAAGCGCCGCGAAGCCTGCCGTTGCCTCTGTGAAACGCCGCCCCCGATAGTCCGCCAGCGCCGCGGCGAAGGCATCGATGCGGGACCGGGTCATGTCGTCCACATCGGCCTCGAACCCGACTGGTTCGAATATGCGGACCGGTGTGTCACGCCCCTTCACCCTTACAATATCGACCTCGCGGAACACGATCCCGTCGCCGCACATGTCCTTCGTGATTTCGTTCACCAGAATCGTCGAACCATACATCTTGTTCACACCCTCGAGCCGCGACGACAGGTTGATGTCATCGCCGACGATCGAATAGCTCAGGCGGCGTTCGGATCCGATATTGCCCACCAGAAGCTGGCCCGTGCTGATTCCGTAGCGGTTGCGCAGCCGCAGATTTCCCGGCAGGGACACGTCGTCGTTGAGCGCTTCCACGCGTGTTTTGCACATGAGCGCCGAGGTGACCGCGTTTCGTGCATGGTTGGGGTCATCCAGGGGCGCACCGAAGGCCGCGACCACGGCATCGCCGACGAACTGGGCGACGAAGCCGTCATATTCTTCCACGGTGTTGGTCATGACCGTGTACACGCGGTTCAACAGTTCCACGAGTTCGGGCGGCGACAGAAGTTCCGAATATGTCGAGTAGTTTTCGAGGTCGGAGATCCAGACCGTCATCTCGCGTTCCTCCCCGCCGAGTGTCGGCATCTCCTTTCGTGCCACCATCTGGCCGATCACCGTCGGCGACAGGTAGTGGCCGAACATCTGGCGCAGCAGATGCTTGTCGCGGTCGGTGACCATGAACCGGTAGGCCGACATGATGGCGAAAGCGAGTGTCGCGGCGGCCGGTGGTTCGTAAAGCGGCACAAGCGTGCCTGTCTCGAAGACCATCGTCGCGAACCCGGCCCAGGCGGCCCATATGCCGACCGTGAGAAGGCCGGCGATTGGCGCGGTAAGCCAAAGCGTTACGCCGGCCATGGCCAGGGCGACGAGGAAAGTCACCAGCGCCGACCAGGACGGCCCGATATCGCGCAGGAAGTTGCCCCGGATGAGGTTGTTCACGGCAAAGGCATGCAGGTAAACCCCGGGGAGGCTGTCGCGTATCTGGGGGCTGTCCTGCCGTTCGGTTTGCGGTTCGAGCCGGCAGCGTTCGCCGAATGCTTCCCCGTCGGGTGCGGTGGCGAAGCGCAGTGAAGTCAATTTGCGGTCTTCGAGATCGGTCACCAGTCCGATCAGCACGATTTTTCCGGCGAAGTTGCGCGCGAAGAAATCATGATCTCCGGTCTCGGCACAGGCATGCATGTCGGCGAAGGAATATGTCGGGATGCCGCGCTGGTTGTCGTCAAAATTGATCAGCAGGTTGTTGCCTTCGCGGGTCGGCAACTCCACGCCATCGCGAATCCCCCGCCCGTCTTCGGCGAATGTCAGCCGGTCACCCAGCGCGCGTTGCGCGAGTTCCAGCGACAGCGATGGTTCGTATCGCGGCGGCCCTTCTTTGGCCGGAACCGGAAAGCTCACGGGAACGCCGCGCACCACGCCGACGTCGTCGGTATAGACATTCGTGGACCGGATATTCCGGGCAGCGCCGACCGCGAAGCGTTGTCCCACGGCCGGCAGGATAGGCTGCCTGGAATGCTGCACCTTGCTCAGGACGATCTTCCCCTTCTGTGCATTGCGGCGCAGACTTTGGAGAAAATTCCGATCGATGCCCCTGATGCGGGACTCCAGCGAGGTGGGCAGGATGAGGTCGATCCCGACAACAGCTGCGCCGCCGGCGGTCACCGAATCGAGAATGGTGGCGATCTCGTCCGTCCACATGACTTTCGGCGTGCTCTGGAACGGTTCGCGGCGATAAGTCTCCTCATCGATTGCGATCACCACGCTCGGCGATTGGTCGCGGTCGTGCTGGGCCCCGAACAGGCTCTGGCGCAGCCAAACCAGCGAATCGAACGAGAGGCCGCGGACCGGCGAAGCCCAGGGACCGGATATCGCGACCATCGCCACAACGGCCGTTGCGATGGCCAAAATCACGGAGCGAAGCAACATGGACTCAATTCCTGCATCACAGGATGATCGTCACTATTGCACAAAATGTGCGGCAGTTTGTCCGGGTGGAGTAAGCCCCGGTAATCCGGGGATATCTCGGCCCGCATTCGGCAACGCGGATGCCGGGCATGGGATTGCGTGTTCAAGGCTTTCTACGCATAGGCCCGCTCGAATCGCGGTGTGCGGACGATCAGGCTGGCGATGATGGCCAGGTTGCCGGCGTTGAAGGCGACACCGATCAGGAACGCCGTCCGGTAGGTGCCGGTCGCGTCGAATACCGCGCCACCGAGCCACGAGCCGAGAGCCATGCCGGCGCCCGCGCACAGCAACACAAGCCCGGTGCGCCGGCCGGCGGTGGCCGCCGGCAGCAATTCGCGCACGATGACCGGATAGCAGGGCAGGATGCCGCCATAGCCCAGTCCGAACAGCGCGGCGGCGGCATAGAGTCCCGGCAGGCTCTCGACGAAAGCCAGCGCCGCGAGCAGCAGCGCCTGGCACGATGAAAAAACGAAGATCGCACGCAGGCCACCGAAGCGGCCGCCGAGAAAGCCGACGCCGAAGAAGCTGGCGAGCGCCGAGCAGGCAAGCATCAGCGACAATGTTTCCGCGCCTCGTGCCGGGTCGTAGCCGAGATCGCTGACATGGCTGACGATATGGGCCAGCGGCAAGGACATGGCGACGCAGCAGCCGATTGCCGCCGTCGAAAGGGCGGCCTGCACCGCGCGCGCAGACATCGGTGCGCGCCGCGGCGCGCGCGGTTCCGGCCTGTTGGACGCGACCGGACGGCGCGGTTTGGGTGCGGGCGGTGTCTGGCGCAGGATCAACGCCAGCGGCAGCATCGTCGCCAGCGCGAACAGGCCGTAGTAGAACGCCGCCTGGCGCCAGCCGACGGTGGCGATGAGATGGTGGAAGGCCTGCGGCCAGATCATCCCGGCGAGACCCTGGCCGGACCCGACGACGCCAACGGCGAAGCTCCGGTTGTGCTCGAACCAGCGGGTGATGTTGGCGGTCAGCGGTGCGAACAGTGTCGAACGGCCAAAGAAGCCGAGCATCCCGCCATAGATGATGTAGAGCTCGAGCGGACTCGAGGCGTAGCTTGTCAGGATGCCGCCGAGGCCGATCATGGCGGCGCCGACGGTCGCCGGGATCCCCATGCCGCATCTGTCGAGGCACCAGCCCATGAAGATGCCGCCGACGCCGGCGCCGGCATATTGCAGCGCGTAGGCGATCGATGGCACGGCGCGCGGCCAGCCGAACTCGGCGGTGATCAGTTTCAGCGCGACGACAATGAAATAGATGCTGCCCGAGCCAATCAGCATGAACAGGAGCGAGGCGATGAGCACCGTTGTTCGTCGGCGCGTGGCGGTATCGGAGAGGAGGTGCTGCATTGTCTTTTCGGCTACGGGCAAGAATCTTAGACGGGCGATGGGCACTCTAGCCGCTTAAGGCGTCACATGCCGTCGGATTCCGGGACGGCACCTTGAGGCGTATCTTCGCGTCCCGTAAGCTAGGCGACCAATCAACATTTCCGATAAATGGCGAAGGTGGCGACAACGTTACTTGCGGTCGGGTCGGTGTGACACACAGAGTTAGGAAGGAGAATCAGAGCCATGAGCGGAATTTTTTCCAACACGCTGAAATTGGCGGCCGTCGCGGTCGCCATGAGCGCGGCCGTCGGCGCCGGTGCAACGGACGCCCATGCCGATTGCGGAGAGGTGTCGATCACGGAGATGAACTGGGCGTCGGCGTCGGTCGTCACGAATGTCGCAAAGTTCATCATGGAGCAGGGTTACGGCTGCGAGGTCGCCGTCGTGCCGTCCGACACCGTGCCCGCGGCGACGTCGCTGGCCGAGAATGGCGAGCCCGACATCGCGACCGAGATGTGGATCAACTCCGCACCGGTCTACCAGAAGCTGGAAGACGAAGGGAAAGTGAAAACCATCGCCAACGTTTTGTCCGACGGCGGCGCCGAGCATTGGCTGGTACCGAAATACCTGGCCGACAAGCACCCCGAACTGAAGACCATCGAGGGTGTGCTGGCCAACCCCGAACTGGTCGGCGGGCGCTTCCACAACTGCCCGGAAGGCTGGGGCTGCCGGATCGTCAACGACAGCCTCAAGCAGGCTTTCGATCTTGAGGGCAACGGCATCGAGGTTTTCGACCATGGCTCGGGCGAGACGCTCGCCGGCTCCATCGCGGCGGCCTATGCCGACGAGAAACCCTGGTTCGGCTACTACTGGGCGCCGACCGCGCTGCTCGGCAAGTATGAGATGGTGCCCGTCGATCTCGGCCCGTACAACGACGACATCCACCAGTGCAACCGGAACCCGGAATGCAACAGGGTCGGCAAGTCGCCCTATCCCTCTGCCCGGGTCGTGACCGGCGTCACGACCACATTCGCCGACCGCGAACCCGAAGTCGTCGAGATGCTGTCGAAGCTGAGCTTCACCAACCAGCAGATGGGTTCGGTGCTCGCCTGGAAGGAAGAGAACAACGCGTCTTCGGAAGAGGCCGCCGTGCACTTCCTGACCACCTACAAGGACAGCTGGGGCAGCTGGCTCAACGACGGGGCCAGGACCAGGCTGGCCGGTTTGCTCAAGTAGCGCCGAGAAACGAAACGTCTTCACGCGGGACCGGGTATCGCATGCGCCCGGCCCCGCGTCCGCCTGTCTGAACTTTTCGGGGAAACCGCGCGATGTCGAACTATGAGTCGGTTTTCTCGATGCTCGGTCTCGAGCAATGGTGCGCGCGCGGCGAGACGTCCGGTGGCGGACCGGTGTCCATGGCGGATTTGCTGGCGCAGAACGCCGGGACCGACACCCCGCCGCCGTCGATCTGGGAGCTGCCGTTCCCGTCGATGGACACGCTGCACGAGGCCTGCGGCGCGTTCCCGCAATCGCGCGCGCTGACCAAGGGCATCGAGAACGGGTTCCTCAGCATCAAGGACGGGTTGAGCTTCTTCCTCGATCCGCTGACCCAGCCGCTCAGCTGGTTCCTCGAAGGCGCGCTGTGGCTGTTCGAGACCACCCCCTGGTGGATCATGATCCCGGTGCTGCTGGTGGTCGCGTTGCTGGTCAGCCGGTCGGTAAAGCTCGTGGTCTTCGTGGCGGTGAGCCTCCTGACCTTCGCGTTCATCGACTATTACAGCTTCGCCGCCCAGACCCTCGCGGTGATATTCGTCTGCGCGGCCCTGTGTGTTGTGCTCGGCGTGCCGATCGGGATCGCGATGTCGCGCAGCGACCGCCTGCAACGCGCCATTATCCCGGTCCTCGACATGCTGCAGACCCTGCCCGCATTCGTGTACCTGATCCCGCTGATCTTCCTGTTCTCGGTGACCGAGCCGAAGCTCTACGGCATCGCCATCATCCTCTATGCGATCGTGCCGGTGGTGCGGCTGACAGATCTCGGTATCCGCCTGGTGGACCGGGATGTCGTCGAGGCCGCGGACGCGTTCGGTATGACCGACCATCAGAAACTCTGGAAGGTGCAGGTTCCGCTGGCCCTGCCCAACATCATGGCCGGCGTGAACCAGACCATCATGATGAGCCTGTCGATGGTGGTGATCGCGTCGCTCGTCTCCGCGCCGGGCCTCGGCGTGCTCGTCCTGCGTGGCATCCGGAACCTCGAACTGGGGGTCGGCCTCGTGTCCGGCCTCGGCATCGTCGTGCTGGCCGTCATCCTGGACCGCACCACCAAACTCGCACTGGCGCGAATCAGCGCGGGGCAGGACCGATGAGCATGCGCGCGACCGAAGCCCCGACAAAGATCGAGATCCGGAACCTCTACAAGATTTTCGGACCCGACCCGCAGCGCGCGCTCGAAGCGTTCAGGAATGAAGGCCTCGGCAAGCCGGAACTGCTGGAACGGTACGGCCATGTGCTCGGGCTCGAGGACATCAACGTCGATGTGAAGGCCGGCGAGATCACGGTCATCATGGGCCTGTCCGGGTCGGGAAAATCGACCCTCATCCGCCACGTCAATCGCCTGATTGACCCGACCGCGGGGGAGATCATCTTCGACGGGAGCGATATCCTCAAATGCTCGAACGAGGCGCTTCGCCGGATTCGCCGTGAGCAGATGTCGATGGTGTTCCAGAAGTTCGCGCTCCTGCCCCACAAGACCGTCGCGGAGAACGCGGCGCTCGCGCTCGAGGTGCGCGGTATTTCGCGGAGCGCGTACATTCCCGAGGCGAAAAAATGGCTGGATCGCGTCGGGCTCCACGGCTACGGCGACAGCTATCCGCACCAGCTGTCCGGCGGTATGCAGCAGCGCGTCGGGATTGCACGCGCGCTCACGTCCAACGCCGACATCATGCTCATGGATGAGGCCTATTCCGCGCTCGATCCCCTGATCCGGACCGACATGCAGGACCTGCTTCTCGAACTCCAGAAGGAGCTCCAGAAGACCATCCTGTTCATCACTCACGATTTGGACGAGGCGCTGAAGCTCGCCGACCACCTGGTGATTCTCAAGGACGGGCGCATCGTCCAGCAGGACGAACCTCAGACCATCCTGCTGGAGCCGAGCGACCCGTACATCGTCGACTTCATCTCCGACATAAACCGTGCCCGTGTCCTGCGAGTGCGCACCGTCATGGAGAAAACCGGTGCGACGGATGACGTCCTGATCGCCGGCGAGATCGACCAGGAAGAGAATCTGGAATCCGTCATCGCCATGGCACAGGGCGATACCCGGAAGACCTACCTGGTCAAGGACGGTACGCAGGATGTCGGCATTCTGCGGATGGAAGCCCTGATCAAGTCGCTCGTGCCGACCGAAGCATCCGACGACGGCATCCGGTCGCAGTAATCCGCGCTCTCGGACAAGTCAGGTCGATCAGGCCCCGCCGGGCGACCAGCCGTAGATGCGCTGCGCGTTGCCGCCCATCAGCGCGGCGCGGTCGCCATCGGACAGCCAGTCGCCCTGCCGGAACGCCGCGACGCCCTGATCGTAGCTCAGAAGTTCGACTGCGCGCGTCCAGTCCGTTCCCCACATGCAGCGCGCGACACCGAAGGCATCGAGAATACGGCGCACAGGGTCGTGGATATCGGGGAAGGGAAACGCCTCATGAGACAGCGTGCATGCGCCGCTGATCTTGACGCTGACGTTCCCGTATTCGGCCAAAGCCAACAGGTTCGGCAACTCGGTCCAGCCGTCCTCGGGTGCCGGCGGGTGGAACGGCTGGACGAGCCCCATATGGTCCACCACCAGCGACACGTCGGGAAATTTTGCAGCGATTTCGGCGACCTGCGCGTGCCGCTGGGTGCAGTAGACATTGACCGGGATGTCATGCTGGCGGGCCGCGGTGAGAAGATTGGCGATACCGGCATCGCCGGCGGCGTCGGCAATGCCGTGCGCCAGCAGCAGGCGGACACCGACAGTGCCGTCCGTCGCCGCCCAGTCCGCGACCTTTTCACCGACCGCAGGATCGGCGGCATCGAAGGGTGTGACCAGCCCGAACCGGCCGGGATATTCGCCAAGCACCTCGAGCGCGAAACTCGGGTCATAGCGATACATGGTGTAGGCCGAGACGAGGATCGCGCCGTCGACGCCCACCGCGTCCATCGCGGCCACCATTTCCGCGCCGTTGGCCGAGGGCGGCCCGGTGAGTATGGCGGCCCAGGGGCGGCCCGGATGGTCGGCCTCGTAGGCGTGAACCTGCGCGTCGATGATCGGTGTCTGCTCGTTCGGCACGACCGGGTCTCCTCTGGCGGACACTAATGCCTTCGTGGCGGTCTCAGACGACCCCGTAGGCGAGCATCGCGTCGGCGACCTTCACAAACCCGGCGATGTTGGCGCCGCGGACATAGTCGATATGTTCGCTGCCGCTCGTCCCGCCATACTCGACGCAGCGGTTGTGGATGCCGTGCATGATCTCGACGAGATGGTCCTGCAACTCCAGCTCTTTCCAGGAAATGCGAGCAGAATTCTGGCTCATCTCCAGCCCCGAAATGGCAACCCCGCCAGCATTCGCTGCCTTGCTTGGCGCGAACAGGATTTCGGCCGCCTTGAACACGTGCACCCCGTCGAGGTCGGTGGGCATATTGGCGCCTTCCGAGACCCCCATGCAGCCGTTCTTGACCAGCATCCGTGCATCGTCGCCGCTGAGTTCGTTCTGCGTTGCGCAGGGCAGGGCGAGGTCACAATCCACCGCCCAGGGCCGTTCATCCTCGTGGAATGTGGCGCCCTTGAATTCGTCGGTGTATTCGCGGATGCGGCCACGGCGCACATCCTTGAGTTCCTTGACCCAGGCCAGCTTGTCGGCATCGATGCCGTCCGGGTCGTGGATGAATCCGCCCGAATCCGACAGGGTCAGGATCTTGCCGCCCAGCTGGTTGATCTTCTCGGCGGCATAGATCGCGACATTGCCTGAGCCCGACACCACGCAATTCTTGCCGTCGATGGCATTGCCGACGCGTTCGAGCATGTTCTGGAGGAAGTAGACCGTGCCGTAGCCGGTCGCCTCGGTGCGGATCAGGCTGCCGCCATACTCGAGCCCCTTGCCGGTCAACACGCCGGAGAACTGGTTGGTAATCCGCTTGTATTGGCCGAACATGTAGCCGATCTCGCGCGCCCCGACCCCGATGTCGCCGGCGGGCACGTCAACATCCGCGCCCACATGCCGATAAAGCTCGGTCATGAAGGACTGGCAAAACCGCATCACCTCGTGATCGGATTTTCCCTTCGGGTTGAAGTTCGAGCCGCCCTTGCCGCCGCCCATGGGCAGGCCGGTCAGGCTGTTCTTGAAAGTCTGCTCGAAGGCGAGGAACTTCAATACGCTCTCGGTTACGGTCGGATGAAAGCGGATGCCGCCCTTGTAGGGACCGATGGAGTTGTTGTTCTGCACCCGCCAGCCGCGCTGGACGCGGATGTTGCCGTTGTCGTCCTCCCAGCAGACCCGGAAGCTGACGACCCGGTCGGGTTCGGCGATGCGACGCAGGATCTGATACTCGTGATACTCCACCTTGTCCTGAATATGGTCGAAGATGTCCTCGGCGACCTCCTGGACCGCCTGCACGAATTCAAGCTGGCCGGGGTTGCGTTTCTTGACGCCTTCGATGAACTGCTCGAAGTTCACATGATCGGTCACGCTCATCATTTATCTCCCCGGTGTTGAAATCGGCACTGACTGTAATAGGAGGTTAAGCATGCCCCGTCACAGCGCAAGCGCTGAGATCGTGCCTGACTTTTGCACGGGCATGATATAGGACGGCCCTGGGTGACGGGTTCGACCCGGTACCGACCGCACCTGCCCGGCATTTGATAGAGAAAACATGACAGAATTCGAAGGCGTTGCACCGCCGCTCCAGCAGGCTTTGACCCAGCGCGGCTACACCCAGTTGACCCCGGTGCAGACGGCAATCCTTGCGCTCGAAAACAAGGATGCGGACGCACTGGTGTCCGCCCAGACCGGTTCCGGCAAGACGGTTGCTTTCGGGTTGGCGCTGGCGCCGACCCTGTTGGCGGGCGCCGATCGATTCGCCCGGGCGGACGTGCCGCTGGCGCTCGCCGTCGCGCCGACCCGCGAACTGGCCCTGCAGGTTCGCCGCGAACTCGAATGGCTGTACGCACCGACGGGGGCGGCCTTCGCGTCCTGTGTCGGCGGCATGGATGCGCGCGCCGAACGCATGGCGCTGCAGCGCGGCGCGCATATCGTGGTCGGTACGCCGGGGCGTTTGCGCGACCATATCGAACGCGGTTCGTTCAACACGACGGGCCTCAAGGCCGTGGTGCTTGATGAGGCCGATGAAATGCTTGATCTGGGCTTTCGCGACGATCTCGAATTCATCCTCGATGCCGCGCCTGCGGACCGGCGCACATTGTTGTTTTCCGCCACCGTGCCGCGCGCCATCGCCAACCTCGCCAAGCGTTACCAGCGCGATGCGGTGCGGGTCTCGACATCGGCGGAACAGAGCCAGCATGTGGATATTGAGTACCGCGCTCTGACGGTCGCACCCAACGATGCCGAAAATGCCATCGTCAATGTGTTGCGCTTTTTCGATGCGAAGAATGCACTTGTATTTTGCGGCACACGCGCCGCCGTCAACCGGATGACCAGCCGGTTTGCCAACCGGGGCTTTTCCGCCGTGGCGCTGTCGGGCGAACTCAGCCAGAACGAACGCACCCATGCCCTGCAGGCGTTGCGCGACGGGCGCGCTCGGGTGTGCATCGCCACCGATGTGGCGGCACGGGGACTGGACCTGCCCAATCTGGAATTGGTGATCCACGCGGACATTCCCAAGAACCGGGAATCTCTCCTGCACCGGAGCGGGCGAACCGGTCGCGCGGGCCGCAAGGGAGTGTGCGCGTTGATCGTGCCGCACAATATGCGCCGGCGTACCGAGCGGCTTCTGAAGAACGCCAACGTGGAAGCCACTTGGGCCAACCCGCCTTCCGCGCACGAGATCATGCAGCGCGACCGCGAGCGAATTTTCACGGACCCGGCATTGAGCGCGCCGTTGAGCGATGACGAACGCGCCTTCGCAAAGGAGCTTCTGTCGCACCATGACGCGGAGCAGATCGCCGCCGCGTTTCTGCGCCGCCATCTCGAAGACCAGACCGCCCCGGAAGAATTGCTCGATGCCGCCCCGCCCGAGCCGCGCAAGGATCGTCGGGACAACTTCAAGGACAGCGTCTGGTTCACCCTCTCGGTCGGGCGAGATGAGCGCGCCGAGGCGCGCTGGTTGATGCCGATGCTGTGCCGCGCCGGGCACCTGACCAAGGCGGATATCGGTGCGATCCGGATCCAGGCCGGCGAGACCCATGTGGAACTCGCCGCGAGCTCCGTGGACCGCTTCCTTGAGGGCATCGGTCCCAGCGGCAAGGTGGAGAAGAACATTGTCGTGACGCGGCGGGAAGGCGATCCGACCGGGGGCGCGGACAAACCACGTGAGACGACCGCCAAGCCTTATGCGAATAAGAAGCCCTATGGCGACAAGCCCTACTCGAAGAAAAAGTCTTACGAAAAAAAACCGCGAACAGAGAACACGGGCCAGGGCGGGAAACGCCATGCCGGACCGACCTCCGGCGCGTCGGCGGGCGACGAGAGAATGCCCTGGGAAGCGGAAGAGAAGAAGCCCTGGGTGAAGAAGGGCAAGAAGAAGTCGAAGAAAGCCGGGAACAAGAGCCCCGGGAGCAAGAATCCCGGGAAGGGAAAACTCGGGCTCAAGGCACCTAAAATGAGTGCGAAGGCGCGCGCGGCGATTCAATCTGGCCACGCGCCCATGAAGCGCAAGAAACCCAAACGGGACCGCGTCTAGAAAGACGCCGCACCGAGGCCTGAAACCGTCCGGATGCTCTACGCTGGCCGGACCCATGATCGGGGGCGCGACCCCAGGGAGGATGCCATGACCGAACCCAGCACCGCACCGAAGACCTTTCGCCAGCTCGCCAACGAGGCCGCACCGCTCGTCATCCCCGGCGCCCATGACGCGCTGACCGCCCGGCTGATCGAACAGACCGGCTTCGATGCCTTCATGATCGGTGGCTTCCAGATTGTCGGGTCGCGTTACGGCGTGCCCGATATCGGGCTGCTTGGGCTGGGCGAGATTTCAGCCGGCGTGCGCGACATCCTCGCCGTCACCGACCTGCCGTGCCTTGTCGACGTCGACACTGGCTACGGTGACGTCAAGAATGCGGTCTACACATTGAACCATTACGAGAAGATCGGCGCGCAGGCGATCTTCATGGAAGACCAGCTCGCGCCGAAGCGCTGCGGCCATATGGCCGGCAAGCGCATCGTGCCCGTCGAGGAGATGGAGGCGAAGCTGCGCGCGTGCGCCGGCGAACGCCTGAACCCCGACACCTTCATCATCGCGCGCACCGACGCCATCGCCACCGACGGCCTCGACGAGGCGCTGCGGCGCGGCGAGCGCTACATGAGGGCGGGTGCGGACGCGCTGTTCATCGAGGCGCCGACCTCGATCGAGGACATGCGGCGCATCTGCGAGGAACTGCCGGTGCCCCAGCTCTCCAACATGATCGAAGGGGGCGTCACGCCGCTGCTGGCACCCGCCGAGCTCGGGGAGATCGGCTACAGCATCGCGAGCTACGGCATCACCACCCTGATGCTGGCGGCGCGCACGATCCGCGACACCCTGGCCGACATCAAGAGCGGCGAGTTCAAGCTCGCCAACACGGGGCTGTCCTTCCCGGAATATCTCGACATCGTCGAGATGCCCCGCTGGTCGGGCATCGAGGACCGCTACGAAAACTGAGCGGCGGCCCGCGTCCTGCCGCCCTAACGCAGCGGCGAGAACGCCGGCGCCAGCAGCAGCTTGTTGTCCTGGGTGATGATCGCGCCCTTGGGCGATCCCTTGGGCGGCCAGACCCCCTTCGCCACACCTTCGGCGCGCACCTGCGCGCGTTGCTCGAAGCTCTCATACGCCCAGATGTGGACGTATTTGTTGAGCCCGCCGATATCGGTGTGCATCGCCATGGCGCAGGGCGAGAGCTCCATCCGCGCGTCGATCGCGTCCTTCCAGCCGTTGATGATCCCGGGGATTGTCCCGGCGTGGACCGCGTATTCCCGGTACTCGAACAGCGGGCCGTGCTCGCCGTTCAGGAACTCGGTCATGAACGGGAAGGGGGTAAAGACCTCGGCCTTCATCTCGTGGATCATGTCGTTGATGTCGGGTGGCCAGACGCCAGTCTTGACCGCCTCGGCGCGCACCGCCTCGCGCTCGGCGAGATCCTTGTAGGGCCAGATATGAATGACCTCGTTGAGCGGGCCGACTTCGGAATAGAAGAAGGCGGCGAGCGGCGACAGCTGCTTGCGCCCGTTCTCGTAAGCGGCCTCGAATTTCTCCATGAATTCGGGAACCGTGCGGAGTTTCAGCCGGTAGGTGCGTACTTCGTAGATCATCGTGTTTCCCCCTGGGATTCGTGCGGCATCGCGTATTGTTGGTTTCCAGTCTGGCCGGTCGCGAATGGCGCGTCCAGACGTTCCGCCATGTCGGACGCTAGTTCTCGATCGTCGGGAGGGGCCGTTGGACACCCCGCACGACATCCCGCCGCGCCATATATGTCGTGCCGACGACGACGATGCCGGCGCCGACCCATGTCCAGGTGTCGGGGAATTCGGCGAAGACCACATAGCTGATCGCGGCCGCCCAGACCATGCGCATCGCGCTGACCGGTTCGACGAGGCTGACATCCGCAAGCCTGTATGCATGGGTGAACAGCAGGTGCTCGGTGGTGCCGAAAAGGCCGATGGCCGTGAGCCACAGCAGTTGCTCGCCGGTTGGCCACTGCCAGACGAAAAGCGCCGGGATCAGGGTGATGGGGGTCATGAACAAGGTGAGATAGGCGACGATCGTGGTCGGCGAATCGTAGCGCGACAACATCTTGGCCATGATCCTCGAATTCGAGACCAGCAGGATCGAGGCAAGCGCCAGCATGGTGCCGAGACTGATTTCCACGAATCCCGGCCGGAGGATGACGAATGCCCCTGCGACCGCGAGCGCAATACCGAGCCAGCGGCGTGGCCCGACCTTTTCGCCCAGGAACAGGATCGCCAGCAGGGCAACGAAAACAGGCCCGATCAGACTGATGGCCACGACATCACCCACCGGAATCAACGCCAGTGCCGCAAGCACGCAGATCATCGACGCGGCGTTCACCAACCCCCGGGCGAAATGCCAGGGCAGTTTTTCGGTTCGCAGCAGGCCGATCCCCTGGCGTGCGATCACGGGAACGAAAATGATCAATCCGAAGAAGCTGCGGAAGAATGCCACTTCGAAGGCATGCAGGCCTTGTTCGAACGTCAGGTAGCGGACGATGTTGTGCATCGTCGCGGCGAGACCGGCAGCGCCGATCACGAGCAATATCGCCCTTACCGAATTCGACATGGCATCCTCGGCATTGGTGCGCGCCAATTGAATGGGTGTCGCCGCCGGGGTGCCGACGGTGTGATTCCGATTTGGAAGCCTGCCGATTGTAAGTAATGTTCCGGCCAATCATACTTCTATTATCCGGGACCCCTTTTTTCAGCGCTTCCGGGTACAGACTCAGAGGACCGATCCATGGCCATTTCTCATCTCGAACATTTTCTCGTCGTCGCCCAGGACTATGCGGCGACGGTGCAGTGGTATATCGACAATCTCGGCTTCGAGGAGGGTCCGCACCCGGATTTCGGTGCCGACGTCGAGGTGACCTGGCTCTATCTCGGTGAGCGCGACATCATCCATGTCGTACCGCCGCGCCCGGATGACGAGGCCCGCCCGGCGCCCGACCCGAACGCGACGCCCGAGGATATCGCGCAGGGCAGCCGCCCGATTCACCACATTGCGTTCCGTGCGGCCAACCGCGTGGAAATGACTGACCGCTTCAAGGAACGCGGCGTGACCTATCTCGAGCAGCAGGCGAGCAAGGAAGACCTGTATCAGGTCTTCGTGCGTGACCCGAACGGCATCACGGTCGAGCTCAACTTCCCCGCCGAGGAAGCCGCCGACATGGAGGGCCTCGCGCAACTGGCGCTGCGGCCGGAGAAGTGGAAGGACGAAGTGCCGACGGGATAGGCACGCACCCGCCGAAACCTCACACGCCACATTTAAGGGAACAGACGTCATGGATTTGGGATTGAAGGGCAAACGTGCCCTCGTGCTCGGCGGCAGCCGGGGTATCGGTTTCGGCATCGCCAATGAACTCGCCGCCGAGGGCGCGCGGGTCATGCTGGCCAGCCGCGATGCCGCGGCTTGCGAGGCGGCCGCGGCGGGTATCGGCAAGGATCATGGCGTCGAGGTGTTGAGCCGGGCTTGTGACATGTCCGATCTGGATTCCGTCGACGCGACGGCCGCCGCTGCCGAGGCCGAACTGGGCGGGGTGGACATCCTGATCAACAACACCGGCGGCCCGCCACTGGGGCCGATCAGCGCCGTGGACACCGACACCTGGGCGCAATATTTCGAGGCGATGGTGCTCAGCGTCATCCGAATGACCGGCCACCTGTTGCCGGGGATGCGCGAGCGCAGATGGGGCCGGGTCATCACGGTGTCGTCGTCGGGTGTGGTCGAGCCGATTCCGGTTCTCGGCATCTCGAACACGCTCCGGGTGGCGCTGGTCAACTGGTCGAAGACGATCAACCTCGAGATCGCGCCGGACGGGGTGACAATCAATGTCATCATGCCGGGGCGGATCGAGACGGACCGGCTTCGCTCCACGCGCGCGGCGATGGCCGAGAAGCGGGGGATCAGCCTCGAAGAGGCCGCGGCGGCCCAGGCTGCGGACATTCCCGTCGGCCGCGTCGGCACGGTCGAGGAGTTCGCCGCACTGGCGGCGTTCCTGGCCAGCGAGCGGGCGAGTTTCCTGACCGGGCATACCTATGCGGTCGATGGCGGCATGATCACCAGCACACGCTGATGTCTGTGCCGGTATTTGGCGCAGACACTGCCCTGGCGGCGGGCTTGCGCTAGAATAACGCCATGGTGAAACTCTCCGTTCTCGACCTCGCCTATATCGGCGAGGGATTCACGCCCGCCGACGCGCTGGCCAATGCCCGCGACCTCGCGCAGCATGCCGAGGCCGCCGGCTATAACCGTTTCTGGCTGGCCGAACATCACAACCTCGCCGGCATCGCCAGCGCGGCGACCGCCGTGTGTATCGGCCATGTCGCGGGCGGCACGAAGACGATCCGCGTCGGTGCCGGCGGCATCATGCTGCCGAACCATTCGCCGATGGTCGTCGCCGAGCAGTTCGGCACGTTGGCCACTTTGTTCCCCGGTCGCATCGATCTGGGTCTGGGGCGCGCGCCAGGCACCGACCAGCGCACCTTGCAGGCGCTGCGGCGCGGCCCGGAATCGTCGGAAAATTTCCCCCAGGACGTGGTCGAACTGCAGGCGTTGCTGGGCCCGCCGCAGGAGAATCAGGTGCTTCACGCGATCCCCGGGGAAGACACCAACGTGCCGCTGTGGATTCTGGGGTCCAGCCTGTTTGGCGCCCAGCTCGCCGCCATGCTGGGCCTGCCCTACGCGTTCGCCTCCCACTTCGCGCCCCAGGCGCTGATGCAGGCGGTGGAGATCTACCGCGACCGGTTCGAGCCTTCGGCCCAGCTCGCCGAGCCCTATGTGATGATTGGCTGCAACGTGGTTGTCGCCGATACCGAGGACGAAGCGCGGCGGCTGTTCACCACGCCCCAGCAGCAGTTCACACGCATGGTGCGCGGCACGCGCGGCCAGTTGCCGCCGCCGGTCGATGATATCGAGGATTACTGGTCGCCGATGGAAAAGTCCCAGGCCTCATCCATGCTGGGCTGCTCCTTCTATGGCGCGCCGGAGACGATCAAGTCCAAGCTGGACCCGCTGATCGAGGCGACCGGCGCAGACGAGCTGATGGTCGTGGGCGCGATCTGGGAGCATGCCGCGCGGGTGCGGTCCTACGAGCTGCTGGCCGCGGCGATGAGCCAGGTCGACGAGACATCCGGGGGCGAAATCGCCGGTTGAGGCTCTATAATCGAGAAACGGTGCCGCAAATCGCCGGACCCGTCCTGGTCGGGTAAAATCTCAGGCACCACGGAAAAAAGGGAGATCATCTCATGATGCCAGAAGCACGCGTGTGGACCCGCGACGAAATGATGAAACGCGTGGCCCTGTTCAAGGACCAGAGCGGCTCCAAGGAGGGACTGCCCGAAAGTCACCTGCCGCAGTGTGAGAAGGAACTCATCAATATCATCGGTTTCCGCCCGCCCGAGGACGACAGCATGGAATCGCCGGTGGGTGCGGAATCGTCCATGCGCGCCGCCATCGACATCTTCGAAGGCTTCAATCTGGGTTTCGTGAAGTGCAAGCCGGGCAAGGGCCCGCTGATGCACAACCACGACACCAACGAGACCTTCATGCCGATCAACGGCAAGTGGCGGTGCCATTGGAACGAGGGTGACGATTATGAGTATGTCGACGCCGGTCCATGCGATGTCGTGTCGTTTCCGCCGGGTGTGATCCGCCGGTTCTCCTGCCTGGAAGCACCGGAGGGCGAGGAAGAGGCGCTGATGCTGTTCGTGATCGGCGGCGAGTTTCCCGAGGCCGAGTATACCGAGGACGCCCATCGCATCATTGCGGAGCACGACGCCGCACAGGGCTAGATATCTGGGTTTTGCGAATTCAGGCGCCCGGGTGCGGCGGCACTGGGAGCGGCTGGCCGGGGCGGGTCGCAATGTGGTGGAACTTCAATAGAAAGACGTGGCGATGAACCTGACGGGCAAGACGATCATCATCACGGGCGCGGCGTCCGGGATCGGCAAGGCGAGCGCCTTCGCATGCGTGCAGGCGGGTGCCAACGTGGTCCTCAACGATATCGAGGGCGACAAGCTTGCCGCGACGGTCGACGCGTTCGCGGCGGCAAACCTCGATGGGACGGCGCTCGGCGTCGCCGGCGATATCCGCGACGGCGATCAGGTCGCCGGCCTGTTCGACCAAAGCGTCGAACGGTTCGGCCGCCTCGACGGGATACTCGCCAATGCCGGTATCACAGGCACCCGCGAGCCGATCGCCGAGCTCGATTTCGACAGCTGGGACGCGGTCATGGACGTCAACCTGAACGGCACGTTTCGGGTTGTGGCGGAAGCGTCCCGCCGGCTTCTGGCGCAGGGTGAAGGCGGCAGTATCGTCATCACCGGATCGTCCCAGGGTATCCGCCCGCTGCCGGGATTTATCGCCTACGCCGCCAGCAAGGGCGCGCTGCATAATCTGGCGCAATCGCTCGCCTTCGAACTGGCCGCGCACAAGATCCGCGTGAATGTCCTGGTTCCGGGCACGACCAACACCGAACTGGTGCGCGCGATACCCGGGCATGGCGAACGGGTGGCGAAGACTTTTCCGCTGGGTGAGCTGGCCGAGCCCGAGGAGCTGGCGCAGTTCGTCGTGTTCGCCATGTCGGACCTGGCACCGCACATGACGGGCACGTTGCTGAAGATCGATTCCGGGCGTCTTATCTGAGGCGCAGTCGGCAAACGAGTTTCGAGGAGTCCACCATGATCACGCTCTATCACGCCCATCACTCGACCTGCAGCCAGAAGGTGCGCGTCGTCCTGGCCGAGAAGGGGCTGCCGTTCGACACGGTGTTTCTCGAACTCGGCAAGAAGGACCAGCTCGATCCCGAATATCTGAAACTCAACCCGAACGGCGTGGTGCCGACCCTCGTGGACGGGGACGACGTGATCCTGGAATCGAGCGTCATCTGCGAGTATCTCGACGAGCGCTATCCAGGGGTCGAGCTCTCCCCCGATGATGTGGTCGAGCGCGCCCGGATGCGGGCCTGGATGCATTTCGCCGAAGAGGTGCCGGTCCCCGCGATCCGCGTGCCATCCTTCAACCGGGCCTTCCTGTATCGCTTCGAGGGCCTCGATCAGGCGCAGTTCGAGGACGAGCAGATGAATGTCCGCAAGGTGCGCCGGGAGATGTTCCAGCGCATGGGCAAGCCGACCGGTTTCAGCCGCAAGGATGTCAATATTGCGCTGGGCCAGCTCGACGATACCTGCGCGCGTATGCAGGCTGCGCTCGAACACGGCCCGTGGTTGATGGGAGACCAGTTCACCCTGGCCGACGTGCTGGTGATCCCCGCGATCGACCGCATGGCCGACCTGGATCTCGCCGGGATATGGGAGGACAATTATCCCCTTGTCGGCGCCTGGTATGAACGGTTTCAGGCCCGGCCGTCCTTCGCCGCGACTTACTACGAGGGATCACGGGTTTCGGACTTCCTCGAACTCCACCCGCTGTATATTGATTGAGCGCACACTGTCTGACCTCGCGGGAAACCAACCAGATCGAAACAGGCATTTAGCCGCCAATACGGCCCGTTGAATGGCCAGGAGAGACACATGACCACCGACCGGATCATCAGCCGACGCGAAGGCGCAATCGGCCACATCATTTTCAACAATCCCGAGCGCCACAACGCCATGTCGCTGGAGATGTGGCGCGACGGCGCCGCTGTGATCCGCGAATTCTGTGCGGCGGGCGATGTCCGGGTGATCATGCTGTCCGGGGCGGGCGAGAAGGCCTTCGTCGCCGGCGCGGATATCTCGAAATTCG
The DNA here is from genome assembly GCA_039980135.1 of Alphaproteobacteria bacterium. Lineage (NCBI taxonomy): Bacteria > Pseudomonadati > Pseudomonadota > Alphaproteobacteria > Alphaproteobacteria bacterium. The sequence goes on from JBDXCV010000003.1 coordinate 703,080, forward strand.
GCGAAGAGCGGGATTCGAAGGCGGCGGTCGACGAATACAACGCCTCGGTCAAGGACTTCCAGGAGACGCTGACCAATGTGCCCATGCCGACCATCGCGAAGATCGGCGGCTACGCCATCGGCGGCGGCCTGGCGATCGCCCTGTGCTGTGACATCCGCATCGCGTCGGATGATTCGCGCTTCGCCGTTCCGGCCGCCAAGCTCGGCCTGGGTTACGCGGCAGCCGGTATCGAGCGGTTGATGCAGGTCGTCGGGCCTTCCTTTGCGATGGAGATCTTCTATACCGCGCGCCAGTTCGATGCAGACGAGGCGTTGACCATGGGGCTGATCAACCGGGTGATGCCGCGCGGCGAGCTGGAGGCCTATTGCGATGGTTATGCCAAGCGCATCTCCGGCAACGCCCCGCTGACCATCCGGGCGGTAAAGACGGCCGTGCAGGAAAACCTGAAAGCGCCGGCGGACCGGGATACGGCACTCTGCGCCGAACAGGTCGCGGCCTGTTTCGCCAGCCAGGACTATATCGAAGGCCGCACGGCGTTCATGGAGAAGCGCAAGCCGGTTTTCACCGGCGAGTAGACGCGACGGCGTTGCGCAAAGGCTTTCGAAACCTCTGCGATTAATTGGCGAAATAGCCGCAGGTCGGTCCGGTGCAGGCGTTTGTCCGGTTGCGTGACGCGGCCGGTCCATTGTCTTTCCGGCTGGCACTTGCAATGGCCTTGCGGCACATGGATGTCGGAGAACCCCGGTGTTGCGTGCCCGGGTTCCGGTTTTGGTCCTCGACGGCAACCTCCCGTCGGACTACACGATGCGCAGAATACTTCTGAAACAATCACCTGGAAATGGTCCCGACCATGGATAGTCCACTCTTGAGCCTGCTGGTGGCGGTCCTGCTGCTGGGCGCGAACGCATTTTTCGTCGCCGCCGAATTTTCCCTGGTCAAGGCGAAGGGCTTCAGAATCGACGCCGCCGCCGAAGGGGGCGGTCGCTCGGCGCGCCTGACGGTTCATATGCTCAAGCATATCGAGCCCTATCTGGCCGCCTGCCAGCTCGGTATCACGATGGCTTCCCTGGGCCTCGGTTGGGTGGGTGAACCCACGGTTGCCGCACTGCTCACCCCGGTGTTGGAACCCCTGGCCCTGAGCGAGAAAACCCTGCACACGGTCGCCTTCATCGTCGGGTTTCTGGTGTTCTCGTCCCTGCATATCGTGGTCGGTGAACAGGTGCCGAAGACCCTGGCCATTCGCAAGGCCGAACAGATGTCGATCTCTCTCGCCTATCCGCTGCAGGTCTCCTATCTCCTTTTCTATCCGTTGACCTGGGTTCTGAACAAGGCGTCCGCCTCAATCCTGCGCATGATGGGTGTCGCGGAGGCCTCCCATGCGGACATCCTGACCGATACCGAGCTGCGCGGGCTGGTCGATGCTTCCGCCGTCCATGGCGAACTTCATGTCGACACGGCGGAGATGATCCACAACGTCTTCAAGTTCGATGAACGTTCGGTAGGCCGCGTGATGATTCCGCGGATCGAAACCGACGTGCTCAGGCTCGACGGGCCGCCCGATGCCAGCCTCGCCACGATGCGCGAGCAGGGCCATTCACGCTATCCCGTGGTCGAGGGCGAGTCGGACAATCTTGTCGGTATCGTTCTCATGGTCGACCTGATGCATTCCCTGCTGGCGGGGCAGGAGGCACCCTGGAGCAACTTGCATATCTTCACGCGTGAGCCGCTGGTGGTTCCCGAGACCCTCAAGGTCGCGCGCCTGTTCGAGGAGATGCGCGAGAAGCGCGCCCATATGGCCTGCGTTGTCGATGAATACGGCACCTTCGTCGGCCTGGTTACGCTCGAGGATCTGATCGAGGAGATCGTCGGTGAAATCGCCGATGAAACCGATATCTCCGAGCAGGTCTTCCCGGTCGAGGAAAAGGACGGTCACTGGATCGCCCACGGCCTGGCATCGCTCGCCGATCTTGAGCGCGACACCGGGTTTACGGTGCCCGATTCACTCGATGCCAACACGATCTCCGGTTTCCTGATGGCCCATCTCCAGCGGATCCCCGAATCGGGGGACGTCGTCGAGGAGGAGGGTTTCCGGTTCACGGTCGAGGATATCAAGGGCCGCCGCGTCCAGCGGGTTCGGATTGACCCCATGAACGAAGCGACGCCGGAAGGTGACGCGGCCGACGCGGATGCGCCGTCCGGTGCGAAGTCCGACGACGACTGAACCGTTGTCGCGTTGGGGCGCTGGCGTTACCCGGCGGCGGTGCTCTTCCACATGGGCGCGCTCATCGCTTCGCCGTAATTCCGGAACATCACGTTGAACGCAATCGAAACGCGGTCGGCGTCCGACTGGTTGATCGGCACCTCGTGATCGAGCCAGCCGGGGAACATCACCAGATCGCCCTCGGCCACCGGCATGATCACATTGTTGGAGTTGAACCGGTTGCGGTTCTGCGTCGGCGGCGCCATGACCGATGTCTGGCCGCGCGGGTCGGAGAATTTGATCCGGTCGCCGCCCGCACCCGCCGTGACGTAGTAGGAGCCTGACAGGAAATTGTTCGGGTGATTATGGCGGATATGCTGGGCACCCGGCGGGTTCACATTGGCCCAGCAGCCGGTGATGGCGATGTCGTGATTCTCGATCTCTAGGTCGGTCAGCACATTGAGTGCGGCATCCTGAATCATCTGTGCCAGCGGTGCGAAGACCGGGTTCTCATGCAAATCCTGACCGGTCTGCCAGGTGCCGCCGGCGGGGGTTGTTGTGCGGTCGCCGACCAGCCGGGTGATTTCGGCGCCCAGCGCCGCATTCAGGCCGGGCCGCTCTTCGGGTTCGACCTGGAACTTCCAGATCAGCGTCGGGAAGAACTCGAAGCGATCAACGTCGGAAAACATGTGCGGCCTCGCTGCCGTAGAGATACGCCGGCATGATGACCGCCGGGCCCGTCTGGCTCAATTGCGCATCCTGTCGCGGGGCGCCGCGGCACGGCCCGCGCGCCGTCTAGCCGGCCGCGATATAGGCCTTGAGGGCCTCGGCCTCGTGTTCGGTTTCCCGGATCCGGTGCTTCACCACATCGCCGATCGACACCAACCCGATCAGTTCATTGTCCTCGACGACGGGCAGATGCCGGATTCGATGCTCGGTCATGGTTTCCATCAGATGGGCGATATTGTCTTCGCTGGTGCAGGTGACGACCTCGTGGATCATGATGTCGGCGATCCGCAGGTCCAGAATCTCCGCGCCGGCCCGCGCGATATGCCGGATGACATCGCGTTCCGAGATGATGCCGTCGACCTGCCGGCCATCCTCGCTTACCACGAGGGCGCCGATCTTGAGTTCGGTTAGCCGGGCGCAAGCCTGTGACACCGTCAAATCGGGCCGTATGGTCTCGATGCCATTGCCCTTGTTTTTGAGGATTGCTGCAACGTTCATGGGTGCCCCTTTCGCTTGTGGGCGCACCCGTGGGCCGGTCCTTGCCTGATCTCGCACCAGCCCGGCCAAGATGCGCTCCACTCGATGTCCTGTACAAAATCTCGCAGAACCGCGTCAGATTGTCGCATAAATTTTCGAGCATGGCGAATGGCCACCGCATCCGTGCGGAAAGTCAGGCAGACCGCGGCTAGTCCAGGGATAATCCGGCCGCCGCGTCTTCGCAAATTTGGGCGGTGGTGGTGCCGGCCTTGTCGGCGCCGTCCAGCGGGCAATGCCGGATCAGGAACGCGCATGATTCCAGGACATTCGAATATTGTGGCGAGTCCGGGCTCCGCGCGGGCCGTTCGACTTCCGCCTGGCGCAGGTTGATGATCCGCTCGCCACGCAACAGGACGGTATTCTCATGGGCCACGCATTGCGCGCCGCTTGTCGTAAGCTGGTTGATCGAGATGGCGACGAGAATGACGGCACCAAGTCCGATAATCAGCCGAGCTCGAAAGGCACCCAGCCGGGGGAAGCGCCAGCGCAGGCCGCGATAGAGCCCGTACAGAATGCCGGCGGCGGCGGCGAGCGCGACGGTCAGCCGCAAGAGATCGAGCGCGATATCCATCGTCAGCCGTCCGGGACCGAGGCGTCAACGTCCCGGATCATCTGCGATATCCTCGTCGAGGCGGGCGATGGCTTCGCTGACCATGCGATGGGCATCGGCTTCCGGCGGGATCAGCTCGCGCAGGCGCACGAAATGTTCGCGCGCCACTTCCAGACTGCCGGACTCCGCCGACGTGACGGCGGCCCGGAACAACGTCTCGGGATGGTCCGGGTCCAGCGCAATCGCCTGCGCATAGGCTCGTGCCGCCGCCCCCGGATTGCCGAGCATTTCCCACGAGCGTGCGAGCATGCGCCAGCCCGACAGGTCGTCGGGTTCGTCTTCGAGGCGCGCGGCCAGATTGTCGACCATGCCCTGAATCATCGCCTGACGTTCGGCGTCGTCGAGATTCGCGGCCGCGGCGATATCTTCGTCGGTCGGGCCGCGAAGACCCGGGGCTGTGGCGGCGGTATCCCGCGGCAGCCAGTCCGCCGGGTCGTGGCCCAGTTCACGTGCGGTATCGGTGACGCGCGCGCGGACCGTCGCCAGCCACGGCGCGTCCGCCGGTGCGTCACCGGCGAGCGACGACCATGCTTCCAGCGCGTCCTGTTCGTACCCGGCCTGATAATCGGCCAGCGCCAGGAAATATCGTGCGCGCGGATCGGCCGGATCGCCCGAGAGTGCGGCCTCGAAAGCCTGGCGGGCCGCCGGGGTGACCAGTCCTTCGGCGATGCGGGCGAGGGATTCGCCATGCGCGGATGCGATATCGGTGCGCGCCGGGTCGAGTTCACGGGCGCGCGCCAGCGCGATCTCGGCCCCGTCGATGTCACCGGAGACGAGGCGCAGGCGGCCCAGGTCGAACCAGGGTTGGGCGTCGTTGGGTGTCGCGACCGTGCGCGCCTCGGCTTCCTGCAGGCGCGCCCGCGCCGCCGCGACAACGCCGCCGGTCGCTTCGGGGGGCGTCTCGCGCGCGGCGAAGGGCAGGTTGGGCAGGCCGGGTGTGCCCAGGCCGAGATAGAGCGAGCCGCTGGCGACCGGCACCAGGATGGCGATGATGGCGGCGAGCGTCAGATGGCGCCGGGACCGCGGTTGGTCCCCCGACAAACCGGCGGCGCGTCCTGCGGCCAGTAGCCGGCGTTCGATCTCGCCCCGGGCTGCCTCTGTCTGGGCGTCGTCGATCAGACCGCGTGCGCGATCACGTTCGAGTTCCTGAAGCTGGTCGTAGTAGACAGCGGTATCATATTCGGCGCGCGCCATATTGCCCGCAACCGGGCGCCACAACGGCCAGGCGATCCAGACGACCAGCGCCGCGGTAAGGGCCGCAAGAATGATCCAGAAAATCATGTCTGCCGTGGGGTGTCGGCGGTCCCGGCGGGACGGTCGCCGTCTCCGAGGTCGGATTCGTTGACCTGGGCATCATCGGGATCGGGCGCGCCATCTTCGGCCGGTGGCCTCAGCCCCTCTTCGATCTCGGCGCGGAACTGGCTGCGATACGCGTTGTCCGGGTCGGGCGGGCTGTTGTCGGCGATCCGCTCGACCAGCGCATCGAGTTCCGCCCGGTCGGTGGGAGACAGGGGGTCGGGTTCCGCACCGGCTGCGCGTCGCCGCTGGTAGGTCTGATAAAACAGCACCGAGAGGGTCGCGATGACGATCGCCATGACCGGCGGCCCGAGCCAGAGTGCCAGGGTGTTGGGCTGGAAGGGCGGGCGGAGCAGCACGAAATCGCCATATCGCGCGACGATGTAGCTGACGACCTGTTCGTCGTCATCGCCGGCGACCAGACGCTCGCGGACCAACAGGCGCAGGTCGCGGGCGATGTCGGCGTCGGAATCGTCGATCGACTGGTTCTGGCAGACAACGCATCGCAGGTCGGCCGAGATCGCACGCGCACGCCCCTCGAGGACGGGGTCCGCCAGCACCTCGTCGGGCTCCACCGCCAGCGATGGTGCACCGCCGGTCAGGAGGACCAGTATCGTGATGGCCAGGAGGGCCGAGACTTGCTTCATCCGCCTTCTACTTCGCGCAGTTTCGGGAGGATTTTCCGATTGAGTATGTCGGGCGTGATCGGTCCCGCATGCTTGTAGGCAATCACGCCTTCGGCATCGATGATGAATGTTTCGGGGACACCCGTCACCCCCCATTCAAGAGACGCGCGCGCATCGGCATCGAAGCCGATGGCCTTGTAGGGATTGCCGTGGCGGCGCAGCCAGGTGACGGCATCGGCCGCCTTGTCGCGATGGTTGATGCCGTAGACCCGCACGCCGTCCGCCGCAAGTTGGGTGATCAGCGGGTGCTCGGCCAGACAGGGAACGCACCAGGAGGCGAAGACATTGACGACCGTGACCTCGCCGATGAGCTCTGTGGTCGAAAAGCCGCCGGGTATGTTGTCGGCGACGCGCGGCAGGTTTATCGCCGGGGCGGGTTTTCCGACCAGCGGCGAGGGCAGGCGCGAGGGATCGTTGTTGCGTTCGCCGTCGGTCAGCAGCGAGGCCATGACCCCCAGCAATCCGGCGAACAACAGCACGGGCAGTATGACGATGAACCGTCGCATGATCTGGCGCGGGTCCTACTCGGCGGGAGCCGGCAAGGGTTGGGACGGCGGGTTGGCGGGCGGGGCATTCGCCGCGCGACGCGGGGCGCCGACCCGGTGGCGCCGGTCGCTCAACGACAGGAAACCGCCGAACACCATGGACAGTGCGCCGAGCCATATCCACGGGACGAGTGGGTTCACGAAGAACCGCACGGTCCATGCATTCGCGGTCTCGGGCGTCCGCCCGCGCTCGCCGATCACGCCATACAGGTCGGCCAGCAGGGTCGTACGGATGCCGGCCTCCGTGGTCGTCTGGTTTGCCACCGGGAAGAATCGGCGCTCGGTGAACATCCTGGTCACCGGTTGCCCGTCCTCCTCGATCAGCAACGTGCCGCGCTCGAAGCTGTAGTTGGGTCCGCGACCCTCGGTGACGGATTCGAGCGTCACCGAATAGCCCGCGCCTTCGACCGTTTCGCCCGGTGAAAGCGTGGTTACAAGCTCGGCACGCCAGGCCGATGATCCGGTGATCCCGACGATCATGATCGCCAGGCCCAGATGCGCCAGGCTCATGCCGCTCGCCGAGCGCGGCTGGCCGGACAGGCGGCGCAGGGCTACGGTTGGCGGGGAGCTGAACAATCTGATGCGCCCGCCCCACTCGGCGATGGTGCCGGCGCCCAGCCAGGCGGCCAGCCCCATGGCGAAGGGCGCCAGCGCGGGGCCATCGGGCACGGCCAGGAATGTCACCGCGATCGCCAGAATCGCCGCGATGGCGGCCGGGACGAGCTTGTGCGATGCGGTGCGCAAATTGCCGCGTTTCCATGCCATCAGCGGGCCCAGCGCGACCAGCAGCACCAGCGGCACCATGATCGGGCCGAAGGTCGCGTTGAAAAACGGCGGGCCGACGGAGACCCGTGATTCGCCGCCCGACAGCGCCTCGAGGATCAGCGGATAAAGCGTCCCCAACAAGACCGTCGCCGCGGCCAGGGTCAGCAGCATGTTGTTGGCAACAAGCGCGCCCTCGCGGCTGGCCGGCGCGAACAGGCCGCCGCCTTTCATGCCGGGCGCGCGGACGGCAAACAGGGTCAGCGCGCCGCCGATGGCGATCGCGAGGATGGCGAGGATGAACACACCGCGTTCCGGGTCGGTCGCGAATGCGTGCACCGAGGTCAGTACGCCCGAGCGTACGAGGAAGGTCCCGAGCAGGCTCATGGAGAAGGTCAGGATCGCCAGCAGAATGGTCCAGCTCTTCAACGCATCGCGTTTCTCGACCACGACCGAGGAGTGGAGCAGCGCCGTGCCGAACAGCCAGGGCATGAAGCTCGCATTCTCGACCGGGTCCCAGAACCACCAGCCGCCCCAGCCGAGCTCGTAATAGGCCCACCAGCTGCCCAGCGCGATGCCGCCGGTCAGAAAGGTCCAGGCGGCCAGGGTCCAGGGGCGGACCCAGCGGCCCCAGGCGGCATCGACCCGCCCCTCGATCAGGGCGGCGATCGCGAAGGAGAAGGCCATCGAGAAACCCACATAGCCGAGATAGAGCAGCGGCGGGTGGAAGGCCAGGCCCGGGTCCTGGAGCAGCGGGTTCAGGCCCGTGCCGTCGAGTGGTGCGGGGCTGAGCCGAGTGAAAGGGTTCGATGTGAAGATGATGAAGGCGAGGAAGGCGAACCCGATCATCGCCTGTATGGATAGAACGCGCGCCTTGAGCGCCGGCGGCAGGTTGCGGCCCCAGACCGCGACCGCGGCGCTGAAAAGCGCCAGCACCAGCACCCAGAGAAGCATCGACCCCTCATGGTTCCCCCACACGCCGCTTACCTTGTAGAGCAGCGGCTTGAGGGAATGGCTGTTCTGGTAGACGACGGACAGCGAGAAATCAGAGGTGACGAAGCCGTGGGTGAGTGCGGCGAACGCGATCAGCAACGCGGCGGCCTGGGCGATGGCCGTGCGGTCGCCGAGGGCCATCAATCCGGCCGCGCCGCGCGCCGCCCCCCAGAGCGGCACGACCGCCTGGATTCCTGCCAGTACGAGGGCGGCGATCAGGACATACTGGCCGATCTCGGCGATCACTGCGCGGCCTCGCCGTCGCGCCACTGCCCGCTTTCGCGCAGGGCGTCCGCGACTTCCTTGGGCATGTAGGTCTCGTCATGCTTGGCCAGCACCTCGCTGGCCGTGAAGCGGCCGTCCGGTCCCAGCGTACCCTCTGCCACGACTCCCTGGCCCTCGCGGAACAGGTCCGGCAGCACGCCGGTGTAGCTGGCCGGGATCGTCCGGTTCAGGTCGGTAACGACGAAATGCGTCGTGGCACCCTCGGTGCGCACGCTGCCTTCCTCGACCAGCCCGCCGAGGCGAAAAAGATTCGCCGGCGGTGCGGGGCGTTCGGCCAGGTCCGAGGGGGTGTAGAAGAAGACGAGGCTGTCCTCGACGGCGTTCAGGACGAGTGCTGCGGCGGAGCCCAGCAGACCCAGCGACACGGCGACGACCATCAGGCGGCGGTGCTTGCGTTTCATGTATCGTTCCCCGCCCGGCGTCGTCGGTTCGGCGACGCGGCTTCGGCGGCGGCAAGCGCGGCCTCGCTGCGACGCAGCCGGCGGACGCTGACGATCGCCATGCCCGCCAGGATCACGGTCGCGATTCCCAGCGACGGCCAGACGAAGGCGGCGTGGCCGCCCATACTCAGAAATGCTGTGAAGTCTTCCACGTTTCCGGAACCATCTCGGTCAAACGCGCGGCAAGACGCGGGGCTGCTGAAACCAGTCGAACTCGATCCGTCTGGATTTAACGGTACCTGACAGTGTAACCCAATCCTTCCGCGATCACATTCATGTGGGATCGCCGGGTTGTGAGACCAATGGCCGCACGGCCGAGCCACAGGCCACGCTCGGCGCTACTGGGTGACGCTCTTCAGATAGGCGATCACGTCGGCGCGCTGTTCGGGCTTCTTGAGGCCCGGGAAGGCCATGCGGGTCTTCGGCACCATCTTGCGCGGGTTTTCCAGATACTCCGACATCGTCGCGTCGTCCCAGACGATGCCCGACGCTTTCATCGCGTCGGAGTATTTGTATCCGGTCGGTCGGGCACCGGCGGTGCTGCCGAAGATTTCCCAGAGATTTGGCCCCACCTTGTTCTTCCCGCCTTCGTCCACCGTGTGGCAGGCGGTGCAGCGGCGGAACACCTTCTTACCGGCGTCGACGTCTTGCGCGTAAACCAGGGTCGGGGTGGCAACGGTCATGATGGACAGGGCGGCGGCGGCAATGAGTGTTTTCACGGAAAATGGTCTCTTCTGGGTTCGGAAATGAAGCGCGTCGTTCTTAGGCCAGACATCCGGCGAACGGCAACGCGGAAATGATCAACATCACGTGCGACCTATCTACACATGCAATTGCGGCTATTCGGCGGCGGAAAGCTGCAGCGCCCGGGCGCGGGCGGCGTTCAGGTCGGCGCGCATCCGGATCAGCAGCATGGTGACGAAGTAGGCCATGAAGGCGAGGCCCATCAGCAGCAATGGCGTCAGCATCGCCGGGTCGATTGCCGGCCGGTCGAGGCGGGTCAGGCTGGCGGGCTGGTGCAGGGTGTTCCACCAGTCGACCGAGAATTTGATGATCGGAATGTTCACGAATCCGACCAGAGCCAGCACGGCAGCGGCCTTCGCGCCGCGTTGCGGATTGTCGAAGGCGTGGGTTAGCGCGATATGGCCGAGATAAAGAAAGAACAGCACCAGCACCGAGGTGAGCCGTGCGTCCCACACCCACCATGTGCCCCAGGTGGGCTTGCCCCAAAGGCTGCCGGTGGTCAGGACGATGATCGTGAAGCCCGCGCCCAGGGGGGCCGCGGCGCGCGCGGCGATGTCCGCCAGCGGGTGCTTCCAGATCAGCGATGTCGCGCTCATGACGGCGATGAAGGTGTAGCAGGCCATCGCCATCCAGGCCGAGGGCACATGCACATACATGATGCGCACGGTGTCGCCCTGCTGATAGTCGGCCGGCGACACGATCAGTACGAAATAGATACCGGCGGCGAACAGCAGGCCGGTCAGCGTGGCCGACCAGGGCAGAACCCGCGCGGCGATGCGCGAGAAGCGGGCGGGATTTGCGAAGCGATGGAGCAATTTCACATCCGTTTATAGAAGGCGCCAACTCTACTCGATCGCCTGACGCAGCGCAGCCGCTGTCGCCCAGGGCGCGAGCGCCAGCGCGGCCAGCAGGAAACCGCCGAGGATCATAAGTTGGGGTGTGATGTCGCGTCCCGCAATGGCGCCGTCGATGGCGCCGGCGCCGAAAATCAGCACCGGGATGTAGAGCGGCAGCAGGAGAAGCGCGAGCAGCACCCCGCCACGTCGTGCGCCCAATGTGAGGGCGGCGCCGATCGCGCCGACGAGGCTCAGCGTGGGTGTGCCCAGGGCCATGGTCGCGACCAACGGCAGGAATGCCGCGGACGGCAGATTGTAGAGCAGTGCCAAGACCGGCGACGCGATCAGCAACAGCACGCCGGTCGTCAGCCAGTGGGCGATGGCCTTGGCCAGCGCAAGCTGACCCAGCGAGACCGGCGACAGGAAGAGCAGGTCGAGGCTGCCGTCTTCATGATCGCCGGCGAACATGCGCTCGAGGGACAGCAGCGCGGCGAGCAGGGCGACCACCCAGATGATCCCGCCGCCGATCCGCGGCAGGATCGCGGCGTCGGGGCCGACGCCGAACGGGAACAGGATGGCGGCGAGCACGAAGAAGATGACGCCCATCATCGCATCGGTGCCCCCGCGCAATGCGAGGCGCAAGTCGCGCCGGACCAGAAGTACCAACCCGATCACGTCGCTGTCCCGGTCATGAATTTCGCGGTCCTGCGACGAAACCACCCATGTCGAATCTCTCGGCATGCCCGTCGAGCAGCTCGTCGAGCCGGCCGCCATGGGTCGAGACGATCGCCACGCCTTCGTTGGACAGATGGGCGAGGATCGAGTTCGCGAGCATCGAGACCGCGTCGGGGTCGAGCCCCGTTGCCGGTTCGTCGAGCAGCCAGAGAGGCGGTCCGGCCTGGGAATTCTGGCCGAGCGCCAGGCGGGCCAGGGTCACGCGACGGCGCTGGCCGGCCGACAGATAGCGCACGGGCACGTCCGCCAGCGCCTCGATGGAGAACTGGAACAGCGCGGGCTCGACATTCGGGTCGAACCCGTAAAGCCGCGCCCAGAAGGTCAGGTTCTCGGCGGCGGTCAGTGACGGTTTGAGCGGGTCGGCATGGCCGATATAGGCGACGCGGGCGCGATGCCCGTCGCGGTCGTCAGTGATATCGCTGCCTTCCCAGTCGATCCGCCCGGACGCCGGCGGGAGCAGGCCGGCGAGTACCCGGAGAAGGCTCGACTTGCCGCTGCCGTTCGGGCCCGACAGCAGCATCGCCCGGCCGGGATTCAACGCAAGGTCCAGCCCGGCGAAGACCGCGCGCTCGCCGCGAATGCATCCAAGCTTGTGTGTGGTGAGCCCCTGCACGTTTCCTCGATTTCACGCGTCGCTGGTTTTACGCCGATGTCCCGGCGGCGCGCGAACCTAGCAAAGTGCGCGCCGTCTGCCGAGCGTGCTTGTCGATAGGGGCCGGACGGGCAACACTCGGTGCACATCATCGACACCACAACCCGGGGGGAGGAATCATGTCGCTCGAAGACAACAAGGCCGTGGCGCGGAAATTTTTCGAGGAATTCACCAGGGGAAATCTTCAGGCCGTGGCCGACCTGATGCATGAAGATCATGTGTTCCATTTCCCGCTGTTGCCGGGGCCGGTCGACAAGCCCGGTCATGTCGCCGGGCAGGCGGCGGTGAAGGCGGCGTTCCCGGACTATGCGATGGACGTCACCGAGCAGATCGCCGAGGGCGACATGGTGTTCAACCGGTTGCACATCACCGGCACCCATGAGGGCGAGTTCATGGGGCGGCCGGGCAGCGGGAAGACCTTCGAGCTCGCCACCTTCAATGTGATGCGGATCCGCGACGGCCGGGTCGTCGACGAGTGGGACGAGTTCGACACGCTCGGCTTTCTCGCCCAGCTGGGGATCGTCGAGAGACCGTAGGCGCGGGACCGGAAGGAGAACGAAAAAGGCCGCCGGTTGGGGGTTCCGGCGGCCTTTAAGGGCCTGGATCAGCGTCGGCCCGAAGGGGATCGGGGCGACGCCTTGGAGGCAAACCGAAAGCGTTGATGGGGGACGCTATCGGTCAGCCTTCAACATGGTGTGCCAGTTTGGCGAGAGATGGGTCGCAATGCGGCGGAAATGTGGTTTCTGCGTTCGCTTGCAAACCCGCCAGATCCCGCGCCCGGGCGGCGCGGCTGACCTCGTCGATCACCGCATATGTCAGACCGATATCCCGCAGGATGCGAGGGTCGAGGGCCTGCAGTTCCCGACGCCAGCGCGCATGGGCGCGGCGGGCCAGCCAGCGGTCGTGCCAGTCGGCGATATGGCGCAGCAGTTTGTTGGTTCGCGGCAGGGCCGAGCGGGGCGCGGGCCGCGCCCGACGGAGCCGTTTGTCCTTCATATCCATACCCCGATCCTTCCCTGGGTGAGTTCCAGGGATGTCTGACCGACCGGCAGATCCGTTTGCCGACCCGCCGGATGCTTCGGTAGCTCGCCCGCGGCGCAGATGATCGCCTGCAAGCCCATATTTTCCAGAATGCGTCGGATGTACCGATTGTGTCGGGTCATGTCGGTCCTCGTTCGGTTGTCTGTCACGGGAGATAATTGCGACCGGCCGATACTTAAATCCAACGAATAGTTTTGATTGAAAACATCAGAAAAATTGATAATATGCCCGCCATGAACGAGACCCTCGATATCCCGCTCTTGCGCACCCTTCTGGCGGTCGTGGATTCCGGCAGCTTCACCCGGGCGGCGACCCAGGTGCACCGGACACAATCCGCGGTCAGCATGCAGATCAAGCGGTTGGAAGATGTGGTCGGGCGCAGCCTGTTCGAACGGGCGGGCCGCCGTTCCGCGTTGACCCGCGAGGGCGAGGCGCTGACCGAATATGCCCGGCGTATCCTGCATCTGCATGACGAGGCCCTGACCACCATCAGCGCGCCGGAAATTGTCGGCGCCGTGCGTCTGGGCGTACCCGACGACTATGTCAGCGGGTTCCTGCCCGGCGTTCTGTCGGCGTTTGCCGATACCTATCCGCTGGTCGAGGTGGAGCTCCATTGTGCGAGCAGCACGAAGGTCTCCCGCGCCCACGAGGCCGGCGCGGTGGACATCGGTCTCGTGACCATGGAGATGGTCGAACAGGCGTGCCAGCTTGTCCGCCGGGAACAGGTCGTCTGGGCCACGTCGCGGCGCCATGTCGTGCATGAACGCACCCCGGTGCCGCTCGCGGTGTTCGAGCCCGGCTGCTCGTTTCGCAAATGGGCGGTCGAGAGCCTCGACGCGGCGAGGCGTTCCTACCGCATCGCCTACTCCAGCGAGAGCGTTGCCGGGCTGGTAACGGCCGTCGAGGCGGGGCTCGCCGTGACGATCTTGCCGCGCAGCGGCATGCCGGCGGATTTCCGCGAACTTCTGCCCGATGAGGGCTTTCCGGTCCTGCCTGTCGTCGATATCGGGCTTATTCCGCCACGCAGCGATGCGGGTCCCGCGGTGCATGCGCTGGCCACCCACATCGCCCAGGGCGCGTCGTCCTAGGATCGCGTCTCAAGATTTATGACATCCCGAAGCTTGGAGTCACCGGGCGTTTGGCATATAACCGCCCCGAATTGGCGCTGCCCGGGTCACCACCCGTTCGCCAGCTTCCGTATCATCAGATGAATTCCCATTCGGGAAGGAGAAAACGTCCATGAGCGTGACCGGCCAGGACAGCCTGAAGACCCGCCGTACCCTGAACGTTGCGGGCCAGAGCTATGACTATTTCAGCCTCGAAGCCGCCGCCGAGAAACTCGGCGATGTTTCGCGTCTGCCCTATTCCCTGAAGGTGCTGCTGGAGAACATGCTGCGCTACGAGGACGGACGCACCGTCTCGACCGACGATGTGCAGGCGCTGGCGGACTGGCTCAAGGAGCAGCGCTCACCGCGCGAGATCGCCTATCGACCGGCCCGCGTACTGATGCAGGATTTCACCGGCGTACCCGCGGTCGTCGATCTGGCGGCGATGCGTGACGCCGTCGACAATCTCGACGCCGACCCGCGCCTGATCAACCCGCTCTCGCCGGTCGATCTGGTGATCGACCATTCGGTGATGGTCGATCATGCCGGCGACGATGCCGCCTTCGCCAAGAATGTCGAGCTCGAGTTCGAGCGCAACGGCGAGCGTTATGAGTTCCTGCGCTGGGGCCAGGGCGCCTTCGACAATTTCCGTGTCGTCCCGCCGGGAACCGGAATCTGCCATCAGGTGAATCTCGAGTATCTGGCCAAGACGGTCTGGACCGCCGAGGAAGACGGCAAGACGATCGCCTATCCCGACACGCTCGTCGGCACCGACAGCCACACGACCATGGTCAATGGTCTTGGCGTGCTGGGCTGGGGCGTGGGCGGCATCGAGGCCGAGGCCGCGATGCTCGGCCAGCCGATCTCGATGGTCGTGCCCGAGGTCATCGGGTTCCGTCTCGATGGCGAACTCAAGGAAGGCATGACCGCGACCGATCTGGTCCTGACGGTCACGCAGATGCTGCGCGCCAAGGGTGTCGTCGGCAAGTTCGTCGAATTCTACGGTGACGGCCTCGACCATCTGACCCTGGCCGACCGCGCCACCATTTCGAACATGGCGCCGGAATATGGCGCTACCTGCGGCATCTTCCCGGTCGATGAGGAAACCCTCCGCTACATGCGCTTCACGGGGCGTAGCGACGAGACCGTCGCCCTCGTCGAGGCCTATGCCAAGGCCCAGGGCATGTGGCGCATCAAGGGAGAGTGGAACCCGGTCTTCACCGACAGCTTGTCCCTCGATCTGTCCAGCGTTGAGCCCTCCCTCGCCGGGCCGAAGCGCCCGCAGGACCGCGTGGCCCTGTCGGGTATGGTCGAGTCGGCCAAAACCGCGCTTGCGGATATGGGTGCGGGCAAGGCCACGGCCGTCGAAGGTACCGATTACGATATCTCGCCGGCCGACGTGGTGATCGCCGCGATCACCAGTTGCACCAACACCTCCAACCCGTCCGTGCTGGTCGCCGCGGGGCTCGTTGCCAAGAAGGCGCGCGAACTCGGCCTCGACCGCAAGCCCTGGGTGAAGACATCCTTCGCACCGGGCAGCCAGGTGGTCACCGACTATCTCGAGGCGGCGGGTCTGCAGACCTATCTCGACGAGATCGGCTTTGATCTTGTCGGCTATGGCTGCACCACCTGTATCGGCAATTCAGGCCCGCTGAAGCCGGAGATTCACGAGGCGATCGTCGAGGGCGATATCGGCGTCGGTGCGGTGCTTTCGGGCAACCGCAACTTCGAAGGCCGGGTGCATCCGCTGACCAAGCTCAACTATCTGGCCTCGCCGCCGCTGGTGGTCGCCTATGCGATCGCGGGTTCGATGCTGGTCGATGTTTACAATGACGCGCTGGGTCAGGATTCCGACGGCAACGACGTGTTCCTGAAGGACATCTGGCCGAGCAACAAGGAGGTGCAGGATATTCTCGAGAACGTCCTGACCGCCGAGATGTTCCGCAAGCGCTACGACAACGTGTTCGAGGGCGACAAGGCCTGGCAGGACATCAAGACTTCGGCCGGGCTGACCTATGAGTGGAACGACGGCTCGACCTATGTCCGCCATCCCAGCTTCTTCGAGGACATGGCGCCGGAACCCGGCGCGATGTCCGATGTGATCGGCGCGCGCCCCCTGGCGATCCTCGCCGACAGTGTGACGACCGACCATATTTCGCCGGCTGGCTCGATCAAGGAAGACGGCCCCGCGGGGGATTACCTGAAAATGCATCAGGTCCGGCCGATCGACTTCAACTCGTTCGGCTCGCGCCGCGGCAATCACGAGGTGATGATGCGGGGCACGTTCGCCAATATCCGCATCCGCAACGAGATGGCCCCGGGCACCGAGGGTGGCGAGACGATCCATTATCCGTCGGGCGAACAGATGTCGATCTACGATGCCGCCATCCGGTATCAGGCCGAAGAGGTGCCCCTGGTCATCGTCGGCGGTCGCGAATACGGCACCGGGTCGTCGCGCGACTGGGCCGCAAAGGGCACGCGCCTGCTGGGGGTCAAGGCGGTGATCGTCGAGAGCTTCGAACGCATCCATCGCTCGAACCTCGTGGGCATGGGCGTGTTGCCGCTGCAGTTCCCCGACGGCACCGACCGCAAGTCACTGGAGCTAACCGGCCGTGAGATGTTCGACATTGTCGGCGTGGCCGGCGGGCTCAAGCCGCGGGCGAACCTCGGCTGCACGATCTCCTATGAGGATGGTTCGTCCAAGGAGGTCGAACTTCTCTGCCGGATCGATACCCTCGATGAGGTGGAATATTACCGCCATGGCGGCATTCTCCAGTATGTGCTGCGCAATATGCTGGAAGCCGCTTGAGGCGTTTGTCACCGTCAGTTGATTGGTCCGTGACGGGCCCGGCGTCCATATTCGTGGCATGTCGCAGATGTTGATCAGTTCCGCGCGGCGCCCCTGGGGCGCGTTGCGCCGTGGTGCCTCCGCCCTCGCGCGCGTTGCGCTGTTGGCGGCCGGGCTTGGCATGGCATCGCTTGCGTCAGTTTCGGCATATGCGGATCAGCAGCTCACGGTGGTTGAACTCTACACCTCGCAGGGCTGTCCGGCCTGTCCGGCGGCAGACAAACTGCTGGCCAAACTGGCCGATCGGCCCGGTATCCTGGCGCTGAGTTTCCACGTCGATTACTGGGACTATATCGGCTGGGCGGACCCGTTTGCGAACGAGGTCTATGCCGCGCGCCAGCAACGCTATCTGGAACAGCTGAAGCTGCCCTATGTCTACACGCCGCAGATGGTCGTGGACGGCAAACTGCATGCGTCGGGCAACAAGAAACACCGGGTCGAGTCCAATATCGAACACGCGCGCGACCAGAAACAGGGCCGTGTGTCCGTCACGGTGACCCGCATATCCGAGGGCCAGGTGCGCGTCCAGATCCCCAGTGCCGATGCGCTCTATCGCGGCGAGGCGGACATCATGCTCGTCCGGTTCGACGAGAAGCATGTGACCGACGTGACCCGTGGCGAGAACAAGGGAAAGACCCTCATCAACCACAACGTCGTCAGGCTGCTGCGGCCTGTCGCGGACTGGAACGGCGAGGCGGTGGATCTGGTGATGCGCCTGCAGGATATCGGTGGCGCCGACCCGGCCTACTGCGCCATCTTCGTCCAGGAGCGCGGCCAGGGCCGAATCCTCGGCGCTTCCGTGGTGGATATGCGCCCCCGTTCCTAGAGCATTTCGTGCTCTCAGACGGGTGTCAGCCTAACAATCCCCAGTTTGGCCAGCCATAAAATGGACCGCCGCGTCGCGCGCGCGGGCGTTCTGGCGGCCGCTATGAGCGTGCCCACATCAATGCCTTCCGTGCCTTCCCCGTCGGGGATCGCGCCGAGCAACGACCGCAAATCCGGCCCGGACAGCATGAGCCCCACGCCCGCACTGTTGATGGTGTGCCGCACCAGCGCCTCAAGGTCGCCGTCGGGCGCGCGCCGCGTGACGCGCGTGCCGTCGCGCAACGCGGCGCTCGGATATCCGGCGAAGACCTTGTACGGATCGTCGCGCAGGGGGTCGGTCGCCCGGCCGGAGACGGGTGCGGCGACCTCCGGGTCGTGTCGGCGCCGGTCCGCGAGGTCGGTCCATAGTGCCTCATAGGCCGGGATGATGACCGACCAGTCATAGACGGACCGTGCCCGCGCGCGCCCGTCGTTGCCCATCTTGCGGCGCAGGTCCGGGTCGTCGATCAGGCGCATATAGGCAGCCGTCGCCGCGTCGATGTCCACCGCGGTGAACTGTGCGGTACGGGCGATATAGCCGCCATAGCTGAACCGGCCGCTCCGGTAGCGCGATACGATATCCAGGCCGTCGCCCGGGGCAGCGGAGATTGTCGGGATTGCGATGCCCTGCACGCCGTCCTCGATGGTGTCGCGATAACCGTTCCAGTCCGTCACCACGACGGGCAGGCCGGACGCCATGGCCTCGATCGGCGTCAGTCCGAATGTCTCCTGAATATTGTCGGAGAGCGAGGTGAACAAATCCGCCCCCGACCAGGCCTGACGGCGCGCATCGGCGTCACGACCGTCGACGATGTGAACGGGTATGTCCGGGCAGGCGTCCCGCGCGAGGTATTCGATCTGGTGGCGCTCCGCGTCGGTCTCGAACCAGCCCGCGAGGATCAGATGCACCTTGCGGCCGGTCTTCTCGTGCGCCGCCTGCAAGCCCAGAAACATGGGTAGCGGATGCGCCTTGGCGGTCGCCGACAGGCGGCCGAGGAACAGCGCTGCAACGGCGTCGTCGGCGATATCATGCGCGGCCCGGAATGCGGCGCGGGCGGCGGGGTCGGGGTCGAAGGCGACGGTGTCGATGCCCAGCGGGATCACCGGCAACTGCAGGCCGGCCGCGTTGCGTCCGGTACCGGCGAGGGCGCCGAGCCGCGATTCGAGATAGTCCCCCCATTCGTCGAGTACGCCAGCCAGCGTATCGCGCACGGCCTGCGAGGTGCAGATGACGGCGTCCCAGGGCTGCAGCGGCGCGGTGGCGAGGCTGCCGATCGCCTCCATGACCGTGTCGCTGGCGGTGGTATGGGTGATCCCGCACAGGCTCCACCCGCGCTGGTCGTACGCCCGGCGCAGCCAGGCCTGATCCGCGATGGTCGGGCTGGGATAGAACAGGCATCCGGTCTCGGCCAGGCGTTCGGGGGTGTCGACGGAGACCCAGCGTGCGCTGTGCAGGGGACGCGATCCGTCCAAGGCGGCCTTGCGTGTCGTCTCGGCGAATTCTTCCGCCGAGGCCCGATTGGGTGCCATGCACACCATATCGCGCGAACGGCCATGCCGTGCGAGGCCGGCGAGAAAACTCGCGCCCGCCGATTGCCGTCCCATGAGGCGTTCGCCGGCCATCGTGTAGCCGTCGGATTTGTAATAGACGACGACGTTCTCGGCCGGATCGCTTTTCGCCGGGCGGGCGGCGGGCGCGTCGGGGTCGTCCGGGGAATCGATCGGCATAGAGGTGGTTACTCCTTCTTCGAGCCATGATTCTAGTCGGGCCATGTGACCGGTTGCAATCGGATGCGGGAGTGGGGATGCTTGGGCCATGTCCGTTCATGCTTCCCGTCCCGTCAAAGCCGTTCTGGGGCCGACCAACACCGGTAAAACCTATCTCGCGATCGACCGCATGCTCGGCCATGCCAGCGGGATGATCGGGTTCCCGCTGCGCTTGCTGGCGCGCGAGAATTACGACCGCGTCGTGCAGTTGAAGGGTGCTGCCGCGGTGGCGCTGATTACCGGCGAGGAGCGGATCGTGCCGGCCAATCCGCGCTATTATCTGTGTACCGTCGAGGCAATGCCGCTTGATCTGGAAGTGGATTTCCTGGCGATCGACGAGGTCCAGCTCTGCGCCGATCCGGAACGCGGCCATGTTTTCACCCATCGTTTGCTGCGCGCGCGTGGGCGCGAGGAAACGATGCTGCTGGGCGCAGAGACCATGGCGGCGATCATCCGCCGCCTGATCCCCGACGTGCAAATCGAGCGCCGCGAACGTTTCTCCAGGCTCGGCTATGGCGGATACCGCAAGCTCACGCGGCTGCCGCCGCGCAGCGCGGTCGTCGCCTTCTCCGCTGCGAACGTCTATGCGCTGGCTGAATTGCTGCGCCGTCAATGCGGCGGCACCGCTGTCGTGTTGGGCGCGCTCAGTCCGCGCACGCGCAACGCCCAGGTGGCGATGTACGAGGCCGGGGAGGTCGATTATCTGGTCGCCACCGATGCGATCGGCATGGGACTCAACATGGGCATCACCCATGTCGGTTTCTCGGCCATGACCAAGTTCGACGGCCACGGGTTCCGCCGCCTGTCGCCCAGCGAGGTGGGGCAGATCGCCGGGCGCGCGGGCAGATACATGGAAGACGGCACCTTCGGCCCGACCGCGGACCTGGACCCGTTCGAGCCGGAACTCGTCGCGGCCGTCGAGGCCCATGAATTCGATCCGGTACTGTCGATCTTCTGGCGCAACGCCAATCTCGATTTTTCCACCGCCGATGCGCTCAAGCGCAGCCTCGAAGAACCGCCCCCCGACCGTGAGCTCCGCCGCACACCACCCACGGATGATTACAACGCGCTGCTCGCGATGCGCGAGCATGACGATATCCGGGACATGGCGACCAACCCCGAGGCGGTACGCGCGCTCTGGGACACGTGCCAGATTCCCGACTTCAGCGGCGATCTGTCGGGCAACCACACACGCCTGGTGGCGCGCATCTACCGTTTTCTGATGGCGGAGGCCGGGCGTATTCCCGCCGACTGGATCGAGCGTTCGATCGGCCAGTTCGATCGCGTCGATGGCGATATCGATACGCTGATGGCGCGGATCGCCGGGGTGCGCACCTGGTCCTATATCTCCCACCGGCAATCCTGGCTCGATGACCCCGACGGGTTGCAGGCCCGGGCGCGGGAACTGGAGGACAAGCTCTCCGATGCCCTGCATGAATGCCTGACCCAGCGCTTCGTCGACCGCAAGGCGTCGGTGATCACGCGGGGTTTGCGCGAGAAGGACAAATTGCTGGCGGGCGTGTCGGATGAAGGAACCATCACCGTCGAGGGCGAGGAGGTCGGCCGGCTCGACGGATTCCGGTTTGTGCCGCTGGATGAAGAGGTTGCGGCGAGCCCGCGGCTGATGGCCGCCGCCAACCGCGCCGTCCGCGAATCGATCGGCGCTCGGACCGCGGCACTGGCCGGCGCCGATGACGAGGCCTTTACCCTCGATCGTGCGGGCGCCCGGATCATCTGGCAGCAGGCTCCCGTCGCGCGGTTGACGTCCGGTGCCGACATTCTGCATCCGCTGGTTGAAGTGCTGCCGAGCGATTTGCTCGATGTGCCGTTGCGCGAAGACATGCGGGTGCGGCTGCAGGGGTGGCTTGAGGCGACGCTCGGTGCCGATCTCGCGCCGTTGTTCGCGCTGACCCGGGCGAAGTTCTCCGGGGCCGCGCGGGGGCTCGCCTTCCGTCTCAGCGAGGGCCTGGGATGCGTCGCGCGGGTGAAGGGCGATGATCCGGCCAACCACCTCACCGACGAAGACCGCAAGGCGCTGGCCAAGGTCGGGATTCGCATCGGCGTTGCATCGGTCTATCTGCCGGCCCTGCTCAAGGGACGGGTGATGGAACTCAAGGCGATGCTGTATCGCATTCGTGCGGATGGCGAGGCTGCCGAAACCCTGACAGGGTTGCCCGACGGTGGCGCCACGGCGATGCCGCGCTCCGAGTTGATCGACAGTCATTGGTATCTGTCGCTGGGGTTCTGTCCGGCCGGACCTGTTGC
This sequence comes from Alphaproteobacteria bacterium, assembly GCA_039980135.1. Lineage (NCBI taxonomy): Bacteria > Pseudomonadati > Pseudomonadota > Alphaproteobacteria > Alphaproteobacteria bacterium. Next base: position 725,021 of record JBDXCV010000003.1, read on the forward strand.
CGTGCGCGCGGATGAGCTGGAGCGTCTGTCGGCGGCGATCCGGCGTGGTACCAAGGCGGGCGCGTTCACGGTCAGCCCCGACCTGTTGTCGCGCATTGATGCCCCCGCCGATGTTTTCGCCCGGATGATTCGCAGCTTCGGCTACGCCGTGCGCGAGGAGGACGATGTCATCAAGGTCACGCGCCGCGCGCCCCGGCACCGCCCCGGCCATAAGGCGCAGGGCAATCGCGTGGCGGACAAGCAGGGCGCCGGCAAAAAGGGAGGACCGCCCCGCAAGAAGGGAGCCGGTAAACCGAGGACGAAGAAGGCGGCGCCGGCCTATGATCCCGATTCACCTTTCGCGGCGCTGGCAGTCCTGAAGGAACGGGGACGTTGAGCGCGGGCGCAGGCGGGGCGGCGCCGGAAAGCCCGGCCGGCCGCAACGCGGCCTCGCTGCGCCTCGACAAGTGGCTCTGGTATGCGCGGTTCTGCAAGACCCGCAGCCTGGCGACCGCCATGTGCCGCGCCGGGCAGGTCCGGGTAAACAAGGTGCCGGTCCGGAAATCGAACCAGTCGGTGAGGGCCGGCGATGTACTGACATTCTCGCAAGGCCCGCGCATACGCGTCATCCGCATTGCGGCGCTTGCGACCCGCCGCGGCCCCGCGCCGGAAGCCGCCACATTGTATGAGGATATATCGCCGCCCATGCCGCCACGTCCGGCCCGTCCGGCGGCGGTGGGCCTGCGTGAACCGGGCGCGGGGCGCCCCACCAAGCGCGACCGCCGCGCCCTCGATCGTCTGCGTGACAATTGAGGCGGTTTTGCGAATTCGCTCTGCTTCACACGACTGTCGGTTGTTCGCCGCCCGCCCGGTCATGTAAGGCAAGTTCATGTATGGCGACAGGTTTGGGAGGTGATCATGCTTGATCGATTGAAATCCATGTTTTCACCGGATGCGGGCGGCGCACCCGCGCGCGCCCACGGCCCGGATGAGCTGCAACTTGCGGCGGCGGCGCTCCTGGTCGAGGCCGCGCGGATGGATGATGACTATGACGCCGGTGAGCGGGCCCTGATCGGGTCGCTGTTGCGGGACCGTTTCGATCTCGATGCGCCCGACATCGAGGCGCTGCTGGCGGCGGCGGATGCGGCAACGGAAGATCTTGTCGAGGTGTATGGTTTTGCGCGTCAGGTGAAGGATGCATTCGAACATGACGAGCGCGTCCGGATGATCGAGATGCTGTGGGAGGTGGTTTATGCCGACGGTGAAGTTCACGACCATGAGGCAAATTTGTTGCGACGCGTTGCGGGCCTCATCTACGTTAGCGATAGGGAGAGCGGGGATGCGCGTAAACGGGTGCTTGACCGACGGCGCGCAGCTTCGTAAGTCCTCTCTCGAGATTGGCCGAAAGGAATTCTGAAGATGCCGTACGTCGTCACCGAAGCCTGCATCAAATGCAAGTACACGGACTGTGTGGAAGTCTGCCCCGTCGATTGTTTCTACGAGGGTGAGAACATGCTGGTGATTCACCCGGATGAGTGCATCGATTGCGGTGTATGCGAGCCGGAATGCCCGGCCGAGGCGATCATTCCCGATGTCGAGCCGGAAGCCGAGAAATGGCTCGAGATGAATCGCGAATATTCGGAAGGCAAGTGGCCGAATATCACCGCGAAGAAGGACGAGGCGCCGGAAGCGGACAATTTCAAGTCCGAAGAGGGCAAGTTCGAGAAGTACTTCAGCGCCAATCCGGGAAGCGGCGATTAGGCATTATCGTCGAGCTGGTGCCTGACGGGCGCAGCTGCCTACCAAAACCGCGATAAATCTGTTATAATGAGCGTCATTCGAGGGACGGCTGTCGCCGTCCCTTGTTCTTGCATTCTACGCTGGAATACGGCTAACCCCCTTGAATCGCGCCCATTTCGCGGTCCGTATGCGGTTGTGCCCCGTTTCGGCAGACAGGTAACGGAACTGAACATGGCGAAAACGACGAAAACCACCAAGGCGGCAAAAAAACCGGCGGCAAAGGCCAAAACGGCATCCAAATCCGCCGCGAAGTCCACCGCGAAGGCCGCTTCCAAGCCGGCGGCCAAGCCGGCAGCGAAGACGGCGGCGAAAAAGTCCGCTCCGAAGGCCAAGCCGGCGGCCAAGAAGCCGGCAGCAAAGAAGCCCGCGGCGAAGAAAGCCGCGCCGAAGGCGGCGGCCAAGAAAAGCGCGGCGCCGAAGGCTGCCGCCAAGAGGGCCGCTGCGCCCGCTACCACGGCGAAAGCGGCCGCGCCGGCAAAGCCGGCCGCCAAGCGCACGCCGGCGAAGAAGGTGAAGCTCGAATTCGGGGCCGGCGATTTCGTCGTTTACCCGACCCACGGCGTCGGCCAGGTGACCGGCGTCGAGACCCATGAAATCGTGGACCAGAAGCTCAAGCTCTACATCATCAGTTTCGAGCGTGAGCGGATGACCCTCAAGGTTCCGATCGACAAGGTTGTTGATTCGGGCCTGCGCAAGCTTTCGAGCCGCAAGGTCATGGACAATGCGCTGAAAACCCTCAAGGGCCGCGTCCGGATCAAGCGCACCATGTGGAGCCGCCGTGCCCAGGAATATGAGGCGAAGATCAATTCCGGCGATCCAATTTTCATTGCGGAGGTCGTTCGCGACCTTCACCGCAAGGAAGATCAGCCCGATCAGTCCTATTCCGAGCGGCAGATGTATCAGGCTGCGCTGGACCGTCTGGCGCGTGAGCTCGCGGCCGTTGAAAGCTCCGATCATGAGGGCGCCGTCGAGAAGCTGGAAGGCATTCTCGCGACCTAGCCAGCCGACCTGCATGAACGCGTTGTTCGATCGAAGAGCCGGGCTCCCTTGGACCCGGCTTTTTCGTTTTCGTACACCGCGCAATCTCTCCTTGCGGCGACGCGAACCACTGATTCATCGTGCCGCCGAAGGAGCGCCGCATGTCACCCATCGTCGTCAATCGAGACAAGATCGCCGTCTTGCATGGCGGCCGCAGGGTCTGGGCGGTCGGCGCGGTCCATGGCGAGGCCGACCGGCTGCGTCGTCTGCACCGCATGATCGCGGACCGCTTCGAGCCCGGCGACCGGCTCGTCTATCTCGGAAATTTCCTCGGACATGGCGATGGCGTCCGCGAGAGCGTTGACGAAATCCTGCGATTCCGGAGCGCCGTTATCTCTGCGCACGGGATGTTCGCGGCCGACGTTTCCGTGTTGCGCGGTGCGCAGGAAGAGATGTGGCACAAGCTCTTGCAACTGCAGCTCGCGCTCAACCCGGCGGACGTTCTGGCGTGGATGCTTGACCAGGGCGTCGGCGCCACCATCGCCGCTTATGGCGGCAGCGTGGCCGAAGGGCAGGTTGCCACGCGCGCGGGCGCGGCAGCATGCGCGCGCTGGACATCTGATCTGCGCGATCGCGTCAATGCCTCGGCCGGCCATACGCAGATCATGTCGGCCCTGCGCCGCGCCGCCGTGAATATCGGCGAGGACTCCCAGTCGCGGATGCTGTTCGTCAATGCGGGCATCGATCCCGCGCGGCCGCTGGAGACCCAGAAGGACAGCTTCTGGTGGCCGCCCGGGGATATGGACGATTTCAGCGAACCCTATGAATCATTCGCGCGTATCGTGTGCGGTTACGACCGGCAGAATCGCGGCGTGCGGGAAACGCCGTTCATGGTCTCGCTGGATGGCGGTGCGGGTCGCGGCGGGGCGCTCGCGGCGGGCTGTTTCACCGCCGGGGGTGAACTGATCGAAACTCTCGAGGTCTGACCGCCGGATCCGCAGCGCGCTAGTCCACCACGATTTTGACCACCTGTCCCGGCGCCGGTTCCTGACCGGGAGACATGCCGTTGAGGACGCGGAACCATTCATCCTTCGGCCCCTCCATCGGCAAATTGCGCGATAACCCCGCCACGTTGTCACCGCTGCGCACGACACGCATTTCGATCCGCCAGGGGCCGTAGCGGGCCCGGTCGGCTGCCGTCAGCGTCCGGAAACTGAACGTGGTGCGCCGCAGTTCTTCGCTGAGCGCCGCCGTTTGTGCGGGCCGGGTGAGGAACATGAACCGGTAGATGTTGTCCGGATCATGGCGGATCGCGACCAGCCGCGCGTCGAAAGTGCCGGTCTGGTTGCGAATCCGGGTGCGCCCCGTCGCACCCTGCAGCCCGTTGACGTCGATGGTCTCGACATCCGCCAGGGACGTGTTCTTGGCCCAGACGCGCGTGAGATAGGATGTCATGTCGCCGCGATGGGGTATTTTCCCGCCGCTGAACAGGATCAGGGATTCGTCCGGTCCCCGCGCGGCCACCTGTTGGGCGCCGTTGAACAGCGTGAAGCCCTGCGGCACCTCGAACATGAAATTCGCGGGCTCATGGACGAAGCGACGGCCGCGCACATAGCCTTCGTTTTCGGAATCGCCGAAAATGACGCCGTCGATGGCGGCAAGATATTCGCGGTTGCCCGTCTTCGGGTTGGCAACCGGTTTGACGTTGGCGACCCGGGTGGCCGCGGTCACCCGATCGCCGGTGCGCGGATGGGTGGACATGATGTTGTAGCGCGAGGCGGGGTCCGGCAGGCCGCTGACCTTGGCCTCCAGCGCACTGTATGCCTCAAGCGACGACAGGAAAGAGGCCATGGCGCCGGTCTCGTAGCCGGTGCGTGCGAGATAGCGCACACCGAGCGTATCGGCCTCGAATTCATGCTCGCGCGAAAAGCCCTGGAGATACACGCCGGCGCTCTGGCCGACGGCGTCCCCCACCGCCGAGGTGCCGAGGAACACCGAACTCAGGATGCCGACACCCACGGTGCCGATCCCGGCGAGGACCGACTGACTGTGGCGCTGCGCGGAATGGCGCCCGGTGATATGGCCGATTTCATGGCCCAGCACGCCCGCCAGTTCCGCTTCGGTATTGGCCAGACCCAGCAGGCCGCGGGAGATGTAGACGAAGCCGCCGGGCAGGGCGAAGGCGTTGACGATATCGTCATCGAGAACCGTGAAGGTGAATTCGAGGTCGGGGAGTTCGGAGACCTGGGCGAGACCCTGTCCAATACGGTCGACATAGGCCGTGACCCTGGGGTCATTATAGGTGCCGCCGAACTGCTGGATGATTTTGGGGTGTTCTTCGCGTCCGATCTTCAGCTCGTCTTCGGGCGACATGAAGGCCGTGAAATTGCGTTCGCCGGTTGCCGGGTTGACCGAACAGGCGGCCAGGAACAGTGTCGCCGCGGCAAGGATTACGCGCGTCAAGCGCGCGTTTCGGCGGGGGTGCATCGTCATTTCGACAAAACCTCTATCTGTTCCGGGTGGGTGATATCGATCAGCGGACCGTTTCGCGATTTTAGCCAACCGCGCACGCGGATTCGACGCCCAAGATAATCGTCGGCGGAAATGCCGGCGTCGTTGAAGCGGTGCCAGTCGCGCGGCGCGACGGAAACAGTGAAATCGTTTCGCCAGTCGGACCCGTAGTTCAGAAACGTCCGGCCCCGGACGACCGCGACATCCTTCACCCGCCCCTCGACCAGCGCGTATCGGTCGAGATGACGGGCGCTGGCGATGGGGTCGAGCACGGCATAGTAGGGATGGGACCAGATTCCCCGCGCCGATTCCCGCGACGCATGCTCGTGCACCAGCATGTCCTGCACCAGTGCGCGGTTGTCGGGAAAGCTGTAGACCCGCGCAAAACCGCCGGCCAGCAGCGCGCCCTGAATCCACACGCCGTCATCGGTGTACAGGTGGGCGAGCAGCCGGTCGTGCCGGTCAATGCTGCGGCCGCCATATCCCAGGTACACGCGCTTGCCCAGGACCAGGTCCTTGAGGGCGGCCTTGGCCTCGTCGGCGAGCGGCCATTTCTCGAAACCGGGGCGGCCCAGCGGCAGTTTCGGCGCCTGTATCCCCACCAGCCGGACCTCGCGGGCGTCATCGAGAATAACCGTATCGCCGTCGATCACGGCGATCACCTGCGCCGCACCGCCGCGTTGCAGCCCGTCGGGCACCTGCGCGACGGCGGGGCCCACGCCGGGGGCCGTACCGGCGATAGCGCCGGCAAGGGTCAATGCGCAGACAAGGAGAAAACGGATGGTTGCCATGAGCGAATTATAGCGTTTGATTGAGGGCAGGGTGTCATGGCATTGCGGCAGGAAGATGATCGCCCGCGCGGTTGACTTCTCGGCTGCCGCGCGCCCACATGCCGCGGTTCCGCGACAGGAGAGAGTATTTTGCGTACGGATCTGTTCCCACCCATCGACGCCCGTGAGAGCGGCATGCTCGACCTGGACGGAACCCATGTCATGTACTGGGAGGAGTGCGGCAACCCGGACGGGGTGCCGATCCTGTTCCTGCATGGCGGGCCGGGCGCGGGAACGATGGCCGTGCATCGCCGGTTCTATGACCCGGACTATTTCCGGATCATTCTGTGCGATCAGCGTGGCGCGGGCCGATCGACACCTCCCGCCAGCCTGACCGACAACACGACCGCACACCTGTTGTCCGACCTCGAGGCCCTGCGGGTCCATCGCGATGTCGCGCAATGGCATCTGTTCGGTGGTTCATGGGGTTCCACCCTGGCGCTCGCCTATGGTCAGGCCTTTCCGCAATGCTGCCTCGGCATGGTGTTGCGCGGAATCTTTACCTGCGGGCCGCGCGAGGTCGAATGGTTTCTGGGCGGCATGGGGCGGGTCTTCCCCGAGGCGTGGCATGATTTTTCCGGCTTCATCCCCGCGGCGGAACGCGACGATCTGCTGCAGGCCTATCTGGGGCGGTTGGTCGACCCGGATTCGGGCGTGCATCTTCCCGCGGCGCGCGCCTGGGCGACCTACGAGGCCCGTTGTTCGACGCTGCGCCCGAACCCTGATGCGGTGGCGGCGATGTCCGACAGCAAGGGGATGCTCGCGCTTGCGCGGATCGAGGCGCATTACCTTGCCCATGGCGCCTTTCTGGCGCCGGACCAGCTTCTCGAAGGCATCGACCGCATCCGCCATCTGCCGGCCACGATCGTCCAGGGCCGCTACGATATGGTGTGTCCGATCGAGACGGCGGACCGGCTGGCGCGCGCCTGGCCCGAGGCAGAGTACTCGATCGTGCCGGATGCGGGGCATTCGGCGCTCGAACCGGGAACCCGCGCGGCACTGCTGCGCGCGGTGGAAGGTCTCCGGGAAGTCACGTAAGCTTGTCGATCGGGAGTTTTCGTCGGGCCCATGATCTCGTATGATGGTAGTCACGCAGGAAAGCTCCTGCGATCGATACAGGGGGATTAAAGTGCAAAAGTTAACAAGCATTATGGCGACGGCGGTTGTGGCCCTCGCGCTCACGGCCCCTGCAGCGATGGCGGACGACCCCGATTTTCTGGTGATTGGCGGCGGCTGGTATGACTGGAATGACGACAAGGACGCGTTCGACTTTCGCGCCGAGTATCGTTCCGACTACAAGCTGGCGGGGATCGTGAAACCCTGGATCGGGATCGAGGCAACCAGTGATCAGGCGGTCTACGGCGTTGGCGGCATTCTCGTCGATCTGTATTTCGGCCGCCGCTGGGTCTTCACCCCCAGCTTCGGTGCCGGCGCCTATGCCGACGGCAACGGCAAGGATCTCGGGCACACGATCGAGTTCCGCTCACAGCTCGAATTCGGGTACCGGTTCGATGACCGCTCGCGCATGTCGCTGGCGGTGAGCCACATCTCGAATGCGAGCCTGGGTGACAACAACCCCGGTACCGAGATCGCCACCATCTACTATCACATCCCCTTTTCGGACATCATCGACTAGCCGCAACGGGCGCTCGGACCATGGGTGAGATGGGCGGCGCGTTGATCACGGGGGCGGCGCGACGCATCGGGCGTTGCCTGGCTGAGGCGCTCGCCGCAGCGGGCTGGCATGTCGTCGTCCATCACAATCGGTCCGCAAACGACGCCGCAGAAACCGTGCGCGCGATCACTGCGGCCGGGGGCCGGGCGGTCGCCCTGGCGGCGGATTTGTCGGATCCCGCGGCGTGCCGCCGGTTGCTCGATGAGGCGCATGCGCTGACGGGCGGGCTCGGCTGCCTGATCAACAATGCATCCGTTTTCGTCGAGGACACGGCGCACGATGTCGATGCCGCGACATTCGACCGGGTCATGGCGGTCAATCTACGCGCGCCGGCGATCCTGTCGCAGGCATTTGCCGCCCGGCTGCCCGCCGGCGAAGCGGGTGTCATCGTCAATATCCTGGACCAGAAGCTGGCCAACCCGAACCCGGATTTCCTGTCCTATACCTTGTCGAAACACGGCCTGGCCGCGCTCACCGAGATGACGGCAATCTCTTATGGCCCGTCCGTCCGGGTGTGCGCCGTGGCCCCGGGACTGACCCTGCCGAGCGGCGATCAGCCCCAATCCCAGTTCGACACCGTCCATGGCCGCACCCCGCTGGCGCGTGGGTCGGCCCCGGAGGATATCGCGGGTGCGGTTCTGTACCTGCTGGGCGCGCGGGCGGTGACGGGGGAGACGATTTTGGTCGATGGCGGGCAGCATTTGGTGCCGAGTGCGCGTGACGTTATGTTCCTTGACCCAGACCCGACGAAGGACAGTTCTGAATGAACGTACCGGCAACCGATATGGCCGTGACCGACCCGGTCGAGCAGCGCCTGCTCGACCGCTGGCCCGAAGTGCGGAAGATATTCTTCCGTAACCTGATGCTCGACATTCACATGGGTGTGCACGAGCACGAGAAGGGCCGCACCCAGCCGGTCCGGATCAACATGGTGCTGTATCTGCGCGCCGACATCGTGCCGGAATTGGATTCGATCACCGAGGTGTTCAACTATGACCGGGTACGCACGGGCATCCTCGAGATCGTCGAGGGCCGGCACATCAATCTGCAGGAAACCCTGGTCGGTGAGATCACCGATGTTTGCCTCGGTTTCGATGAGGTTGTCGCCGCGCGCGTATCGACAGAGAAGACCGACATCTATCCCGACTGTGACGGGGTCGGATACGAACTGGTACGTGTGCGGGGCGACTAGGCCGGGCACACCCAAAGCCACTCGCGCCGCCGCGGCGCGCATGACAGGGAGACAGACATGAGCCTCGACTGGCCGACCGACAGAATCGACTACAACCCCATCAACGGCCGCGCGCCGCTGCCCCTGCCCGAGGGCCGCAAGGTCGTGGTATGGCCCTGCATCAATGTCGAAAACTGGGTGATTCAGAACCCGATGCCGCGCACGGTGGTCAACCCGCCGGGCGGGGTCGAGAAATCGGTGCCCGACATCCCCAACTGGGCCTGGCACGAATATGGCCAACGGGTCGGCTTCTGGCGTCTCAAGCGCATTTTCGACGAGTTCGGCGCCAAGTCCACGCTGGTGCTCAACGGCACCGTCTGCGACGAGTATCCGCAGATCGTCGATTCGGCGCTCGAGTCCGGCTGGGATCTGTGCGGCCATGGCTGGATTCAGCGCGCCCTGCCAGCGGTCGAAGACCAGGAGGACATGATCCACCGGGTGTTCAAGAAGTTGCGCGATTATTCGGGCCGCGACCCCAAGGGCTGGCTCGGGCCGGCCCTGGCCGAGACCCACGATACGGTGGACTGGTTGCACGAGGCGGGTTTCGAATATGTCGCCGACTGGGTGATGGACGATCAGCCTGTCGATCTGCGCACGAAGTCCGGCACCTTGGTCGGCCTGCCCTATACTCAGGAACTCAACGACCTGGCGATGCAGCTCATCCAGGGCCATCGCGCCCAGGAATATGGCGACCGGGCGATCCGCGAATTCGATCAGCTCATCGAGGATGCCACTGCCGAACCAGGCTCGACCCGGATCATGTGCTTCACACTGCATCCCTACATCATGGGTGTACCCCACCGGGCGCGGGAAATCCGACGCATTCTCGAGCATGTTTGCAACCGCGACGACACGTTCGTGTGGACGGGCGAGGAAATCCTCGACTGGTACAAAACGGTGCGGCCTGCCCAATAGGTCGGGCGGACCGGAATACGATTCAACCCGTCGGGGGTGGTTCGGGGTGATCCGGGATGGACAGGCAGGCGTAAGAGTTCCTGAAGGGAATTCTAGATGTACGCCGAAGCCCTGTATGCTGACGACCATTATGGTGATGAAAAACGGCCCGCGCGCTCCCGGCGTGCCTCGGGCGCATGGTGCGCGAATCCGGTTGTCGGCCTGCGCGCCCAAGGGAGAGGCCTAGCAAGGATGCAGGGTGAGGCCCCGGACTGGAGCGAGGTCATGCGCGCCGTGGCCGACCGGGACCGGGAGGCGTTCGCGACCCTGTTTCGGCATTTCGCGCCGCGGGTGAAGTCCTACATGCTGCGTCTCGGGTCGGACGATTCCCAGGCCGAGGAACTGGCGCAGGAGACCATGGCGAGTGTCTGGCGCAAGGCGGCGCAATTTGATCCCGCGCGGGCTGCCGCCTCGACCTGGATCTTCACGATCGCGCGGAATTTGCGCATCGACACCTTCCGCCGCATCAACCGTCCCGCACTCGACCCCCATGACCCAGCGCTGGTGCCGAACCCGCCGCCCCAGGGCGACGCGGTTCTGGAACAGAAACAGATTGCCGCACAAATTCGCTCGGCGCTGGCCACGCTGCCGGAGGATCAACGCCGGGTGCTGCACATGTCTTTCTTCGACGAGCAGAGTCACAGCCAGATCGCCGCGGCCCTCGACCTGCCCCTCGGGACCGTCAAATCGCGTATCCGGTTGGCCTTCGGGCGCGTGAAGGCGACGATCGGTGACAGCTATGAGTAGCGCGCCGATGACCATTCATCACCACCCGGATGACGAACTTCTCGTGGCCTACGCCGCCGGCGAACTGGACGAGGCATGGTCGCTGGTGATCGCCACCCATACCGCGCTCTGTCCGGTCTGCCGGTCCGATGTTCACATGGCTGAAGCCGTCGGCGCTGCGTTGCTCGAGGACATGCCGGCCGCGGAGATGGCCGTACTCGATGATGCGGCACTGGCGCGCACCCTGGCGCTGGCCGAACTGGCCGACGAAGAAACCCCGCCCGATGCTTCCTCTGCCGCCTCTGCCAGCGGTGAAACGGACGCGCCGGGCGGCATTCCGATATTGCCTCAGCCTTTGCGCGACTATGCCGGAGGCGATGCCGATACCCTGAAGTGGCGGAGGCTCGGCGCAGGTGCATTTCAGGTCCCGCTCGTAACCGGGCGGCGCGGCGCACCGACCGCACGTTTGCTCCGGTTCCCGGCCGGCACGGCGGTACCCGAGCACGGGCATGATGGTATGGAGATGACCCTCGTGCTGGCGGGCAGCTATGCCGATGCGGGCGCGCCGTTCGCACGTGGCGATGTCGATGTGAATGATGCGGAGGTCGCGCATCGACCGGTCGCGGGGGCCGGGCCGGATTGCATCTGCCTCACCGTAACCGAACGGCCGTTACGCTTCCGCGGGCTGATCGCACGACTGGCGCAGCCGTTTATCGGCGTCTGAGCGACTCCCTTCATGCCTGAACGGGCTGGCGCGCGGGCTGCGCGGGCGTTAATTAGGGGCACAACGTCGCGTGACGGGCGCTCGTAGCTCAGTCGGATAGAGCGCGGGATTCCTAATCCCGAGGTCGCAGGTTCGATTCCTGCCGGGCGCACCAATCACCTGCCGTCGGTACCTATGTGCCGGTTCGGCGCTTCACATGTGAGGCATCACTTCTGCAGCGAGCCGTTGCGCTGGTCGCTGACGAGCATCGACCCGGCGGCGTGGGTGATGAACATCGGCAATCGTGCATATTCCAGGGCGGCCAGCGCCGTCAGACCGCATCCCCAGTAGATCGGCACCTCGCCGGGTTCCGGCGTCAGCACTTCGCCGAAATCGGGCTTGCCGATATCCGCAATTCCCAGCACGGCGGGGTCGCCGATATGAATCGGCGCACCGTGGACCTTTTCGAACCTGCCGGTCACCTCGACCACCTTGTCCACGTCCTGTTCTGCAAACGGGCGCATGGAGGCGACCATCGGGCCACCGAAGCGCCCGACCGGAATCGTATCCTGTGCGGTCCGGAACAGGGATCCCTGGATGCCGAGCTCCAGATGCCGGAGGCGAACCCCGGCGTCCAGCAGCGCCTCCTCGACGGAGAACCAGCAGCCGATGGCGACGGCCACGTGGTTGTCCTGCCACAGGCCGGAAATGTCGGTCGTGCTGTCGGTCTGTTGGCCATCGCGATAGACCCAATATCCGGGCAGGTCGGTCCGGACGTCGATATCCCGACCCAGCGCCGGCATGGCGGGTTCTCCGGGCACGGTGACGGCCAGAACCGGACAGGCCCGCGCGTTGAGCTCGCAGAACGCGATGAAGTCGTCGGCGTGTTCGGCCGGCAGAATGGCGAGGTTGGCCTGCACGAAGCCGGGCGCGTGGCCCGTTGTCAGCCCGGCGAAGGCACCCGTTCGCGCCAACTGTCTCAGCTCGGCGGGCGAAGCGATTTGCCGGTCTATGCCCATCTGCGTGTATCCCCGTCAGGTACCATGGGCTGCACCGGTCCGGGCGGGCCGCATTCGAGGAACTGCCCGTGGTCGGTCCCTGACCGCAGTTCGCCATTCTCGCAAATGACCTTCCCTCTCGACAGAACGGTCATGGGCCACCCCTGGACGGACATCCCTTCGAATGGCGTGTAATCCACATTGTGGTGGAGCATGTTGTTCTCGATGACGACGCGCTTCTCCGGGTCCCAGATTGCGATATCCGCGTCGGAACCGACCGCGATCGTGCCCTTCCGGGGATACAGTCCGTAGATCCGGGCCGCGTTCGTCGAATTGAGTTCAACAAAGCGTTCCAGGCTTATTCGGCCCGCGATCACGCCCTCGGAAAACAGGATGGGCGCGCGTGTCTCCAGTCCCGGCATTCCATTCGCCACCTTGGCGAATGGCGCGTCGGTTCCGAACCGCTTTTTCCCGTCATCGTCGAACCGGTAGGGCGCGTGGTCGGAAGACAGAATGTCAAACAGCCCGTCCTTGAGGCCTTGCCACAACACCTCCTGGCTCGCCTCGTCGCGGGGCGGCGGCGAACACATGGCCTTGGCGCCCTCGAAATCGGGCATGTCGAGATCGGCCTCTGTCAGCATGAGATATTGCGGGCATGTCTCGGCCAGAATATTGACGCCCTTTGCCCGGGCACGGCGAATCTCGTCCGCCGCTTCCTGCCCGGAGACGTGAACGATCAGGATCGGTACGTCGGCGATCTCGGCGAGTGAAATGGCGCGATGCGTCGCCTCACGTTCGACGACGCCGGGTCGCGACGTCGCGTGATATTTGGGTTCGGTCTTGCCGGCGGCCTCCAGCCGCTCGGTCAGCCAGGACAGGCACTCGAAATTCTCGGCATGGATCATGACCAGCGCATCCAGTTCGCGCGCCCGGGCGAGGACATCGAGAATTTGCCGGTCGGACAGCACCATCGCCGCGTAGGTCATGTAGACCTTTATCGATGTATGTCCCGCCGCGACGAGCGCGGGCAATTCCTGGCCGAGAACGGCATTGGTCGGGTCGGAGACAATCAGGTGGAACGCATAGTCGATATGCGACTGGCCCGCGGCGCGGCGGTGATAGTCGGCAACGGCCGCGCGTACGGACTGCCCGCGATGCTGTACGGCGAACGGGATGATCGTCGTGGTGCCGCCGAATGCGGCGGACCGGGAGCCGGACTCGAAACCGTCCGCCATGACCGCGCCGCCCGACGCCAGCCCCTCTGCTTGCGGCTGGTCGAGATGGCAATGTGCGTCAATTCCGCCCGGCAGGACGAGGTGTCCGGCCGCGTCGATTTCCGTTGTGCCCGCGGTGAGATTCTCGGCCAAAGCGACAATCCGGCCACCGGAGATACCGACATCGCATCGGCTGATGCCGCCGGCGGTGGCAACTGTACCGCCGCGAATGACGAGGTCTGGTTTGCCGTGGTTTCCGTGTTCAGTTTTTTGCATCGACAGTTTGCTCGCTTGTCGGGCGAAACAGGTCGTTGGTTGCGATTTCGGTAGCGATGCGGTTCAGGGTCGCAAGCTTGGCGTCCGCGTCCCCCCCCTGCTCGGCGGCATGAAGAAGATCGATGTAGCTTTTGAAGCGCAGAAACTCGTCTTCGACCCTTTGACTGATCAGCGGTTGGTCATCGAAGGCGTTGACGAAATTCTCTGCGGCGACGGTGAGCAGGAAGTATGCGGCCGACTGGTCGGGATGGGCCTTGAGCCGGTCACGGCATGCGCGTGCACTCGCACCATATGCGCGCACCGCTTTGCCGTTTTCCTCCAGTATTTCGATTAGTTCGGTCATGCTCATAGGGTTAACTCTTCCTGACTGGTGCTGATCCTTCGTCGGCAACACCACCGACGCTCTCCGCCTGCTCTGAAACCAGAGAATGGGCGTTGATTGAATATTCCGGACTTTTCATGACGCTCGAACGTCAGGCTTGCCTTACTGGACGCGGTAGATGGACATCACGAAGGCTTCGACGACGAGCAGGATTGCGAAGATCAGAATGCCGACGCCCAGCAGCAGCAGAATTGACGATAGCAAAAGGGCGGTTTCGAAATTCTCGGCCGCGAACATGATGAGGTAGCCCAACCCGCGTTCGGCCGAGACGAATTCGCCCAGAATGACGCCGATGATGCCGAATGTGACCCCGAGGCGCAGCCCAGAGAAAATGAACGGCAAGGCGAAAGGGAACTTGATGCGCATGAAAATCTGCAGGCGGCTCGCCATCAACGAGTTCCCCATGCGCTCATATGTCGGGTTCGTCGCGTTGAGCCCGGAAATTGTTGCAACGAGGACGGGGAAGAACGCGATGAAGACCGAGAAAAGGATTGTCGCTTCGATCTCCTTGCCGAACCACAGGACGAAAACCGGTGCCAGTGCGACCTTCGGGATGAGCTGAAAGAACACGACGGTCGGGTAGATCGTATCCATGATGGTTTTCGAGTAGGACACGAGCGTCCCGAGAAAAATACCGAGCACCGCAGAGGCCAGGATTCCCCAGACCGCGGCCCAGAATGTCGGGCTGGCCTGTTGAATCATCAGCGAAAAGAACTCGATCGAAGTTTGTGCGACGAGGCTCGGTGCCGGAAGGATGACCGGGCTCACGCCCGTCATTCGCACTCCGAGTTCCCACAATCCGATCAGTACGGCTGCGGCGAGGACCGGTTGCGCCAGCCGCAGGAACCAGTCTGCCGCATTTGCGATAATCATTTCCTGCAGGCGTATGCCCGGGCGCAGGCTCTTGGCGGGATCTGGCGCAATGGTCATCGTGACATCCACCGGCTTGTGAGTATGTCCGCGGCCTGGACGAGGCCATAGAAAGCCAGCCCCATCAGGCACAGCACGGTGATCGAAGCGAGGATCAGGTCGGTTTCGAAGTTCGAGGCCCCGAGGAGAATGAGGAAACCGAGACCTTCCGATGACGAAATGAACTCGGCGACGATGACGCCGATGACCGCCAGCGTGATGGCAATCTTGCAGCCGCTGAAAAAGTAGGGAACGGACGCCGGCAGGCGCACCATCCAGAAGGTCTGCCAACTCGACGCCTTGAGCGCCGTGCAAAGGCGGACGAGGGATTTGTCCGTGCTCTGCAGGCCCGCGACCATGGAGATCAGGATCGGGAAGAATGCGATAAAGGTTGCGATCGACATCCGGGACTCCCATCCAATTCCGGCCCAGACGATGAACAGCGGTGTCCAGGCGACCTTGGGGACCAATTGGATTGTCACCAGAAGAGGATATACGGAATCACGGACATATTTGTTGATGGTGATCGCGGCGGCGAAGCCGATTCCCAGCAGCATGGCGACGAAGAAGCCCGCGATCGAATCGCGCATCGTCGGAACGGTGTGGAACCAGATGAGATCGAACCGTTCGATCAGCGCGATCCAGACGAGGCTGGGCGCCGGCAGGATGACCGAAGGGTAGTCGAAATAGGTGACCAGGAACTCCCAGAGAGCCAGTATGCCCGCCGCAAAAAGAGCCGGATATGCAAAGCTTCGGAGCGTGCCCATGTCGATGCCGACCTCGTCGAGGCGCACAATCAGGGGCTGCCAGACTTTGCGAACGCCAAGTGCTGAATCGGTCATACTGATGCTCTTATCAAGTCAGATGTTGGATCAGTCGTCTGCCATTCCAGGCAAACTCTGATGTTCGATGCGCCCGCGCAGATACCCGCAGATTTCGTTGAATTCGGTGGTTTCGCCGATCTCAAGCGTGCGCGGCCGCGGGAACGGAATGGTGATGTCTTCGATGATCCGGCCTGGCCGGCTGCTCATGACGAGCACCCGGTCGGAAAGGAACACGGCTTCGCGAATGGAGTGCGTCACGAACAATGCCGTCTTGTGATAGCTCTCCCACATGCGCATCAGCACGGCGTTCATTTCATCGCGCGTAATCGCATCGAGCGCGCTGAACGGCTCGTCCATGAGCAGCAGTTCGGGCTCGTAAATCAGGGCACGGCAGATCGCGACACGCTGACGCATGCCCCCCGACAACTGGCCGGGTTTGTGGTCGTAGAATCCGTGCAGCCCGACCTGGTCGAGCAGGGCCTCGGCGCGAACGCGAAGATCGTCCGGCGGGCGTTTGAACACGCGATAGGGGAACATCACGTTCTCGATCGCGCTTTTCCATGGCAGCAGGGTCGGGTCCTGAAACATGATCCCGATATCCTCGCGCGGTCCGGTCATGGGGGTGCCGCCGACGGAGATGTCGCCCTCTGTAATGTCTTCGAGTCCGCCGGCCATCATCAGCAAAGTGCTTTTCCCGCATCCGCTGGGTCCGAGGAGCGAGACAAACTGACCGGACTCGATGGTGCAGTCTGTCGGTGCGACGGCGTTCACCGCGCGTCGTGATTTCGGGTTGTAGGTCTTGCCGACGCCTTCGATTGAAAGGTAGGTCTCCGGCGTTCCCGAGGGAACGCCGGAGGTATCGGCCTGTACTTCTTCAAGCAAAGCCATTGTTGGTCCTTAGCTGACGAGTGCTGAATAGGTGCCGAAAGTCTCTTTGACCTGAGCCCATTCGGCCGCGTTGAGCTTGACGCCGCCCACGAACTCATTGGTGAACAGACCCGCTGAATCCGGTTTGGTATCGCCGGGCTTCGACGATGACGCGTAGATCGTGTCGGTCATCGAGGCATAGGTCGTCGGGCTCGTGAAGCCGATCGCGTTCTCGGTCTGCTCCGGCACCGTGGCGAGCGCCGCCCAGAGACCGAGGCCGACATCGGCCTGCTGCTTCGCCGTGCTCGACAGCTTGAATTCCGGCACTACGTCGAACATCGTCGCGATCGCCGCTTCCGGGTCGAGCAGGGTTGCCTTGACGCCTTCACACAGACCGACGGCGACAGCCTCGCAAAGCGCCTTGTTCTTCTCGAAATAGGCCGGCGATGTCATCAGGGAGTTGCCGTAGAAGGGCAGGCCGAACTTCGAATACAGGAACACCTTCGGTGTCTTGCCGGCTGCCAGCACCTTCGGAACCGCGCTGGTGCCGAAGGCCGAAATGGCATCCACCTGACCATCAATCAGCGCACGTTCGCGGACCTTGTTGTCGAGTGCGATGGATTTGATGGTTTCCGCATCGACGCCGACATTCTTGTAGAAGGCCGGCAGGAAGGGATACTCGCCCGACGTAAGTGTCGAGCCGACCGTCTTGCCGCCGAGTTCGCTCGGTGCCTTGATCGGGGAATCGTCGAGCACCACCACGCCCATGGACGTGTCGTAGCTCAATGTTGCCATCGTGATCAGTGGCAGGCCCTTGATCGCCTGCTGGATTCCGTTCGGGGCCGCGGGAACGCCGAACTCGTACTGGCCCTGGCCGATCTGCTGGACGGCGAGTGCCGAGCCCGAACCCTTTTCGATGCTGACCTCGATGCCTTCCTTCTCCCAGAACTGCAGTGCGGCGTATGACCAGGCCGTCGTGCCCTGGGGCAACCAGCCAAGCGTCAGCTTCACTTTGCTCTTGGTGGCCGCGTACACGGTCTTGGGAATGAATGTCGAGCCGGCCGCGGCTGCGGCGCCGGCGCCAGCGAGCGCGACGAATTTGCGGCGTGAAACGCCGGATTTCGTGTTGGTCGTATCTGGTGCTTTCTTTTTAGCCATTTTAACCCTGTTCCTTCTTCAGTTTGCCGTACCGGATTGACCGGGGCGGCGGTGGTATCCGATCGAAGGTGCTGTTCCCGGCGGGTTTTGCCTTGGCCGTTGCCAGCGTGCATCGATCAACTACCGGTAAGCTTTGCAACCGCTATGCCACAGCGGCCTCGATCCCCAAGTCGCGGAATTCCGGGATTCGGCGCGGTGTCGGGATTCCGTAAATGTTCATCTCGTGTGCAGGCCGCATGCGGATTGTGCAGTGCAGCGTCACCGAAATGGCGCGTTTTAACGAATTGCCGCGGCGATCACGGCTGCAGAACCAGATCCACGCCATAGCTGGAAAGCAGGTCGCAATCCTGGTGATCGACGATGTTGGTGTCGGCCAGTTCGAGATTGAAGAAGCCGACTTCCGCAGGTGTGAAAAACGGCCCCACATGCCAGGTGCCGAGATGCAGCTTGATCGCCACGTCTCCGGGTACCCGGAAGGCCCTGATCTCGTCGGGTTCGGGTTCTTTCCCGGGCGGGTCGGACGGGGCGGCGACCGCGATGTACCAATCCGCTCCGCCGACCGAGGCCAGACACTGGGTGACCTGCTTGTGGCGCGTGATCCGGTCGAAGCCCATGCCGCGGTTGGGCAGGCGCATGATGTAGAAGCGCGGCGTCCCGTGACTCAGATCCAGCTGGGCGTCGTGATCACCAAAAGGGACCCCGTCTTCCGTCACCTCGATGACATCGCCATAGGGGGCAAACGCCTCGGACGTGATCAGGCTGGGGGTGAGTGTGCGCGTGTTGGTCATATCTGCTGAATCTCCTTGCCGTCTGAAACTGCAAGCCATGTGCCAGCGCTATGCCCGGGAACCGTCCTGTGTTCGCACCGGTCCGGCGTTCGAACGCCCATGCTTTGAGCAACCTGACGGTAAATCAGGCAACCGGCAGCCCGCCGGAGCTCCGTCATGCCGGATATGCAGGCCTTCGCGTCTGGTATGTCGATTGCAGTTGTTGAGATAAGAACCGCAATAGAAAGACACCGCCATGCCGGATCCCATTGGCCTCGATGCACTTGAAGAATTGATCCGCCACGATCTCGAGATCATGGCGTTTCCCGACCAGGATTGGGTTCTTCCCCGCCCGGAAGTGCCAGATGGCGGCGTGCTGAACTGCGCGATCATAGGCGGCGGCCAGTATGGACTGGGCGCGGCCTTCGCGCTGGCCCGGGAATGCGTGCCGGATGTGCGCGTGTTCGACTCCAACCCTGTGGGCATGGAAGGGCCCTGGGTCACATTTGCGCGGATGGAAATGCTGCGGACGCCGAAGCAGATGACCAACCTCGATATCGGGTTCCCGAACCTTACCTTCCGCGCCTGGTATGAGGCGCAGTTCGGTTGTGATGCCTGGAACGATATGTTTCGCATCCCGCGTGTGATGTGGATGGACTACCTGATCTGGTATCGCAGGATACTGAATGTGCCGGTGCAGAATGACTCCCTTGTCGAGGACATTGTGCCGGTGGACGATGACCTGTTGCGCCTGACGATAAACCGGGCCGGGACTGCACAACATGTTCATGCGCGCACGGTCATTGTTTCGACGGGGACCGAAGGCCTCGGCAGCCGCAGTATCCCGGCATCCATCCGGGCGCTGCCCAAGTGGCTTTGGGCACACTCGAACGAAATCATCGACATGCGCGGATTCGCCGGTAAGCGGATCGGTGTTCTGGGAAGCGGCGCGTCAGCCTACGACGCCGCAATCGCGGCGGTCGACGCCGGCGCGGTAAGTGCCAGGATATGTTTCCGACGCGCGCAGATCCCGACGCAAAACCCGCGCCGCAGGATGGAAAACTCGGGCTATCTCTCACATTTCCCGGAGCTTCGCGACGCGCACCGCTGGTCTTATGTGCAGCACCTCTATTCGATCGGCCAGGGCCCGCCGGAACCGACTTTTACCAAGGCGATGTCCTATGACGCGATATCCCTGCATCCGGCTTCGCCCTGGGAGCAGGTTGAGCTGGCGGCGGATGGCAGCCTGCGGGTTGGAACCGGTTCGCAGACGTTCGAATTCGATTACCTGATCCTGGCGACCGGGAATTATGCGGATCTCGGGAGCCGGCCCGAGATGGCGTCCCTGATTGATGATATCGCGGTGTGGGGCGAACGCTACACGCCCCCGATCGAGCGTGAGGATGTCCGGTTGAACGGATATCCGTATCTCGGGAAGTTCGGAGAGTTTACCGAGAAAGTTCCGGGCACGGCACCCTGGTTGTCGCGCGTGTTCAACGTGTCACGAGGGGCAGATTTGAGCCTCGGGCCGCTGTCATCATCCAGCAGCAACATGAAGTACACCCTGCCGCGCATTGTGAAAGGCGTGACCCGGCAACTCTTCCTGGACGGCGCCGATGCCATGCTGGAAGACGTGGTGGGCGGGATCCATGACGAACTGACGCCCGAGATTCTGGCGAGCAACGCCGCCTAGGGCGTCGCTCGACCGGGCGGCGCGGGGACAATGCCTTCGGGCAGCGTCTCGATATGGGCCGCGATGCGCCCCGCATGGGTCAGCCAGACGTCGTCACGGAACGCCGCGATATGTTCCAGCACGCGCCGAATGTGCCGCAGCCGGTAGGGCCAGCCGACCAGGAACGGATGCAGAGACAGATTGAAGACCAGCGGCATGGCGCGCGACTGTTCGAGCATTTCGTCGAACTGGTCGATCAGGATATCGGCATAGTCGCGCGGCGTGTGGCCGGCGCCGTGGAGGCCGGGTATGTCGTTCGACGGGCGCGGATAGGGGATGGCGAGGATACGCCCGCCATCGCGCGTGGCCATCCAGATCGGCTGGTCGTCCGCGGCCCATTCCATCATGTAGCTGTAGCCGGCCTCCGACAGCAGGTCCGGGGTCGCCCGGCTCTGCGAGACCCAGGGGCCCATCCAGCCGGTCGGCGGGTGCCCCTCCTTCGCCGTCAGTGTGGCCGTCGTGCGTATGATGAGGTCGCGCTCCGCCGCCTCGGACATGTCGCCCTGGCGTTCGGCATTTGTGATTCCATGCCCGACAAACTCGTCGCCGCGCGCGCGAAAGGCGTCCATCACTGCGGGTGCGTGATCATACATCGCGGTGTTGGCGAGGACGGTGGCGGGCAGCGCGAGCCGGTCGAACTCCGCGAGCAACCGCCAGACGGCGACACGGTTGCCGTAGTCGCGCCATGAATAATTGACCACGTCGGGCTCGGGCTGCGCGTTGGCCAGCGGGATTCCCATGCCCTCGGCAAATGGAAAATGCTCGATGTTCAGCGCCAGATATACGGCCAGTCCCTGGCCTTTGGGCCAGTCATAAAGCGGCCGCGAAACGATCGGACTGTATTCATAGCGCCCGTGGCTGGTTAGGCCGCCCATTCGGACCCCGCCTTCTCGAGGCCTGAGGCCTCGGCTTCGCCATGGGCGATCAGCAGCTTCAGCAGCTGGCGACGCATTTCCAGCCCGGGTTCGTCGGAGGGAATGCTGACCTCGCCGCCGCGCGCCGCGCGCAACGGCACGTCGGGATCGCAGATCTCCAGAATGGCCATGTCTTCCTGGGTGACCTGGCGGTCGAAGGCGATGATGTCGGCGGCGGGTGCGTCGGCCTCGGTGTCGTTGCGCATCGCGAATTGCGTGACCATGGACCGGCCGTCGTCGATCGGGGCGGTCAGGGTGTAGATAATATGGATCAGCCCGTCCGGATAGGTGATCTTCATCTTGCGCGAAAACGGCGCATACCAGGTCTTTTCATAGTTGCGCACCGTGCGGTCGCTATCCTGCTTCAGATTCTTCTTCTGAATATCCGGGTTTTTCACCGGCACGACGGCGCGCATGATGAACCCGTCGGCGGTGGGTTCGATGGAAAGCGGCGCGGGCTCCGGTTCCTCGTTGATCCCGAAACTCTTGGCATGGACATAGGAGAAATGGGCGTTGTCGAAGCTGTTCTCCATGATTCGCAGGCCCGGCGCGTTCCAGACCTCGTGGAACTCGTCGACCCGGCGGTAGGCGGCATCGGCAGTCTCGGGCATGTCCGGGATGTCGTAGAGGGGGGAGTCGAGCGCGACCCAGATGACGCCATGGCGTTCCGCGGCGCGGTAAGAATCCGTGCGCAGCCCCTTCGGGATGCCGCCGTCGGGCCGCTGGGGGATATCGGTCACCGCGCCGGTCTTGTCATAGGTCCAGCCGTGATAGCCGCACACGAGACAGCCCTCGTCGGTCCAGCCGCGGCTCAGTTTTGCGGTGCGATGGCAGCACCGGTCGCGCAAGGCGCCGGGCGATCCGTCGGCCGTCCGCCACAGGACGATATCTTCCCCCAGGAGCGTGAACGCCATGGGCTTGTCGTCCAGCGCGGTTGCAGGGGCGACGGGGTGCCAGAACCGTCGCAGGAGCGGTTGTTGCGTGACCAGCATGATTATCTCCTAAGTCTCTCTGCTGGATGAGTTTGCAAGGACCATGCCGTGCGGGATCGCGCTGTCAGCCGACATGCGGGCGTTTCGGATGCCGCGATCTGCTCAAAAATTGAACAGCATGCCTGCCCGCAGGGCGTGGCGCTGCGACCCCGGCGCGCCCGGGACCGGCGTTCTCCGCGATCGCCGACTGGCCGCGAACTTGCAACGTGGGTGGTATGAGATACCCGTTCGAATATGTCGTCCTTCCCCATGAGCGGCCAAAGCGCCAAGTACTCGTGCTCTATGCGCACCCAGTCGAGGACAGCTTTCACGCCAGCCTGCACCGCACGGTGGTCGATACCCTTCGCGACGCCGGGCATGTCGTCGACGACTGCGATCTCTATGCCGAGGATTTCTCGCCGGTCCTCACCCGCCAGGAGCGGCTCGATTATCACGACCTCGAAGCCAACCAGCGGAATGTGAAGCCCTATGTGGAGCGCCTGCTGGCCGCCGATGCGCTGGTGATCGTGCACCCGGTCTGGATCTACGGGTTCCCGGCGATTCTGAAGGGGTTCTTCGATCGCGTGCTGATCCCGGGGGTGATGTTCGATCACATCGATGGCCGGGTCAAAATGAAGCTGCACAACATCACCAAGCTCGCCGGCGTCGTGACCTATGGCGGCACCCGGCCGCGCGCGTTCCTGGCCGGCGATCCGCCGCGCAAGAATATCAAGCGGGTGCTGCGTGCGATGGTGCATCCTGCGGCCGAATGCGCGTATCTGGCCCAGTATGCGGTGGACCTGACGGATTTTCAGGCGCGCGAGCGTTTCATCGCCAAGGTGCAGCGGGAGATGGAATTCTTCTAGTGACGGCTGTGACCCCATATTCCGTTCGGGCGGTGGAAACCGTATCCATGTTGACCCGTGATGGTGTCACTCTTGATGCCGATATCTACCGACCCGAACCAAAGCGCCCGGACGAGACGTTTCCTGTTCTGCTGATGCGACAGCCCTATGGCCGCCGTATTGCCTCGACAGTTGTTCTCGCACACCCGCGTTGGTTTGCCGCCCATGGCTATATCGTCGTTATCCAGGACATTCGCGGTCGGGGAACTTCCGGCGGCACCTATGCTCTGTTTGCCAACGATGCGGAGGACGGCGCGGATGCCGTTCGCTGGGCGGCGGCGTTGCCCGGCGCGAGCGGGAAGGTTGGGATGTACGGGTTCTCCTATCAGGGCGTAAGCCAGCTGCTCGCCGCGTCGGCGTTGATGTCGGAAGCGGGCAGTGCGAGGCCATTGCATGCCTTGGCACCGGCCATGATCGGGTACGGCATTCATGATGATTGGGTCTATGAGGGCGGCGCGTTCTATCTGGCCCCGAATATCGGTTGGGGGATTCAGATGGCGGCGGAAGAAGCGCGTCTGGCCGGTGACGAGGAGGCCTATACTGCTTTGCGGCGGGGTTTGTCTGCATTTCCGCTCGGCGGACCGGTTCCCTGCAAGCCTGACCTGCTTATGGACCGTCCGGAATATGGACATTATTCGGATTGGGTCTCGCAGCCTGCGCCGGGTCCGTATTGGGACCGGATTTCGCCGGCCGGAAAGCTCGATGGCCTTGATGTACCGGTCCTGCATGTGGGGGGTTGGTATGACCTGATGCTGCCGGGGACGCTTGCGGCGTATCGAGATCTGGTCGCCAAAACATCCGCTCCGCAGTCACTGATTGTTGGTCCGTGGACCCATATGAACTGGACTGGCTGGCACCCTGCGGGCCATTCCGGTTCGGCGGCGGAAAGCAATATCGACAGCGCGCTGGTTGCGTGGTTCGACCGATGGCTAAAGGAGCCGACAGGTCGCGGTAACGACGAGCCGTTTGTGCGACTGTTCGAGCTTGGCAGCAATTCCTGGCGGGAATTCGATGCTTTTCCCGATCCGGAACCGACGCCGTTCTATCTCTCAGGTGCCGGTCGGGCAGCGCTGATACCAGGATCCGGGGAGTTGGTTGAGTACAGCACTGATGGGCTGAGCGCTGACCCGATTGTCATGGACCCGTGGCGTCCGACACCCACCTCGGGAGGGCATTCCGATGATCCCGGGGGGCGCGTGGATCGTTCCGAAACAGATGCGCGAAGCGATGTGGGCACCTTCACCACGGCACCGTTGGTGCAGGACTTGAAGCTGGCAGGGACACCCCGTGTCGTGATTCATTGCCGGGGCGATCAGGAAAGTTTCGATCTTTCGCTGGTCCTGTCTGAGGTCCTGCCCGACGGCCGCGTGATCAATCTGACCGAGGGGTATCGTCGGGTTGCCGTCGGCGATGTCACGACCCCAATCGAAGTTGAACTCCGGCCTGTTGTCGCCTGTCTGGAGAAGGGTCGGGCCCTGCGCTTGTCGATTGCCCTGGCGAGCTTCCCGGCACACGCGCTCAATACGGGAACCGGAACCGCAGACCGTGATGCGCGCTCAATGGATGTCCCGATTACAACGGTCACGATATTACACGGCGGCGAGGCGCCGTCCTGCGTCCTCGTACCTGTGATTCGGGATTGATCAGGCAGCAGCGGGAAGAAAACTTCGCATCTTGCCAGGATTCAGCAGGCCCATTGGGTCAGCGTGTCTTTTGAAAATGCTCTGGTCGGTGGATACCGCTTTGTCAGGTGATCCGTCTTCCAGGGTCCATACATGAGGATTGGCAATCGCGACGCCGTTGGCTTCATGATAGGCGATGATTTCGTTCAGCCGTTCCTCGGTTGAAAACCGGACAAGCTGTAATCCGCAGGTGATGACCTGACCGCCAGATCGGATCATTTCCAGGTGCATGGGAACTTCGTCGCCGAATTTGCGAATCATATGGTCGACCACAGCCATGCTGTTTTCAGGGGGAAACAAGCTTTGCAGGTAGGTGAAGGACTTGTCGACCTTCATGGCGTGCAGGGTGGTGTGGTTCCAGGTGTACTCGTACAGCGGCAGTACGGATGAGGGATCATCTTCGACCGACTGCGCGTCCACGTCATAGACCACGTCGCCTCCATGCGCGGCAACCAGATCGGTAAAGCCTTGCATCGAAGACTCCGCGATCATGCAGATCACGATGTCATATCCGTCCGGGAGTTGCCCCTCGAGGCGGGGAAAGAAAGAGGGGATTGGCCAGGCGATCGGCGTGACCAGTTTTTTTACGATGGCGTCTGAAAGGGCCAGTTGCTGCCCGAAATTTGCCGCGGCTGCAAAACTGTTGAAGCTCACGACAACGTCGCGCCATGGCCACGTCGGTGCCAGCGGCATTTCAAGCTCGGTTATGATGCCGGTTGTCCCATAGGCGTGGTTAACGGCGTTGGCCTGATCGCCGCGTAATTCCAGAATTCGAGGGGCCTTCTCACAGGTGATGACGCGTGCCGCGTTGATGTTTCCGCGATCTCCGAGGACGCCATGTGTCACGGAACCAACGCCGCCCGAACCGCCAGCCACAAATCCGCCGATTGTCGCGGTGCGTTTGGTCGATGGGAACATCCTTTGTTCCCAGCCTGTGGCGCGGATTTCCCTATCGAGCTTGAGCATGAGTTTCCCGGCCTGAACCCGCACGAGGCCTGGCTTTGTCCATAGAACTTTGTCCATCTGGATCATATCGAGCACGGCACCGCCCACGAGCGGGACGGCCTGGCCATAATTGCCGGTACCCGCCCCGCGCGCCGTGACAGGGATCTCGAGCTCTGCACAAATTGACAGAATCTTGGTCACGTCAGCTTCTTGGCGCGGCGTGACCAGGATGTCGCCACGCTTCGCTGCCAGGCGTGGTTTCAGGACGGGGCTATACCAGTAGAAATCGAGCGACTTCTTTTTGACCCGGGACATATCCGTCGAGTGCGGAATGTCGCCTAGGGCGTCAATCAGCCGTTGCTTGTCGGTCTCACTGAGGGCGCGTGCCTCTGGTGTCTCGAAGGCGTCTGCGTGCCCGACCATTCTCAAGGCCCGTCGTCAAACAGGTCGTCCAGCTCGCGGTAGTCCGGCGGGGTGGTGTCGATGGCCTTTCCCCCGCGCAGAACGATGCGGTCCAACTGTGGCCGGCTGAGCAGCTCCGAGAAACCTCGACCCCGGTAGAGGACCAGGTCGGCAGCTGCGCCGGGCGCGATGACCCCGGTGTCGGCGAGCCCCATCACGGAAGCCGGGGTGACGGTCGCGGCCTGCGGCCAGTCCGTGTAGGGACGGTCCAGATGGGCGATACGCACGGCCTGGGTGAACACCTCGTGCATGTCCAGGTCGCCGAAACCGTAGAACGGATCGCGGGTATTGTCCGAGGCAACGGACACCGGTACGCCGTGCACCCGCAATTCGTGCAGCAGGGTGACACCGCGGTTTCGCGGCGTGTGTACGGGCCCGCGAGCCTGCAGGTACATGTTGCACATGGGCAGGCTGACGATGGACATCGCGGTTTCCGCGATGACACCGAGGGTCTCTTCTACATAGCCCTCGTCCTGCACCGACAACGAACAGCAATGACCGCAATTTACTCCGCCCTGGAAATCGCGCCGCCGGGCCGCCTCCGCGATGGTGCGCAGCGTGGTGGCGCTGGGGTCGAGGGTTTCGTCGACGTGAAAATCGAGGTCGAGACCGCGTTCCGTCGCCAGTTCGAAGACGAAATCGACCAGCTCTTCCGCATTCTCTTCCACCGCGGTGACCGCGCCGAAGATGCCGCCATGTTCGGCGACCACGTCGGCGATTTCCCGCATCGCATCGCGATCCTTGAAGAAGCGAAGATGGATAAGGCTGACGGCCTGGAGCTCCAGCCGGCCGGCCCATGCGTCACGGATGTCGGCGAAGACGGGCCAGCTCAGATCGGGTTGCGGCGGGATGCTGTCGATATGGGTGCGGATGGCGCGGGTGCCGTGGGCGTAGGCGGCGCGGAGCGTGAAATCCATGCGCCGCCGGACGTCTTCGGCATCCCAGCTCGCGTTGCGGTCCGACTGCACCGCCGTGCGTGCACCCGCATGGGTGCCGTCGGGATTCTGGGCGCGCGGCCAGGTGTGGCCCTTGTCGATATGGGTGTGCAGATCCACATGGCCCGACCAGACCTGCCCGCCGTCGAGGTCCAGCGCGGCGGCCGCGGAAGGCGCGGTCCCCGCGGCCTCGACCGCTTCGATGACGCCGTCTGAAATATGGAGATCGACACCGAAGAGGTCGTCGTCATGCGCCGGCGCGCCATCGGGAACGGCCCCCAGCAGGCATCCGGAAACCTGTGCGTTGGTGAGCCAGAAGTCGCGAGCGTCGGGGGTTTTGGCGAAGGCGTTCATTCCGCTGCCTGTCCGATCGGATAGGCGTTCGTGGCTTCCGCCTCGCCATGCTCGGCCAGCAGCGCGCGTAATTTGTTGCGCATCATCATGCCCGGCCGATCCGACGGCATATGCGCCTCGGACTTCGCCGACAGGTCGAGCGGCACGTCGTAGGCCGTGGTCTCGAGGATGTATCGGTCCTCGTCCGTGACCTGGCGGTCGAAGGCGTTGATGTCCGCCGCCGGCACATCCGCTTCGGTGTCGCTGCGGGCCGCGAACTGAATGACCATCGAGGATTTATCGTCGATAGGGGTGGCGCAGGTGACGATTACGTGGATGAGACCGTTGGGGTACTGAATGCGCAACCGGCGCACGAAGGGCATGAACCATGTGGTGGTGAATGTGCGCACCGTCCGGTCTGAATCGGTGCCCAGCATTTTTTTCCCGATGTCGGGGTTGGCGACCTCCAGTTCGCTGCGCATGACAAGTCCGCCCGGTGTTTCCTCGAGCTCGATCTCGCCTGGATCGGGCTCGTTCTGCATGCCGAAGCTTTTGCGATGGGTAAAGGCCACATGGGCGTTGTCGAAACTGTTTTCCATCAGGCGCAGGCCGGCGCAGTTCCAGACTTCATAAAATTGCGGGATCAGGCGATAGGCCGGGTCCTCTGCTTCATCGATTTCCGGAACCTCCGCCAGCGGCTCGCTGTCCAGACACACCCAGACATAGCCATAGCGCGTGGCGGCATTGTGGGTCCGGATCGCGAAATTGGTCCCGCGATCGGATTTCATCTGCTGGGGGACGTCGATGCAGGTGCCGGTACAGTCATAGGTCCAGCCGTGATAACCGCACACGATGTTGCCGTCTTCGACCCAACCACGGCTCAGCTTGGCGGACCGATGGCAGCATCGGTCGGTGGCCGCTGCCGGTTCGCCGTCCGGACCCATCCAGACGACGATATCTTCGCCCAGGAGTGTGAACGGCTGGGGGCCGTCGAGCAGGCTCTCGGCCGGCATGACAGGATACCAGAAGCGGCGGAGAATATTCTGTTGGGTCGCAAGCATGATCGAAGCTCCAGGATGGAACGGGTGTCGGTTTCTCCGCAAAGGTTTGCAACTACCGTGCCGTGCGGCGGACCCGCATTTCCGGCGCCGGAATCCCGTTTCGGCCCGAATTGCGCTGAAATATTGGGCAAGCTGCGCCCGGCTTGGGCAGTCGGACACCCGGTTCGTCGCGAAAATCGCCACATCGGTCCGCCATGCTCGGTGGCATGTATCGTGCATATTTTTCAGGCAACACGATCGCGACCCATGGATGTCCTATGAACCCTCTTGGAAGTGCCCCGAAGAACCAGTGGCAGGTGAGTTCAACCGACGCCGATCTCGTGCGGGCCTCGGTTCCTGCCCGCCCGATGGCGTTCGATGCCGCGCCTCAGAATCTCACGATCGATCTCGCGCGAACGGCCATCATCGTGGTCGATATGCAGAATGATTTCTGTCACCCCGAGGGCTGGCTCGCCCATATCGGGGTCGATGTCGCGCCGGCACGAAAACCGATTGCGCCATTGCAGAAACTGGTGCCGGCGTTGCGCGACGCCGGGGTCCCCGTGATCTGGCTCAACTGGGGCAACCGGCCCGACCGGCTCAACCTCAGCCCGTCCCTGATCCATGTCTACAAGCCGAGCGGGGACGGTGTCGGGCTGGGAGACCCGCTACCCGGCAGCGATGCGCCGGTGCTGGAGAAGGATTCCTGGGCCGCCGCCGTGGTGGATGAACTGGCGATTGAGCCCCAGGATATTCAGGTCGACAAGTTCCGCATGAGCGGGTTCTGGGACACGCCCCTCGACAGCATTCTGCGCAATCTGGGCGTTCAGACGATCCTGTTTGCCGGTGTCAACGCCGATCAATGCGTGATGTGCACCCTGCAGGATGCCAATTTTCTCGGCTATGACTGCGTGATGGTGCGTGACTGCACGGCCACGACATCGCCGGCGTTTTGCATGGATGCCACGGTCTATAACGTGAAGCAGATTTTCGGATTTGTCGCGGAGTCCGACGCCATACAAGCCGGGCTGGAGACATCGTCATGAGCCTGATTGTACGGCGGACCGGCGACTACAAGGCGTTTCGGATCAGCCCCGGGGATACCAACTACATGATCTGTATCGCCGATCCGGTCGCCGACGGGACGGCGGGGATCGGTTTCACCGCGATCGTCGAGGTGTATGCCGTCGGCGGCAAAACCCCGCCGAACTCTCACGCCGTCGCCCACGAGATGTTCTACGTGCTGGCCGGTGAGGGCGTGGCCTATTGCGACGGTGAAACCGTGGCGCTCGCGGCGGGGGATTCGATCGTGGTCCCGCCCGGCGCGGAGCATGTGGTCGAGAATACCGGTGCGGGCAAGCTCTATACCTTGACCGTCATGATCCCCAACGAGGCGTTCGCCGAGCTGATCCATGGCGGGACGCCGGTCCCGCTCGATACCGAGGATTTGGCGGTCATGCGCCGGGTTGCCATGCCGTCCTGACCGGCACGATCAGGGGCCGCCGGTTCATGTACGCGCCTTGATGTTTTCAAGCGGATAGCGGTCGATCTCCTGCAGCAGTTCGACGAACCCGGTTGCGGCGTTCTCGACGAGTTGCTTCCCGCGCTCAGCGTCCGCATCCAGCGCGTTGCCGACGGCGCCGGAAGGGTTGATGTCCTGGGCCTGCCAGCCGAACCCGATCCCGCCCTCGGGCCTCAGATGCCTGTAGTCCGCCTCCATCGCAATCGAGGCCGGTACAAAATTCTCCGCCTTGTCCATCTTCACCAGGTCCGGGCGCAGATGGAGCATGATCGCCGTCTCTACGGACCCGCCATGAATGCCGTGCCGGATCTCCTGATCGGGGAAAAGCCCCTCGGGTGCCAGCAGATTGTAGCTGCTCACCGTGACCACAAACATGTTCAGGCGAACCCGGAGATCGCGCGCCACAATATCCATGATCTGGGGCTGACCGCCGTGGGAGTTGAACAGAACCAGTTTCCGAAGGCCGGCACGCGCGACAGATTCGCCGATCTCCGTCCACACGCGCGTCAGGGTCTCGGCGCTCAGGGTCAAGGTGCCGGGAAAGGCGAGATGCTCGTTGCTCTTGCCGACGGGCATTGTCGGCAGGACGGTAACGGCCAGGTCGTCGGGTACGCGCTCGAGGGTCCGCGCGATGATCCCTTCGTTGATGCAGCTGTCCACATAGACCGGCAGATGCGGCCCATGCTGTTCAATCGCGGCGACGGGGAGGACGGCGATCGTGCGTGCGTCGAGTTCGGCGAAATCCTCCGTCGACATGTCCTGCCAATATTGTGTCGGTCTCATGCTTTGCCTGTCTTCGTTGGGGCGTATTCGGTCACCTGTCTGACCAGACATGTTCAAGTTTCGTGCCACGCGCTGCGCAAGCAATACGGCGCCACGGCCCGCCCGCCTGCCTGTTTCGCGGGCAATCACGTTGCGACGTGGCCACCCGTTGGGCAGTCGGGCGTGGACCGGTTGTCCTGCGCCTTTGGCGAAATGCCCGGCTCGCCTGCCGTGCGGGGCTGATCCACCGAATGGCACAGTTTCTGCTACGTCCCGATAGACCACCGTTCGCCAGACGTCTCGGCCCGTCCTTGCAGGGCCCGGGGTCCGTCGGCTTCGGCGAACAACCTCCTGTGGGTCAAGGGATGCCTTGTGAGATTTGTGTGCGTGCTCACAGGGCATCCCGCTTTCAGGACCCGCGCGACGTCCGTGTGACATCCGGGTGACCGTGAACCGGAACCAGAGAAAGAGCGAAGATGGAAGACAGCCTGGGAGCGTTTCGGCCCGATGCGATGATCCGGATTGCGGGTGCCGAAGAGGGCCCGCTCGAGGGTGTGACATTCGCGGCCAAGGATCTGTTCGACGTTGCGGGGATCGAAACCGGCGCCGGCAACCCGGACTTTCTGCGGGGTATGTCGGCGGCTCAGGCGCACGCGCCTGCCGTGCAGTCGCTGCTCGATGCAGGGGCGACGCTTGTCGGCAAGACGATCACCGACGAATTGGCGTTCGGACTGGCCGGGGAGAATTTCCATTACGGCACCCCGCTCAACAGCGCCGCACCGGACCGGATTCCCGGCGGTTCGTCCAGCGGGTCGGTTTCCGTCGTCGCCGGCGGGGTCTGCGACACCGCATTGGGCACCGACACGGGCGGCTCCATGCGTGTTCCGGCGAGCCATTGCGGCGTCTTCGGCATTCGCACAACCCATGGCCGGGTGCCGATCGACGGCGTGGTGCCGCTGGCCGACAGTTTCGATACGGTCGGCTGGTTTGCAAGCGATCCGGATATGTTCCGGCGGGTCGGTGAGGTGCTGCTGCCCGGTTTCGAACCCAAGGCGATGCCCAAGCGCCTCTTGATCGTGAATGACGCACTGGCGGAGCTGGAGCCGGCTGCGGTCGGCCCGGTGGGCGCGGCGATCGATGTCATGGCGCATCGGTTTGACGTGGTGGAACACATCACCCTCACGTCGGACGGCCTGGCGGCGTGGCGCGCGGTCTTTCGTGACGTCCAGGGGTATGAGGCGTGGCAGAATCACGGCACGTGGATCGACGACGTAAAACCGCAGTTCGGTCCCGGCGTCGACGAGCGATTCGCCGCCGTCGCCGACATCTCGCGGGACGCGTTCGCAACCGCGAGCTTGAAGCGCGCGGAAATCACCGCACAGCTGCGCGGGCTGCTGGACGCCCACACGGTCTTGTGCGTGCCCAGCGCGGCGGGTGCCGCGCCGCGCAAGTGCACCAACCCGGCCGCGCTTGAGAATTTCCGGAACCGGACGCTGAACATCTGCTGTATCGCGGGGCTCGGCGGCCTGCCGCAAATCAGCATGCCGATGGCCCTGGTCGAGAGTTGCCCGCTCGGCATCTCGCTGGTTGGCGCCGTGGGCCAGGATGAAGCATTGCTCCAGGCGGCCGTCGAACTCGGCTGATTGCGTGGGGGCGGGGGTTATTCGGCCGCCGTCTCGAACTTCGCGCGTTCCTCGGGCGGGCCGTCCAGCCATTCCGTCAACATCTGACGCATGAGGATTCCGGGGCGGTCGAGATACATATGCGCCTCGGCGTGCAGGTCGAGCGGATAGTCCGGGCCGCCGGATTCGAGGATCAGCTTGTCTTCCGCCGCAACACGGCGGTCGAACGCCGCAATGCTTTCGGCGGTGGCGTCCGCTTCCGCATCGTTGCGGTAGACGAACTGGCAGCGATGGGTGTGCTGGTCGTCGATCGGCGTCGTGAAGCCGATGATCTGATGAATCAACCCGGTCGGATACCGGATACAGATCGTGAAGACCGCCGGCAGCCGCCAGGTGATGGTCATGTAGCGAGTTGTATGGTCGTCGGCGATGTTCAGGTTGCGCTGCTGGTCTTCGCGGTTGGCGACCGGAATTTCGCTCTGGATTCCCACGCCATCCTCGATGTCGAAGAAATCGAGGGTCG
This sequence comes from Alphaproteobacteria bacterium, assembly GCA_039980135.1. Classification (NCBI taxonomy): domain Bacteria; kingdom Pseudomonadati; phylum Pseudomonadota; class Alphaproteobacteria; species Alphaproteobacteria bacterium. Next base: position 758,151 of record JBDXCV010000003.1, read on the forward strand.
GGGCCACCGGGCTGGCGTCCTCGCCGAAGGTGGCGCGGTGGACGAAGCTGATATGCGAGACGTCGAGGGCGTTCTCGCCGATCCGCAGCGCGTTCGCACTCCAGGTCTGGTCGTACTCGAAGACCTGCCGGAACGCGGGGTCTTCGGCGTAGGGGAGGTCCGGAATATCACGCACGGGTTCCTCAAGGCAGACCCAGACATAGCCGTAGCGTTCCTGGCAATGATAGGCCGTGGCGGCGTTGCGCTCGGGCGGGGCCAGGTCGGGGGTCTGGGGCACGAGCACACATCCGCCGCCGCCGTCGAACCGCCATCCGTGATACCCGCAGCGCAACGTGCCGTCGACGACCAGGCTGTCGACCGAGAGTTTCACCGAGCGATGCGGGCACTTGTCCTCGAGGGCCGCCGGCGTCCCGTCGCCCTGCTGCCAGAGGACGATTTCTTCGCCGAGCAGGGTAAAGGGCTTCGGGCCGTCCTCGAGTTCGTCGAGCCGCAGGGTCGGATACCAGAAGCGGCGAAAGATCGGTTCCTGGGTGATGAGCATGCTGACCTCCGTGTCTGACGGAGAATTTGCAAGACGGGTGCCAGATGCCTTGTCCCGAGTGCACGAGTAAATCATTGAAAAATATACATAAAAATATGCCCAATTCTTGCGCAGGGCCGCGTTTGAACGCGCGCCGTGCACGGCGGCGCTAAAAAATGTGCACACCCCGGGCCGGACGGGCCTATCCGCCGAGGAGTTCGGCGAGCGTTAGTGCGATCACATTCGTCGCCTTGCGAAGGTCGGACAGGGCGATCCGTTCGTCGGCGCGGTGCCCGTTGGCTTCGAGAACGGAACGGGGGCCGGCGCCATACATCGCCGTGGGAATACCCGCCTCGGCATAAAGGCGTGCATCGGTGTAGAGCGGCACCCCGGCGGGGGTGACCGGCTCGCCCATGACGTCGCAGGCATGGCGGCAAAGTATCTCGACGAGCGCATCGCTGCCCGGAACCGGCGCGAAGGGGCGCGCCAGCAATATTCGGTCCGTCTGGACCGAGATACCTTTCAAGTCGGCCGCTACGCCATCGATTACGGCGCGGGTTTCGGCCTCGACCGCCTCGGGATTTTCTTCGGGGATGATGCGACGGTCGATCCGGAACTTGACCTGGTCGGGTACCACATTGGTGTTGATGCCACCCTCGATGAGCCCGACCACCAATGTCGGATGGCCGATACCCGGCGTTTGTGAAGCGCGTCCGGCCAGCTCGGCGCGATGGGCGTAGAGCGCCTGCAGGATTGTCGTGGTCGCCTCCAGCGCGTCATGGCCGGTCTCGGGCCGTCCGGCATGGGCGGAAAGCCCGCGCACCGTGACCTCGAGATGCAGGCAGCCGTTATGGGCGACGATCACGTTGTAGGACAGCGCGGCGGAAAGCACGAAATCCGGCTTCGTGAGCCCCTGTTCCAGCAACCAGCCCGGCCCGGTCATCCCACCGGTTTCCTCGTCATAGGTGAAGTGCAACTCGACTGTGCCGTTCAGGTCCAGCGCCGAGTTCTGCAACGCCCGCAAGGCATATGTGTAGGTGGCGTAGTCGGACTTGGAGACCGCCGCGCCGCGCCCGAACATCCAGCCGTCGACGATTTCCGCGCCATAGGGGTCGTGGCTCCAGCCGTCGCCCGGCGGCACCACATCGCCATGGGCGTTGAGGGCCACCGTCGGCCCGCCGGCACCGAAAGTCTGGCGCACGATCAGGTTGGTTGCGCTGACCATGCCATGGCGCGCGGCGACCTCGGCCGGGACGTCGAACGCCTCGACGGGAAAGCCCATCTCCTCGAGCAGGCGCGCGGACAGCGCCCCATGGGGTGCGCAGTCACCGGGCGGATTGTCGGAGGGCTGGCGTACGAGCGCCTGCAGAAACGCGACCTCGTCGTCGAAGTTCGCGTCGATATAGGCGGCGATGCGCGCCTTTGCGTCCGGGGCGCTCACGCGGCACCGGTGTCGGCGGGCGCCGGCGATGCGCCGACAAGCGATGATATGTGCTTGTCGAGATTACGCGGTGCGGGTGCGGGCATCTGCTGGATGACGGGCTCGCCCCAGCCCGGCGCGGAGGTAAGTTCGCCGTCGCGCATGATGGTTTTCCCGCGTACGAGGGTGGCCACCGGCCAGCCGACTACGTTTCGGCCTTCGAAGGCCGAGACCTTGCCGCGCGAGTGCAGCTTGTCCGCCGCCAGCGTTTCGCGCCGTTCGAGATCGACCAGGACCAGATCGGCATCCGCATCGGGCTGGATCGCGCCTTTCCGGCCCTCGAGGCCCCAGCCCCGTGCCGGATTGGCCGAGCTGATCTTCACATACTGGTTCAGGGTCAGTCGGCCTTCATGCACGGCGGTCAGCATGAGCGGCAGGGAGGTCTCGATGCCCGGGAAGCCGCAGGCCACGTCCCAGATGCGGTTCCCGGCCTTCTCGGCGGGGGTGTGGGGTGCATGGTCGGTGGAGATCATGTCGATCGTCCCGTCCAGCATCGCGTCCCATAGCGGGGCCTGGTGATAGGGCTCGCGAATGGGCGGGTTCATGCGCAGTTTCTCGCCGCCGGGCTGATCCATGTCGTCCACGGACAGGTAGAGATATTGCGGCAGGGTCTCCACGGTCAGGTCGACGCCGCGCTCCTTGTAGAAGCGGATATAGGGTAGTGAAAGTGACGTGCTCTCATGGGCAATATGAATACGTGCGCCGGTCCACTCGGCCAGTACGCAGCTTTTTGACAGCGCCTCCAACGCGCAGATATCCGCGCGCGCGGCGAGATGATAGTGCGGCGCTTCGAGCCCGGCGGCCTTCAGGCGGTCCTCGCGCCAGAACAGGATCGGCGAATTTTCCGCATGGATGGCGCAGCGCTTGCCCAGCCGCGACAGGATCTCGAAGCCCTCCAGAACCGCGCCGTCCGATGGGCAGGGCAAATTGCCTGTCGTGTTGCCGAGGAACAGCTTGAAGCCGATGGCGCCGGCCTCGGCCAGGGGTTCGAGCTGATCGAGATTATGTTCGCCGAGAACGCCGTAGATGCCGAAATCGCAATGGGATTTTGCCCGCGCCAGTGACATCTTGAGTTCGTAATGCGCGACCGTATCCACGGGCGGGTCGGTGTTCGGCATCTCGAAAACGGTTGTGACCCCGCCCATGACGGCGGCCGTCGAGCCGGTCTCCCAATCTTCTTTTTCTTCCATGCCCGGTTCGCGGAAATGCACATGCACATCGATCACGCCGGGCAGGATATGCAGACCCGATGCATCGATTTTCTCGTCGGCGGCCGGCATCTCGTCGGCAGGCCCGACGCCGACGATCTTTCCGTCGCGGATCGCGATGGAGGCCCGGAAGGTCTTGTCTTCGGTCACGATGGTGCCGTTGTCGATCACGAGGTCTGCGTGGGTGGTCATGAAATGTCCTCGGCCGTGCCGGCCAGAATGGATGGGGAAGTCGCGCGGAAGCCGTACAGCTTGTCCACGAGGAAATGGACGGCCTCGGTGCAGGCCGCCGGTGACGGGGTCGCGACGGCGTCCTCGACCAGGATCGCGTCATAGCCGCGAAAGGTCGCCTCGGTCAGGGTCGCGAACACGCAGCGGTCGATGTTGATGCCCGTGAAGATCAGGCTGTGCACCCCGAGATTGCGCAGCACGCCATCGAAGTCGTTGTCGGTGAAACCGCCATAGCGCGACTTGTCGATGACGATGTCGGCGGGATTGGTTGCGAGGGCATCGTAGGTTGCAGCTCCCCAGCTCCCGCGTTCCAGCGCGTTGCCACGGCCGTCCGGGTCGGGGTCCGTGTAGCCGCGCCCGCCCGGTGCGTGATTGCCGACATAGGCGAGGGATGGCGGCAGGTTCAGGCCGTCCGCCCGAACGCCCCAGTTCAGCCAGATGACCGGCATGTCTTTTTCGCGCGCGAAGGCCGAAAGCCGGTTGACCGCCGGGATGGGCGCGCGCAGCGGTCCGGGGTCGATGCCCTTGCCCGCGAACCATCCATCCTCGTGGATGAAATCATTCTGCATGTCGACCACGACCAGCGCCGTGCGCGCCATGTCGATAATCACCGGATGTGGTTGCGCCGCGAAGCGGAACGGCCGCGGCGGGGAGACGGGACGGACGAGGCTGACGGCGTCGTCGCCCACGGTCCAGACATGGCGGCCGCCGAATCCGGTCTGCATGATCAGATCACCCAGCCGCCGTCGACGGCCAGGTCCTGGCCGGTGATCTGGCGGGAGAGGTCGCTGGCGAAGAACAGCACCGCGTTGGCGATGTCTTCGTCGGTGGACACGCGGCGCAGTGCATAATCCTCGGCGTGCTTCGCGCGCGCTTCATCCAGCGTGATGCCAAGACGCTCGGCCATCTCGGTGCACACCGACTGGAACCGGGGGCCGTCGACCATGCCCGGGGCGACGCAGTTGACGTTGATATTGTCCGGGCCGACTTCGAGCGCAAAGCTCTTGGTCAGGCCGCGCAGCCCCCATTTGGACGAACTGTAGCTCAGGCGCCCGGCGCGACCGCGCATCCCGAAGGTGCCGCCCACATTGACGATCTTGCCGCCACCCTGCGCGACCATGCCCGGCAGGACGGCGCGCATGGTCAGGAAGCAGCCCTTCAGGTTGAGCTCCACGATCTGGTCGAACTCCTCCGGCGTGGTCTCGATTCCCGACTTGCCGAGCGGGCCCGTACCGCCCGCGACATTGACCAGGATATCGATCTGGTCGAAGGCGGCGATGCCGTCGGCGACGGATTGCGAAACGTCGTCGGGGCTGGTCACGTCGCAGCGGCTGACGAGGGCCTGCACACCTAGTGCGGTCGCCTCGGCGGCGACGGTCTCGATGGGTGCGAGATCGCGACCAGCCAGTACGAGGTTTGCGCCCTCGCGCGCCAGCGCGAGTGAGATCGCGCGGCCCATGCCCTTGGCCGGGCCGGTCACGAAGGCTGTCTTGCCGTGAAGTTCCATATTGTCCTCTTGGTTCGGGTTGGCCGGCACTTCGGCTAGCGTGTTGCGATGACGGCGACCGGGCCGCCGCCGTCGGGGCCCTGATGTTCCGCGCCGCCGGACACGAACACGTCCGTGCGCCCGACCGCCGCCGCCACCATGCCGCCGACGACGGCGCGGGCATGCCGGGTGGCGTTGATGTCGCTGTCGTCGATCATGATGTGGCGGTTGCCGCGGATCTCGCCGGTCGTCGAAGGTTCGGCCTTGCACAGCACCGCATCGAGTCGCGCCCGCGCCGTATCATCCAGTTGCGGCGGTGACCCGAGGCCGGCACCTTCGATGGCGCGCCACAAGGCGGGTGCGTCGATCGCATCCTGCATGACGTCATGGGCGATGACCTTGTCGCCGGCCCATTGGGTCGAGTTGCCGAGCACGATGATCTCGTTGTTGAGCAGTTCGACCCCGGCGGAGGCGCTGGCACGGCCGGAAAACAGCGACCAGTCGCGGTTGATGGCGTCCTCGGTGATCTGTTCCTCGGTCAGTTCGCCCAGCGCCAGTGCAGCACCGAGTGCCGAGGCGCCGCGCGTATATCCCATTGAGGCATAGGTATCCTCCGTGACGACCTTCTGGCCGCGCGCATGGGCATCGGCGATACGCTCGGATGTGAGGAGGGGGCACTTCACTTGAGCGAAATGCACGTCATCGGGGGATTCGATACCCGCGGACTTCATGGCGCGCCGGAACGCGTCGGCGGTCTCGTGGACCATGGTCATGCGGCCCTGTTCCTCGGGCAGGAAATCACGCGTGAAGGCGGTGCCGACGGCCAGGGTCGGCAGGCCGGTGGGCGCGTGTCCGTCGGGGTGCTCGCGAATGCTGACGATAAGCAGGTGCGGCGACAGGCCGCCTTCGGTGCCGCCCGACATCACCATGGCGACGCGCTCGGCGACCTCGTCGCGGCTGCAGCCGAGCCGCTCGGCGAACATGTACTTCAGCATGTCAACGGAATAGGCGCGGGTGAAATCATTGACGCAGCCATTGCCCTCGGTCTTGCCGAAGATGGCGACGACTTCGTCGGGCGCGATCGCGCCGCTGTCGAACAGGGCCTCGAGCGAGGCGACATCGCCGGGGTCGCGGGTGGGTACGCGGAGTACAAGGGTTTCTCGGGTCATGTCGGTTTCCATCTGGTTCCAGGCGCCGGGCGCTGGGTCGGGTTTCGTGTTGGCAGGATGCCGGGCGCAGTTGCGCGGAATCAGAAGTGTCCGCCTTGCGCGCCAGACATTGCAAGGCACGGGCCAGCGCCATGCGCGACCGAAACCCGCCGGGAATGGCGGTTTCGCAGCGTTTGGGCGGAATTTTTCTGGTCAGTCGGAAGGCCGTCTGCACAAATAACAGGCAGTGCGCGGCCTGTCCTGCGGGGGATCGATCGCGTAAGCTTTCACCGTCATTTCGTTCGAATTAGCCCGGCTCTCCGGACCCATGAAACCCGCTTCCTTTGATTATGTCGCCGCCGAAAGCTGGGACGCCGCCGCCGCCCTGCTTGCTGAATATGGCGACGACGCGGTGATCCTCGCCGGTGGCCAGAGCCTCGTCCCGGTGATGAATTTCAGGCTGGCGCAACCCGCAGTACTGGTCGACGTGAACCCGGTTCCGGACGCCGCCTATCTGCGCATCGACGCCGACCGCCTGCGCATCGGTGCGCTCACCCGCCATGTGCAGTTCGAAGCACCGGGGCTGGACGGGCCGCTCGACCGTCTGTTGCCGCGCATTGCCCGGCATATCGCCCACCTGCCGATCCGCATGCGCGGGACGTTCGGCGGGTCCTTGGCCCATGGCGACCCGGCGTCGGAATGGTGCACCCTGGCGCGGACCCTCGACGCCGTGATGATCGCGCGGGATGCCGGCGGAGAGCGCCGCATCGCGGCGGCGGATTTCTTTCACGCGGCACTGGTCACCGATCTGGCGGATGGCGACGTGCTGTGCGAGATCGAATTGCCGGCGCTCGGGCCCGACTGGCGCTGCGGTTTCGCCGAGTTCAGCCGCCGGGCCGGCGATTTTGCGATCGTGCAATCGGTGGCTGCGATCGAATTGTGCGACGGGCGCATCATGGCGGCCCGGATCGGCGTCGGTGGTGCCACGGAAGTTCCCTGGCGTTGTGCGGCGGCGGAGGCGGTTCTGGTTGGCGGCGCGCCCGACAACGCACATTTTGCCGAAGCCGCCACAGCTGCCGCGGACGCTATCGAGGATCTGCTCACCGACCGGCAGGCGACGGCGGACATGCGCCGCGACCTCGTGCGGGCGATGGTTTTGCGCGCGCTCGAAGATGCGACGGGCACGGGGCGGGTCTGAGTGGCGACGATGCGGATACATCTCAACGTCAACGGCACCGACCATGGGGTCGAGGTCGAGCCGCGGTATTCGCTGGTCGATACCCTGCGCGAAGGGTGCGGGCTTACGGGCAGCCATGTCGGCTGCGAGCATGGCGTGTGCGGTGCCTGTACAGTGTTGGTCGATGAGCAGCCGGTACGCGCCTGCCTGATGTTCGCCGTGCAGGCCGACGGCAAGCGGATTCGTACCGTGGAGGGCCTGGACGACAACGGCGCCTTCAACGCGCTGCAGCAGGCCTTCCACGAACATCACGCCCTGCAGTGCGGCTTCTGCACCCCGGGGATGCTAATGCTGGCGACCTGGATCGTGGAGCGCGGCGCGCCCGTCAGCGACGACGAGCTGCGCGAGTTCATGGCGTCGAATCTGTGCCGCTGCACCGGCTACCGCAACATCCTGCGGGCCGTGCGCGCCGTCCTGGACCGGACGGAGGATGGCGCATGACCATGATCGGCGAAAGCGTCCTGCGGCTCGAGGATGGTCCCCTGCTGACCGGCACGGGTCGTTTCGCCGGGGACCAGAATTTCGACGGCCAGCTGCACATGCGTGTCGTGCGTTCACCGGTCGCTCATGGCCGTATCCGCGCCATCGACACCGACGCGGCCGCGGCGGCCCCCGGCGTCTTTGCCGTGTGGACCGGCGCTGACGTCGCCGATGTGCCGCCGATCAATCTGCGGCCCGGCAGCGCCATGCAGGACCTGGAGAAATGCCGCCAGCATGTGCTGGCCCAGAGGTTCGTGCGCTATGTTGGCGAGCCGATGGCGGTCGTATTTGCCGACGATGCCTATCGCGCCGAGGACGCCGCGGAATTGATCTGGGCCGATATCGAGGCGCTGCCGCCGGTTGTCGAGCTGATGGACCCGCCCGCGGCGTTCTCGCCGGGCGTCAGCACCGAGCCGGCGGTCTTCGTGAAGGGTTATGGCGACATCGAGGAGGCTTTCACCGGTGCGGCCCATATCGTCGAATGCGAATTCTCGGTCGGCCGCCATGCCGGTGTGCCGCTCGAGACGCGTGGCGCGCTGGCGTTCTGGAACGACAGTGCAGACCGGCTCGAATTCCACGCGGCGGCCAAGATCCCGCACACCAACCGCATCGCGCTGGCCGACCTGCTTGGACTCGAACTCGACCGCCTGCATCTGTTCGAGGGCCATGTCGGCGGCGGCTTCGGCGTGCGCGGAGAGATCTATCCCGACGAGGTGCTGGTCAACCTCGCGGCAATGCGGTACCGGCGGCCGGTAAAGTGGATCGAGGACCGGATGGAGCATCTCACCGCGGCCAATCATTCCCGCGAACAGACCCACCGGATACGGGCTGCGACCGGTGCTGACGGGCTGATTCTCGCGATCGACGACGAGTTCTGGTTCAACCAGGGTGCCTACGCGCGCACCCATGGGGCGACGGTGCCCGTCGTCTCGGCGACCATGCTGCCCGGGCCGTACAAGATTCCGGCCTATCGCGCGACCGGGCATATCCGCCTGACCAACATCACACCCGCGGGCACCTATCGGGGGCCGGGCCGCTACGAGACGACCTTCGTCCGCGAGCAACTGATGGACCGCATCGCCGCCGCGCTCGACCTCGATCCGCTGGCCGTGCGCCGGACGAATCTCATCGGCCCGGATGAAATGCCGTATGCGCGGCCGTTCGACATCGGCGGGAAACCAATTTTCTACGACAGCGGCGACTATCCCAAATCCCTTGCGCGCTTCCTTGATCATGTCGGTTACGACGCCCTGCAAGCCGACATGGATGCGCGCCGCGCGGCGGGGGAAATGGCCGGCGCCGCCGTCATCTGTTTCGTCGAGCTCGGCGGCGACGGCCCGTTCGACGATGTCCGAGTCGAAATGGCCGGCGACGGGTCCGTCGAAGTTATCACCGGCGTCGCCTCCGTCGGCCAGGGCGTCGAGACCGTAATCGCCCAGATCTGCGCGGAGACCCTCGGTATCGACTATGCGGGCATCACCGTGACCCATGGCCAGACCGACCGGATCGCCCGGGGCCAGGGCGCGCGCGCGTCCCGGGTCACGGTGATGACCGGTAATGCGACCCACAAGGCGGCGACGAAGGTGCGGGCGAAGCTTCTGGAAAAGGCGGCGGAACTCCTGCAGGCACCGACCGAATCACTGGACATCGTGGATGGCGTGATCGGGGTGTCAGACACGATCGGCGAAGGTCCGTCGCTGACGGTCGCCGCGGCGGCCGCCGAGATCCTGCGCACGCGCGACGCGCCCTGCATCGCGGTCGAGGAGACCTTTGAGAATGACCGCGCGACTTATTCCTTCGGCGCCCAGCTGGCCGCCGTCACCGTCGACCCGCTCACGGCCGGTGTCACGATCGAACGTTTCGCCGTCGCCTACGATATCGGCCGCGCGGTGAACCCCATGCTGGTCGAGGGGCAGCTCGTCGGGGGTGCGGTCCAGGGAATCGGCGGCGCGCTGTTCGAGGAGTTCCTCTACGACGAAAATGGCCAACCCCTGTCGGTCACCTTCGCCGACTATCTGATGCCGACGGCGGCCGAAGTGCCCGATATCGAGTGCCTCGTCCTGGAGGAATCGCCGAGCACCACCAACCCGCTGGCGCTGAAAAGCGGCGGCGACCCGGGTGTCACCGGTGCCGGCGCGGCGGTCGCGGCCGCCATCGGTGCGGCCATCGGCCGGCCCGGCGCGATCACGCGCCTGCCGGTCACGCCGCTTCGTCTGCGCGAAATTCTGCGAACCGGATAAGCCGCTACGCGGTCTTGAGATCGGCCACCGGCGCCAGCCGCTCGATCAGGAGATCGAGCAATTCGGGCAACGCCAGCGGCGTGGCGTTCACGCCGCCGCGGGCGTAGACCGCGTTGGCCTGCCGGGCATCGGTCCCCAGCCGCACGGACAGACGCGCGACCGCGCCCCGGCATTGCGCGATCGTCGGCAGGCATTCGATGTGCCGCTCCGGGGGCAGAAGATCGTTGGCGCCGATGAGTTGCATCCAGCCGTCGCCGACCTTGCGGCGGGAGACCACCTTGTTTTCGGCCCGCGCGTCGCGCGCGATGACGAAGCTGCGATGGGTCAGGCCGGGCGCGACCCAGGAGATAATATCGCTGTACTGCCCGCCGATCCGGTCCACGACCGCCGCCAGCACCTCTGCCATGACGTTGTGCATCAGGACATAGTGCCGACGTTCCTCATCACCCCATTTCCAGAGGTTCGCCGAGACGCGCACCGCCGTCGAATCCGCGCGCCAGGGCGAGACTGCATTGCCGCGATTTTCGAACAGCCCCGGGTCGTCATAGGCGACCGCCGGGGACGAATTGCCGTGAAATTCGGCGATATGCTCATAGGGGACCACCGCCATGGGTTCGGAGATCACCATGCGGTGAATCACCGTCCCGTCCGCGCGGGCGAGCGGTGACAGGTTCAGTACTTCGGGTGAAAAACCGTCGCCGAGCCGCGCCTGCAGTTCCTGGGGAAGGTACAGTCGTCCGGTGGGCGCGAAGCCGCTGTCGAGCAGGCGCTGGTTGATCGCCTGATGCTCGGTGGAGAACGGGTAGGGTTTTGTCTTGGTGCAGGGCATGAACAGCAGCACGCGGCGCGCGGCGTCGGGCAGGTCCGGCACATAGTCCGTCTTCACGAAGTCGATCCATTCCGCGATGCGCGGATGGCCGAGCGAATCATAATTGTCCTGCGGGCTGTACAGACACAGGCTCGGGTCGACGGCAAACGGGCTCTCGATCTTCTTCGATGAATCCTGGATGCGCGCGTCGCGGTTTTCGACGGGTATCATCATGTCTTTCTTCCCGGCTTTGATTGTTGACGTGAAGCGGCGGCCTTGCCCCCGACCAACAGCCAGACATCGCCGCGTTTCACCTCGATCGGGAGCGGCGTGAGCTGTTCGCCCTTGCACGGCCCGAACACGCACACCCCGTGCAGATCGAACAGCGCGCCATGGTTGGCGCAGCGAAGATAGCGACCATCCGGCGTGAGATACGCATCGGCTGCCCAGGGCAGGGGCACGCCCATATGCGGACAGGCGTCTTCAAAGCCGCGCGCGTTGTCCCCGTCCCGATACACGATCACCTTGCAGCTGGTCTTGCCGAGATCGGCCACATATCCCCGCGCCGACCCGTCGGGGATTTCCGTGAGCTTGCCCAGCCGGACCGACATTGCGGAAGGTTTTGTTTTGCGCACGTGAAGCGAGGGGGGCGTTGATCAGGCCGCCTGCCGGATCCATTCGGGCAGCAGGTCCGACACCGGCTCGTAGAGCTTGCCCTTGCGCAGGGTGACGACCGGCGTGAACCGCCGCGTGCCCTTGAATTTGACGCCCGCACCGTCGGCGAAGGTGTAGCGGCCCGACGTCATCTTCAGGACCGAGACATCGGCCACGCGGCCCACCTGCAGGCTGCCCATCGTGTCCGACTTGCCCATCATGGCCGCGGCGTTGGAGGTGACCATGGCGACGACCTGCGCAAGAGGAATGCCGATGGCCATCATTTCCGCCATGCAATGCACCAGGCTGAATGTGGGGGAGAACGGCACGGTATCATCCACCTCGGTCGGCTCTTCCTCGGGCCGGAACTGGCCGTTCACGTTGTAGGCGGATTCCGCGCGGGCGTTGTAGCCGTGCAGGTCCGCGCCGAGCGTATCGGGAATGATGCCCGCTTCCATCACCGCCACGGCGTTCTCGTAGCTGAAATGCGAGCCGCGCCCGACATCCAGTTTGATACCGCGGTCGATGGCCTTTTTCAGGACCGGGTGAACCTTGCCCTTCGACACGAACCCGCCGTCATGGCGGGTAAACGGATGGGCCAGGATGTCGCCCTCGCCGAGCAGCGGGACGATCTCCTTGACCAGTTTCTTGACGTCGATGGCCTTGCCGTCCTTCTCGGGCCAGAGTGTGCCGAGATGGATATAGAGCGGCAGGCCGGTCGCTTTCGATGCCTTCCTGGCCTTCTTCAGGGACTTCATGCCCCAGCGCGAATAGCCCCCCGGCTCGGCGTGAATCTTGAGGCCGCAGATCAGGTCGGGATTCTCGGCATAGCTCTGTTCGATCGCCCCGACATCGATCCCGACGGGCCCGTAGAGGTCGACATATTTGTGCCCGTAGAGCCCCCCGGCCAGGTAGGAGGACAGGAAACAGCGCACGTCGGTCTTGGCGGGCTCGGCGATGAATTTCTTGAAACCGCCCACCGTCAGCGGGCTCGGCCCGCCCTGGTCGCAGACCGATGTCACGCCGGAATACACCCCCACCGCGTCGGGGTTCAGTCCGAACTCGCCGCTGACATGCTCGAAGATATGTCCGTGGGTGTCGATCAGGCCGGGCAGCACGAGATGGCCCTTGGCATTGACGATCTTCTTGCCCTGTTTGGGAGAAAGATTCTTGTCGATGGCGACGATCTTGCCGCGGCGTATCGCGATATCGGCGATGCCGTCATGGCCGGTGGCGGGGTCGATGACGCGTCCGCCCTTGATGATGGTTTCAAACATTTATGGGCTCCTGGATGGGGCGGTTCGTGGCCGCATAGTGTCGCGACAGAAAGCGGTCGATGATGGCGTAGAAGGCCTCGGGCTGCTCGGCGGGGATGATGTGCCCCGCGCCCGGCATCTCGACCAGTTCGGCACCCGGGATATGGTCGGCCACTTCGCGCACGGCGTCCGGTGGCGTCAGGGCGTCTTCGCTGCCCGATATCACGAGCGTGGGAATGTCGAGCGCTTCGAGGCCGGCGCTGTAGTCGAAGTCCTGCAGCGCCGCCATGGCCGAGATCAGCGGCGCTTGCGGCTGGGCGGCCCGGGCGTCGATGAAGGCCTCGATATAGCCGGGGTTGGCGGCGCGAAACCCTTCGGAAAAAATGGACGTGGCTGCGATCTCGGCCCCGGCGCGCGCGCCCGTCTGGTGCATGCTCTCCAGCCGTTCGGACATGTTCGCGGCGGTCTGCGGGTCGGCCTTGCAGGTGGTGCTGACCAGCACCAGCGCGTCGATCAGATGGGGCGCCCGCGTGGCGAGCGCCTGCGCCACCATGCCGCCCTGGGAAAGCCCGACCACGCAACCCGGCAGGGCCGAAACGGATGCGAGCGCGCCGGCCCAGTCGTCGGCGAACTGCGCCATGGTGTAGGGGCCGGCGGGTTGGGACGACAGGCCATGGCCGCGGCTATCCCCGGCGATGCAGCGATAGCTGCCCGAATAGCGTTCGAGCGCCGGCACCCACATCTGCTCGTCCCACCCCAGCCCGTGAATGAAGGTCAGCGGCGGTCCGTCACCGGCCTCGACCATGTGCATCTCGATGCCGTTGGTCGGCACCAGTTGGGACTGGCTTATTTGAGCGTGTGCAAGTGCGTACGACATCAGGGTTCCGAATGTTGCGATCATGGCCCGCCGCAAGACGTCCGAAACGGCGCGCGCTCTCCCACATGGATGAGCAAACGCCGTGCCATCGCGGATCGCCGGAAATCCGGGGTTTTACTGCATTGGGTATGTCCGGGGTGATGCCGGATTGAGCAGTCAATGCCCACGAAGTCCGCTTTCGCTGAAATCCGGGCCCCGACAAAGAAAAAGCCCCGGCGACCGGCCGGGGCTTCTCCGTTTCGGATATTCGTCTGACGGTCAGTCGTCACCACCCGCCTGGGCCGCATCGTCTGCCAGTTGTTCCGGCAGGATGAGGTTCAGGATGATCGCGATGAACGCGGCCGGCAGCAGGCCCGAGGCGAGCAGCACCCGGATCGAGTCCGGGACATGCTGGAGCGCGCCCGATTCGAGCTGCAGCCCGAGACCCAACGCCAGCGACACGGCGAAGATGATCATGTTGCGCCGGTTCCAGGTCACGTCCGCGAGCATCGACATGCCCGCGGCGGCCACCATGCCGAACATCACCACGACGCCGCCCCCGAGCACCTCGATCGGGATCGTCGTGATCAGCGCACCGACCTTCGGGAACAGCCCGGCGGCGACCAGCAGGATCGCACCGAGCGTCACCACATGGCGGCTCATGACACCGGTCATGGCCACCAGGCCGACATTCTGGCTGAACGAGGTGTTCGGTAGACCGCCGAACAGGCCCGCGACCGCGGAGCCCAGGCCGTCGGCGTAGGTCGCACCGACGACTTCCTCATCCGTGGCCTCGCGGCCGGCACCACCCTTGGCGATGCCCGACACGTCGCCGACGGTTTCAACCGCCGAGACGAAGGCCATCAGACAGAAACCGACGATCGCGGCAGTCGTGAATTCGATCCCGAAGGGGAAGAATTCCGGCACCTCGAAGACGGCGGCCCGGCCCAGATTGGCGAAGCTCACCATGCCCAGAGCGGCGGCGAAGATGTAGCCGACGATCAGGCCGATCAGCACGGCCGCAACAGACCACATGCCGCGGGCGAAGAACTTGAGCCCGAGGGTCACGACGATGACGCTGCCGGCGACGGCCCAGTTCTGCAGGCTGCCATATTCCGGCTTGCCGATGGCGGGCACGCCACCCGCCGAATACTGGATGCCGACCTTCACCAGCGCCAGCCCGATCATCAAGACGACGAGCCCCGTAACCAGCGGCGGCAGCGCGAACCGGATCTTGCCGATGAACGTGCCGAGCAGCGCATGGAACAGGCCGCCGACGAGCACGCCGCCGAACAGGGCCGGCAACGCCTCGACACCCTGGCCCGCGACCAGCGGGATCATGATCGGCAGGAACGCGAAGCTCGTGCCCTGGACCACCGGCAGCTTCGCACCGACGGGGCCGACGCCGATGGTCTGGATCAGGGTTGCGACGCCGGCGAACAGCATCGACATCTGGATCATGTAGAGCAGGACCGGGAAGTCCGGGGAGTTCGATCCGAAGCCGAATCCGGCCGCACCGGCGACGATGATCGCGGGCGTCACGTTGGAAATGAACATTGCCAGCACATGCTGGATGCCGAGCGGGATCGCTTTCGCGATCGGCGGCATATAGTTCGGATCGCGGAGTTGCTCCGGTGTTCCGAGGTTGGACATGTTTGCCATCTTTAAGGTTGCCTCCAGTGGTTGGGGAGAAGCGTACGAGTGCCGATCTGCGTCAGCCTTCGGTTCCTGTTATCTCGTAGGGTTCGTCGAACCAGTGCTCCTCCAGATTTTCCCCGGGGCCGATCCTGTCGACCACGGCGAACAGCCCGGGTTCGTGGAGCGGCGTGAGGACGCCGTGCCATGTCCCCCGGTGGTAGTTGACGCCCTGACCGGGACTGGTCACGAACGCCTCGGGTTCGTGCGGGCTGCCGTTCAGGTCCCCCGCGACGATCACGAGAAACGGGTCCGCAGACATGGGCAGGAATGCCTGACTGCCGAGCGGATGCCGTTCCATCAAATCCAGCACATACGGTAGCGCGCGCGCCGTGGCCTTGAACACGCTGATTCCGGCACGCCCGCCGTCATTCTTTAGGTCGAGACCGGCGCGGTCGTGAAACCGTCCGCACATGCCCTGGTTGATCATCATGTCCGGGTCGCCCGCCGCCTCGATCACGTCGCCATAGGGCGCGAAGGCTCCGGCCGTCAGCGGCGCGATGGCAATCGTGCGGCTCATGCAACCCGGCCGAACAGGCGCAGCCGGCTGACCCCGCCGTCAGGGAAGATGTTGAGGCGCACATGGGTCGCGGTGCCCAGCTCGGCCACCTGATCGTCGACGAACTCGTGGACCGCGTCGGCGGAAAGCTTCTGCCGGTCGAGCAGGGTCGGCCAGTCTTCTGCGGCCGCAATGGCGTCATCGCCGATATCGATGCCGAGCTTCCCCAGGTCGATCGCCTGGATCGAACAGCTGTCCGGGTAGTTGCCCTTGAAATAGGCGGTGTCGACGACGGCGCGTGAAATCGTGCCGCGCATGCCGAGCGCGAGGATGATCCAGTCATGTCCCGGCCCGCGCCGTCGCCGCGTCTCCCAGCCGTCGCCCATATTCTGGCCCCGGCCGGGTGTGAGCAGGCGATGATAGGTACCGTAATGGGCGTCGGAGAAGCCGACGACCCGCCCGCCGTTCAGCGTCGCGACCAGGTCGATGTCGCGGCCCTTGAGCGATGCCGGGTCGAGATACGGCGCGCCGAACACCCGCAGCCGGGCGACTCCGCCATCGGGGTGAATATGAAACCGAAGATGGCTCCATACATTGTCGTCGCCGCAGGGCAGGAGATGGTGGGAGTCCGGTTCCAGATGCTGCATCGGCAACAGCTCGGTCCAGGCCGTGTCGTCATCGGGGTCGCCGTCGGACCGGCAGGCCTCGATCCGGCATTCGGGCGGGTGATTGCCGGTGAAGAATGATGTATCCACGTCAAACCCGTCGATCGTGCCCGGCACGGCCAGCGCGAAGATCGCGTGGTCATGGCCGCCGTCGCGCCGTCGGCGCGTTTCCCACCCGTCCATCCATTTTCCGTGATCGTCATACTTGTCGGGAATGAAGACCGGGTTCGAATCCTGCAGCATGCGGGCCAGCGGTGCGAAGAACTCGTCGCTCGCCGATATGGCCCGGGCACCCAGGCCCGCGGAAGCGAGATTGATGCCCTTGCGGGCGAATGCCGGAAGATCCCGGGACTCGATGGCGGGCTGATAATCCCGGTTGGCAATCGTCTCAATCATCTAGCAAATCCTTCAGGCGCAGCTGCGTAATCTTTTCGACCTGGCGGCAGGCCTCGTCGAATTCGGTTGGACGGTCATGGCCGACCCGGCGCTCGAACGCCGCGAGGATGTCGGCCTTGTTCAGGCCCTTCACCGCGATGATGAACGGGAAGCCGAATTTGTCGCGGTAGGTCGTGTTGAGCTGTTCGAAATGGCCGCGCTCGTCGTCGGTCAGCGCGTCGAGCCCGGCCGACGCCTGTTCGGCGGTGGATTCGTTCG
This sequence comes from Alphaproteobacteria bacterium, assembly GCA_039980135.1. Taxonomy (NCBI): domain Bacteria; kingdom Pseudomonadati; phylum Pseudomonadota; class Alphaproteobacteria; species Alphaproteobacteria bacterium. The sequence goes on from JBDXCV010000003.1 coordinate 775,268, forward strand.
TCAGTCGCCTGGCCTGCGCCAGCTTGCCGGCGAGATCCGGATGGGCGGTCAGCACGCCCAGGCGTTCGTCTTCGTTCGCGGCCCGGAATGCCCGCGCCATGGCGCCGTGCAGCCCGGTCGCCGTGTCGTGGGCGGGCCCAAGTTCCATGGCGTGGGCGCGCTCGGCGACCCAGGGCGAATGTTCGAAGATGCCGCCATAGTTGGCGATGAACGCATCCTTCGACAGCGTCGAGGGGCGTCCGGTCAAATCTGGCGCGGGGAAATGTTCGTGCCAGTGGCGTGCGATGTCGACCCGGCGGGCAAACCAGACGGCGTCGTGTGATTTTACGTATTCGACGAAGCGCTTGAGCGCCTGGATGCGGCCCGGGCGGCCGACGATCCGGCAGTGCAGGCCGACCGAAAGCATTTTCGGCGCGCCGGCCTCACCCTCCGCATACAGCGCGTCGAAGCTGTCCTTGAGATAGGTGAAGAACTGGTCGCCGGAATTGAAGCCTTGCGCCGTGGCAAAGCGCATGTCGTTGGCCTCCAGCGTATAGGGCACCACCAGCAGCGGCTTGCTGCCGGCCATGTGCCAGTAGGGCAGGTCGTCGGCATAGCTGTCGGCGGTGTAGGCGAAGCCGCCGATGTCGGCGAGCAGGTCGAGCGTGCTTGCCGTCCCCCGGCCGGTGTACCAGCCCAGCGGGCGTTCCCCGGTGGCCTCGGTGTGAATGCGGATGCCTTCCTCGATCAGACGCCGTTCCTCCTCGACGGGGAAGTCCTTCCACTCGATCCATTTATGGCCGTGGCTGGCGATCTCCCAACCGGCGTCCTGCATTGCCGCGGTCTGGCCCGGCGAGCGCTTCAGCGCGGTGCCGACCGCATAGACCGTGATGGGGATATCGGCCTCGGTGAACAGCCGGTGCAGGCGCCAGAACCCGGCGCGCGCGCCATACTCATACATGGTCTCGATGTTCCAGTGGCGCTGTCCGGGCCAGGGTTGGGCGCCGACGACCTCTGACAGGAACGCCTCCGACGCGGCATCGCCATGCAGGATGTTGTTCTCGCCGCCTTCTTCGTAATTCATCACGAACTGGACGGCGATGCGCGCACCGTTCGGCCATTGCGGGTCGGGCGGCGTGGCGCCATAGCCATGCAGGTCACGTGGATAGCGGTTCAAGTTTGTCCCCCTCGGCAAACCGACAGTTCGTATAATCGACAAAAATATGTTCGATTTTCAAAACGATACCGAAAAACGTATATCGAAACACGGGTTCCGATTCGATGTTTTAGGTGGTTGGATTGAATCCTGCCGAACGCAGGACGAAACAAAAGGGAATAGCCGATGACCGCTGACGGCGGATATTTGACGACCCATGTTCTGGACACCGCGCGTGGCGTGCCGGCCGCGGGGCTGCGCATCGAACTGTTCCGTCTTGCCGGGGACGGTCGTGAGGCCATCGGCAGCTTCGAGACCAACGCCGACGGACGCACCGACGCGCCGGTTCTCCCGGCCGGGGATTTTGCGACCGGCGAGTATGAGCTTGTCTTTCATGCCGGGGCCTATATCGCGCGGTCCGGGGCGGCCCTGGCCGAGGGTGTCTTCCTCGACACTGTGCCGATCCGCTTCACGATTGCCGACGCGGGCGCGCATTATCATGTGCCACTGCTGCTCTCGCCCTATGGCTACGCGACCTATCGCGGCAGCTGACGGGCATGAACCGAAAACGCGCGCCCCGTAGGCGGCGCAACAGAAGGGGATTTTGATGGAAACGGCGCTTGTAATGGAATGGCTGTCCTTCGCGGCGCGATGGTTTCACGTCATCGCGGGCATCGCGTGGATCGGCTCGTCCTTCTATTTCATCGCGCTCGATCTGGGCTTGCGCAGATCGCCGGATCTGCCCGAGGGCGTTTCCGGCGAGGAGTGGCAGGTCCATGGCGGCGGCTTCTATCACATCCGGAAATACATGGTCGCGCCGGCCACGCTGCCGGAGCATCTGATCTGGTTCAAATGGGAATCCTACTGGGCCTGGATGTCGGGCTTCATCCTGCTGGTGCTGGTCTACTATATGGGGGCCGAGCTCTTTCTGGTCGATCCCGACGTGCTCGACATCTCGCCGGCGGTCGGCATCGCGATCTCGTTCGGCTCGCTGGTCTTCGGCTGGATCGCCTACGATCTCATCTGCAAGAGCCCGCTGGGGCGCAACACCACCACCTTGATGCTGCTTTTGTATGTGCTGCTAGTCATCATGGCCTGGGGCTACACGCAGGTGTTCACGCCGCGCGCGGCCTTCCTGCATCTGGGTGCCTTCACCGCCACGATCATGTCGGCGAACGTGTTCATCACCATCATCCCGAGCCAGCGCATCGTCGTCGCCGACCTGAAGGCCGGGCGCACCCCGGACGCGAAGCACGGCCTCCTCGCCAAGCAGCGCTCGCTGCATAACAACTACCTGACCCTGCCGGTCGTGTTCCTGATGTTGTCGAACCATTATCCCCAAGCCTTCGCGACCGAGTTCAGCTGGGTGATCGCCAGCCTGATCTTCCTGATGGGTGTGACCATCCGGCACTATTTCAACACGATGCATGCGGGCAAGGGCAGCCCGATCTGGACCTGGGGCGCCACGGTGATGCTCTTCATCATCATCATGTGGCTGTCGGCCTTTTCCACATTGTTCGAGACGGATGTCGAGGAAAGCACGCAGCTCACGCCGTCGCAGCAGCGTTTCGCCGAGGCGCCGGCCTTCCACGAGGTGCGCAACATCGTGCAGGGACGCTGCGCCATGTGCCACGCGTCGGTTACCGCCTATGAGGGCATCATCAAGGCGCCCAAGGGCGTCAAGCTCGAGACCGACCGCCAGATCGCGGCCTATGCCCGCGACATTTACCTCCAGGCCGGCCACACCCGCGCGATGCCGCCGGCGAATGTCTCGTTCATGGAAGACGACGAGCGGCGGCTGATCGTCGAGTGGTACCGCTCGGTCGCGGGCAAGCGGTTCGCCGCGTTCCGGGATTAGCCATTTGTCCGGGGAATGCGCGACGCGGAACTCGGAATCCTAGCCGGGTGCGCCGCTCCAGCGTTCGAGCAGGTCATGCTCGATCCCGAACAGATCGAGCGCCCGGCCCACCGTGTGGTCGATCATGTCCGCGATGGTCTCGGGCCGGGGGTAGAAGGCGGGCATCGGCGGCATGATCACGGCGCCGATCTCCGAGGCCTGCGTCAGGGCACGCAGATGGCCCGTGTGGAGCGGGCTCTCGCGCACCATCAGCACGAGCCGGCGGCGTTCCTTGAGCGTCACATCCGCCGCGCGGGTCAGCAATGTCTGGGTCGCGCCGGACGCGATCTCGGCGGCCGACTTCACGGCACAGGGTGCGACGATCATGCCCAGGGTGATCATCGAGCCCGACGCGATGGCCGCACCGATGTCGTTGGGCGCGTAGACCTTGTCGGCCAACGCGTACAAATCGTCGCGGCTCAGGTCGGTCTCGTAGCCGAGGGTCATCAGCCCGGGGCGGCTGACCACCAGATGGCTTTCCACATCGGTGTCGCGCAGGGCCTCGAGCAGGCGGATGCCATAGACGATGCCCGTGGCGCCCGAGATGCCGACGATCAGGCGGCGCGGTTCACCGGGCGGAAAATACGGGTCTTGTGTCACGCGCCGTCGGCGGGCGCGGCCAGCGCGCGCACTTCGTCATCGTCGGGGAAACGCGCGGTGTCGAGTTTCGAGAACAGAAGATCGCCATCGCGGGTGATTTCGAACGCGCTGGTGCGTCCGGGCACGATCTCGACGGTCGCACCAAGTTGTTCGAGCTGGTCCCTCGCACGGAGCGCACGCGGCTCGTAGTTTCACATTCGGCAGTATTCGATCCGGAAGTTCATCTGGCTCACCTGTTGGACGCGTTGTGATGGTTCATAAGGTCTGCGATTGACCTAACGCAACCGGAAAGCTGGGTGGTCCGCTAGAATCACCATTATGCGCATAGTTGCGGCAAAATTTCTGGCCCTGTCCATCGTCATGACGGCGTCTATGGTGAACCCCGCCGCCGGGCAGGACGAGCGCGAACGGCGGGCCGGCGAGCAGCTGTCGCGGGATTTGTGCGCGGCATGCCACATCGTTTCCGAGAACCAGCGCGGGCCCGTGCTCGACGGCATGCCGTCCTTCCCTGAGCTGGCACGTTCGAAACGCACGAATGCCCAGCTGCGGGCCTGGCTTACGGACCCCCATCCGCCGATGCCCGCGCTCCCCCTGTCCGAGCGCGAGATCGCCAGCGTCATCGCCTATATCCGTTCTTTCTCGGACTGAACCGGCCATTCCCCTACAACTCATGGGGCGGCGTTTCGGTCTAGAGCGCGACGCCGGGCTCGTCGAGACCGTGGGCGGTCAGCTCGCGTGTGATGTGCTCATAGGCATCGTCGACGGAGTCGGTCCGGTGGAACAGGTCGATATCGCCTGCGCTGATGGTGCCGAACTCGATCAGCGCTTCCATGTCGATCACCCGGTCCCAGAATTCATGCCCGAACAGGACGACCGGTAGGCGCTTCTTGATCTTCTGGGTCTGCACGAGGGTCAGGATCTCGAACAGCTCGTCCAGGGTCCCGAACCCGCCCGGAAACAGGACGACCGCCTTGGCGGGGTAGGTGAACCAGAACTTCCGCATGAAGAAATAGTGGAACATCATGTTCAGCTCGCGGCTGACATAGGGGTTCTCGAAATCCTCGAACGGCAACGAGATCGTCAGGCCGATATTCATGCCCTTGGCCTCGGAGGCGCCGCGGTTCGCGGCCTCCATGATTCCCGGCCCGCCGCCGGTGCAGACGACGAAGCGGCGCTTGTCCTCGCCCAGCCCCTTCGACCATTCCGTAAGCTTGAACGCGAGCGTCCGGGCGGCCTCGTAATAGACCGACATGCGTTCGGCCCGGGCGGCCGCTTCGGCGTCACCCTCGCCACGCGCGGCCGCGGCAGCCATGGCCGCGGCGTCTTCGGCCGACTTGATGCGGGCCGACCCCATGAACACGATGGTGTCGTCGATCTCGTGATGCTCGAAACGGCTGAGCGGCTCCTGATACTCCGCCAGGATGCGGATCGCGCGCGCGTCCCGGCTGTGCAGGAAGTCCGGGTTCTCATATGCCTTCGGTGGCATGGCGGTGGGTTTTGCCGGTTGGTCGTCGCTCATGGCGCGGCTTCCTTTGTGGTGGGAACGCGATGCAGCCTAGCGATCGCTGAATTCCGGGATGTTCGGACGCGCGCCCCACATGCAGAAGGACTCGTCCTTGAACGGAAGCTGGCGCGGTCGCCAGGTCTCGTCCACGTTCCGCACCCCGCACGAATATTCATACGTCATCCCGTCGGGACCTTCGTAGTAGAGGAACATCGCGCCCGACGTGGGGTGGCGACCGGGCCCGAACCTGATCTGGACCTGATGCTCGGTCAGGAAATAGTTGGACCGCATGATGTCGTCGATGCTCTCGACCTGGAAATTGATGTGCTGGATGCCGGCATGGTCGGTCGGGAACAGGGCAATCCGGTGATGCACCGCGTCGAACGACATCAGTGCCGCATCCCCGATCCGGTCATTCGCCCGGATGTTGAACAGCCCCGACCAGAATTTTTCATCCCGCACCGGGTCGGTCGTCTTGATGCCGATATGGCTGAAATCCGTGATGCCCGCATCGCGTGACGGAAAATAGCGCCGGCCCGAATGAAACGGCCGGACCACGAGATCGACGGAATTTCCCGTCGGATCGGTGAAATTAAAGAACCCCATGACCCGTCGCGCCGCCGCCTCGGCCTCGCTGCCACGGCGCACCGCCACACCGGCGGCCTCCAAACCGCTCGCCGCCGCGTCGAGTTCTTCGAAGGTCGCGACTTCCAGGCCGAACACGTGATCGGCCGGGTCACCCTCGAAATAACAGATGTTGTGATCGCGGTGATCGCCGCGCAGATAGACCTGGCCGTCGGCGCGGTCGACCTCTTCGAGCCCGATGAAGTCCCTGGCGAATGCGACGGTCGATTCCAGGTTGGCGGTGCCAAGCCGGCAGTAACGGATGTCGACGATGTTGATCATTGGCTTGGTTCCCGATCCCTATTCGGCGGTCTTGGGGCCTTCGAGCACGCTGAGGTCGGGCTTCGAGCCCCAGGCGCAGAAAGACGCGTCGTTGACCGGGAACTGGCGGGCCCGCCAGCTGTCGTCGACCATGCGCACCCCGCACGAATATTCATAGATCATGTCGTCCGGGCCGTAGAAATACAGGAATCGCGCGCCCGACAGCGAATGCCGGCCCGGGCCGGCCTGGATGCGCACCTGGTGGTCGCGCAGGAAATAGTTGGACCGCATGACGTCGTCCGTCTCGGTGACCTGGAAGTTGATATGCTGGATGCCCGGCCGGTCCGAGGGGAACAGCGCATAGCGGTGATGCACCGCGTCGAACGTCATCAACGCTGACCAGCCGATCCAGTCGCTCGTCTTGAAGTTGAAAACTTCGGACCAGAATTTTTCCGCCGCGCGCGGGTCGGTCACCCGTAATCCGATATGGCTGAACTCGTTGATTCCCGCATCGCGGCCGGGAAAATAGCGGTGGCCGGCAGCGAACGGCCGGACGGTCAGGTCGATCGAATTGCCGCTGGGGTCTTTGAAATTGATGTACGCCATGCAGCGCCGGGCGGCGGCCTCGTCGTCGGTGCCGCGATGCACCTCGAGTCCGGCTGCCGTCAGCGCGCTCTCGGCCGCGTCGAGCACCTCGAAATCTTCGAGTTCGAGACCCAGCGTGTGATCCGTCGGATCGCCCTGGAAGTAGCAGATATTATGGTCGCGATCGTCGCCGCGCATGAAGGCGAAGCCGTTTTCACGTCCGACCACTTCCAGCCCGATCATGTCGGTGCCGAATTTGACCGTCTCGTCCAGATCGGCTGTTCCCAGCCGGCAATATCGAAAGCCCACAACATTGATCACGGCGACCCTCCCGGTTCCGGGCGCAGTCTATCGGACTTGCATGTTCGTGACGACTGTCCCGGGGGTCAGTGGGCGCGAATTTCTAGCCTTTCGACCGGCGCCGCGTCATTTTATTAGGCGAATGTTAAAGAAGGGCCGGATATCTTCGGGTTGCGGAATTCCGCGTGTTTCGCCCCCGCGAATCGTGGCGGTCCCGAATGAGAGGTGTGCCTTTTGTCTTCCAATCTGGATATGAGAGCCGACGACGACACAGCGGGTGTTTCGGGTGTGTCGGAGGATTTGTTCGCCCCCCTCGCGGCGGCGTTCTCTCATGTCCAGGATTCTGCGATCATCTATTCCGCCGAGGCCGAGATTGTCGTCTGGAACGCGGGCGCCGAGGCCCTGTTTGGCTACTCCTTCGACGAGGCGCGTCGCAGCGATGTGAGCTTCCTGTCTCCGCCCGATGAACCCGGCGGCTCGCTGAGCCTGTTCGCGCGCGCGCTGTCGGGGCAACCCATCGCCCCGCGGCAGGTCGAGCGGATACGCAAGGACGGATCGCGCGTGCGGGTTTCCGTGCGCGTAACTCCGCTCGAGAATGCCGCCGGCGATGTCTTCGGCGTTCTCTTCCTGGCGCGCGATGTGTCGTTCGAAATGAAGCGCGAGCAGCGCCTGACGGAGTTGATGCTGCGCGAGCGCGATATTGCGACGTTGGTGCCGGACGCGATCTACGTGCATCGCGAGGGAACAATTCTGTGGGCGAACCCGGCCGCGATCGAGATGTTCGGGGCGCAATCCCAGACGGATTTTATCGGGCGATCGGCCTGGGACCTGATCGACCCCGAAGACCTGCCGCGGGTCCTTGAAACATATTCCGACTACGGCGCCGTGAACGCTTCGAAGCCCATATATGTTCGCCGGCGCCGGCTGGACGGTGAGGAGTTTCCGTCGGAAGGGCATGGGGCCGGGATCACGTGGGAAGATGAACCCGCCACGCTCATGGTCGTGCGCGACCTCAGCGACCACGTGCGGACCGCCTCGGCGCTGGTCGAAAGCGAGGAGCGCCAGCGCGATTTCGCCGACATCAGCCCCGACGCTGTTATCGTGCATGTCGAGGGCGAGATCGTGTTTGCGAACGAGGCGGCCACCGAGATGTTCGCTGCAACCGACCCCGAACAGTTGATCGGACTTCAGAATTCAAGCCTCGTGACCCCGGCGGACTGGGCGCGCGTCACCGAAAGCTGGGAGCCGGGTCCGACGACGGGTGGATCGGACTTCCTGCTGGTTGAGCAAGTCCGCCTCGACGGCTCCACATTCCCCGGTCAGGGGCGTTCCAAGCCGATTGTCTGGAACGGGAAGGACGCCTTGCTGGTGGTGATTCGCGATGTCGCCGACCAGGTCGAGAGCGCCGCGGCACTGCGTGAGGCCGAGGCGCGCCAGCGGGATTTCGCGGCCATCAGCCCGGACGCCATGCTGGTTCACGTGAACGGCGAGATCGTGTTCGTGAACGCTGCCGCACTGCGCATGTTCGGTGCCGAAGCCGAGGCCGAGCTCGTCGGCCGCCCGGTGATGGACACCATCCATCCCGATGACCGCGCGGCGCTTCAGGCCAATATCGACACCACGGTCCGCGACGGGGGCGCGGATTTCTTCGAGGTTCGCCGCGTCCGGCTGGACGGCACCAGCTTCCTGGGAGAGGGCCGGTTCCAGACCATCGAGTGGCAGGGTGAGACCGGTGTTCTCGTCGTTATTCGTGACGTTACCGAGAAAGTTGCGGCGCAAAGCGCATTGCTCGAAAGCGAAGAGCGCTACCGCCAGATCGTGGATGTAAATCCGGACGCGGTTCTGGTGCATGTTGAGGACCGGATCGTCTTCGCCAACAGGGCCGCCGCCAGCGTGCTGGGGGCGTCGGGTGTGCCCGACCTTGTTGGCCGTCGCATCAACGATATTGTACCCGCCGAAGAACGCGCTCGCGCGGCGGAGCGGCGGGAAAGCATCCGCGCCGACGGCATCGTGCCGCTCCGGACCCTGCCGCGGTTGCGCCTCGATGGCACCGAGTTCATGGCCGATGTAATCGGCAGTCAGTATATCTGGGATGGTGTGCCCGCCATCCTCACCATCATGCGTGATATCACGGAGCGCATCGAGGCGGAGGCCGCCCTCCGCGAAAGCGAAGAGCGGCACCGCCGGATTGTCGAGACGATTCCCGATGCGGTCCTGATTCACGTTGACGACGAAATCGTCTTCGCCAACGGAACGTCGGTCGAACTTCTCCGCGCGGGTGGTGAAGCCAACCTCCTGGGCCGCTCGATCGAAGAGCTGATCCCCGAGCGCTTCCGGGCGCGTGCGAGCGCGCGTCGGAAACTGGCGTTCGATCAGGGCAACATAAGATCTTCCGCCAAGGAACGGCTCCGCCTCGACGGTAGTGAATTTATCGCCGATGTGTCGGCCAGCCGATATGTCTGGAAAGGCCGGCCCGCAATTCTCACGATCCTTCGCGACGTGACCGACCGGGTCGAGACCGAACAGGTTCGATTGGCGCTTGAAGAACGCAATCGACGTATTCTCGAACTATCACCGGAAGCGATCTTCGTTCACTGCGCCGGGGTGATCGAGTACGCCAATCGGGCGGCTGTGCAGATGTTCGGCGCGGGGCGTGTCGAAAGCCTTCTGGGTCGCGAGGTCATGGACCTGGTCCACCCGGATGATCATGTGAATGTCCGAGAAATCCGCAAGAGAATGACCGATAATCGCAACGTGATCCCCGAGTCAGAATATCGACGCCTGCGACTGGACGGGACAGAATTCTATACCCGAGCCACCGGTACGATCATCGACTGGGACGGCGCCGAAGGCTATCTCGTGATCGCCCGCGACATCACCGAGGAACGCGCGGCGCAAGAGGAAATACGTTTGCGGACCGAAGACCTCGAGCGCGCAAATGAAGAGCTGGAGCGCTTCGCTTATGTGGCGTCGCACGATCTGAAGGAGCCGCTGCGTATGGTGTCGAGTTTCTGCGGCCTGCTGCAGGAACGCTATGCGGATCAGCTCGATGAACAGGCCGGTGAGTTCATCGGCTTTGCCGTGGACGGCGCCCAGCGCATGCAGGGGTTGATCGACGACCTGATGAAGCTGTCGCGAACGGGAACGGCAGATATATCCGCAATACAGGTCGATTTGAATGAGGTTCTGGACGATGTGAGGCTCAATCTGGGTGCCCAGATCGAGGAAGCCGGGGCCGACGTCCGAACTGAAACCCTGCCCACTGTGCTGGGTGATCGCACGCTTTTGATGCAGTTGTTTCAGAATCTCATATCGAACGGGATAAAGTTTCGTTCGGAGGCGCTACCGGTTATCGACGTTCATGCGCAGGCGGAGGGCGATTTTTATGCGTTTTCAGTCTCGGATAACGGGATCGGCATGAATTCCAAGCATCATGAGCAGGTATTTGAAGTCTTCAAGACGCTCAACCCGAGAGGCAAGTTCGAGGGCAATGGCGTCGGATTGTCAATTTGCAAGAAAGTCGTGGAGAGACATGGCGGCAGGATGTGGGTAGATTCGGTGCCGGGTCAGGGGACCTGTTTCTGGTTTACCTTGCCGTTTGCGAATGTGGAGAAGGAGTAGATGAGTATGTCGGTTTCGGATCACGACATCCTGCTCGTCGAGGACAGTCCGGGCGATGTGATGCTCGTCCGCGAGGCGTTTGCGGGGCTGGAGCAGCCCGGCGCGCTCCATGTGGTCAACGATGGCGGTTCGGCTCTCGATTTCCTCAGGCGGGACGGCGACTTCGCCTCCGTGCCGGTACCCGACCTGATCATGCTGGACCTGAATTTGCCGGTTCTGGACGGTCGCGAGGTCCTGCGTGAAATCAAGAATCATCCCGACTGGCGGCGGATTCCCGTCGCCGTCCTCAGTACATCCGACAATGAGGACGATATCCGGGCCAGCTATGACCTCCAAGCCAACTGCTACATCGTGAAGCCGATGGACCTTGCGAGCTTTCGCAGGGCCATGGGCGCGCTTAACGAGTTCTGGTTGTCGGTTGTGAAATTCCCGCCCAAACACTAAAGGTTAAGGGCGTTTGATGACAATGGTACCCAACCCATGCCTGCGTGCAACATACTCCTCGTTGAAGACAACCATGCCGATGCGCTGATTGTTCGCACGATGCTCGGTATGGGTGGCGGTTCCGAGTTCAATATATCCCACGCGCAAACCTTGTCCGACGGTATCGACCAGCTTTCATCGGCAAGTTTTGATATCGCCCTCCTGGACCACGGCCTGCCCGACAGCAGCGGCACCGATGGTGTCAAGCGGGTATCGGAAATGCATCGCGAAATGCCGGTCATTGTTCTTACGGGCAATGATGATCGCAACCTGCCGTTCGAGGCGCTGCGTGCGGGCGCACAGGATTTTGTCACCAAGGATATTCTGATGAACCCGATGGCGGGGCGAGAGGCGCTGTTGCGATCGATCCACTATGCCCTCGCGCGCAAGAAACACGCCGCGATCGAGGAATCATTGCGTGATCTGGGTGACGCCGACGAGACCCTGATGGACCTTGTGGCCGGGCAGAGTGAATCGTCGGCGACCGCGCGCGCCATCGGGCAGGAATCCGTCGCGAGATCCGCGCCCGAATTGTTCAACGATCTGCTCACGCAATATGACGGGGCGCTCCGGGAATCCCTCGAAGATGCGGCGCATGAGGGCCGGATGGGCAAACCCGAGATATTGCAGTCCATCGGCGAAAGTATCGGCAAGACCGGCGGGACCGCGCGGGATGTGGTCGCAGTCCATGTTGCAACGTTGAAGAATTACCGGATCGACCATAATGCCGCCGAGGTTCGTCTCGCGACTGTCGAAGCACGACTCATGCTTGTGGAAGCGATGAGCTACCTGGCCTCTTACTATCGGACCCAGACGCTACGCGGCCTCGACGCACACGATCTCGGTTAGGGCAAACCCGAAGGGTCGAGCTCAATATCTACGGACCCTGTACCTGCGAACCCTATACCTGCTCAGGCGGCCTGTTGCCGGCGCGACGGTCGGCATCACGCTGCCGCGGGCGCGTATTCAGGGAGACGGCGCAGAGACCCAAACGGCCGTTCACGCCTGATTAACGCCATTCCGGTTATCATTCGGCTTGCCAGCACTTGCCCACCCATAACCCGGATTCAGCACAGTGTCCCAAGACGCCGTACAGGAGTTTGCCGCCGGATCCGATGAGTCCGGGCGGCGCATCTGCGTCCTGGTCGTGGATGACAATGAGGGTGACTATGTCCTCGTGAAATCGCTCCTGGGTCACGTCCCGGCGGTCGAGTATGAGGTGCGTTGGCTGGCCAGCGGGGACGACATCTCGGAACGTATCGCGGACATCAGGCCCGATATCTGCCTGATCGATTACAACCTCGTCGCCGAGACTGGCCTCGAACTGATCAAGACGATCACACAGCTCTTTCCACATTTGCCGTCGGTGCTTCTGACAGGGGACAGCGACCCGGACATTGATGCGGCGGCCATGCAGGCCGGCGCCGCCGATTTCATCGAGAAGTCGCGGTTCGACGCGCGCGATCTCGATCGCACCATCCGATATGCCGTCGAGCAAAAACGCGTCGAAGGCGATCTCGCCGTACGCGCGGAGACCGATGAACTGACCGGGCTCTACAATCGCGCCGGGTTCTCGGCGCGGCTTGAGCAGGCGATGGCAGTCGCGAACCGGACTGAACGCTATCTCGGGGTAATGTTCATCGACCTCGACCGGTTCAAGCATGTGAACGATTCGCTGGGGCATGCGGCCGGCGATGCGTTGTTGCAGGCGGTCGCCAGGCGCATTCACGCCTGTTGCCGCGCGACGGATGTCGTGGCGCGTATGGGGGGCGACGAATTCGCTGTCATTGCGACACATATGAAAGAGCCGTCCCTCTCGGGTCTGCTGGCGGACAAGATCGTTTCGGCGTTCATCGAACCCTTCGAGATCGATGGACATGTCGTCCATGCGGGTGCCAGCGTCGGGGTTACGACATATCCGGTGGATGACGGTTCGGCCGAGCAACTCCTCATGAATGCGGACATGGCGCTATACCGGGCGAAGGAAGAGGGCCGGAACCGGTATGCGATGTTCGACCGGGACATGGAAACGGCCGCCCGGCAGCGCCAGGAGACCGATGCGGAACTGCGCCTGGCCATTGAACGGGATGAATTGTTTCTCGAGTACCAGCCGATCATCGCGGCGGCGACCGGGCGAGTCGAGGCGATCGAGGCGCTGGTGCGCTGGGGTCATCGCGATGGGGTCCGTTATCCGGATTCCTTCATCGAGATTGCCGAATCCTCGAATCTGATCAATCTGCTCGGCGAATGGGTGCTCCGCGATGCCTGCCGGATGGCGGCGCGGCGGATCGCGTCCGGTGCCGAACCCATTCGCGTGACGGTAAATCTGTCCGCGGCGCAACTTGCCGCACCGGACCTGGTGGGTGTCGTGCAGCTTGTGCTGGCCGAGACCGGGTTGCCGGCCGAATTGCTCGAGCTCGAGATCACGGAATCCGTCATGATTCCGAACTTCGAGGGTGGCGAGCGTGTATTGACCCGCCTGCGGGAAATCGGGGTGAGCATTTCGATCGATGACTTCGGGACGGGATACACCGCGCTCGAAGTCCTCCGCGGGCTTCCCGTGCAGAAGCTCAAGATAGACCGCTCCTTTATCTGGGAAATAGACAACAGCAAACAGGTGCCACCGGTGGTAAAGGCCATCGTCGAAATTGGCCGCGCCTTCAGCCTGGACGTGATCGCCGAGGGCATCGAAACCGATGCGCAGCATGAATGCATGCGCGAGCTTGGTGTTGATTCGCTGCAGGGATTCCATATCGCGCGGCCCGCGCGCCGGGCCAGTTTCGAGACATGGCTCACACAAAGCGAAGGGGGCCGCGCGGCGCTGGCCTCGTAGTTCCCCGGTGGTGTCGCCGCGTGCTTCGCAGAGTCTCCCCTAGTTCTTCTGCGGTGAACTCTCGAACGACCAGTTCTCCGCCAGCATCGAGGCGGCCCACTCGACGAAGGCTGCGCCGGCACCGGTTTCGGGCAACTGTCCGGCGATGAAGCGTGCATGGTCCTTCATGATCTCGGCCTCGAAATCTTCGGCCCCGATTATGAATATTACGGGCTCGCGAAACGGGAGCCGGCTGTGAACCTCGTTCAGGAACCGCATGCCTTCGCGCTGGGCGTTTCGCAGATCCAGAATGACGATACTCGACGCCCGGCCCGACGCCGTGGCGAGAATGTCGATCCCGGCCTGGAACGTCTTGAGGTGCGTGACCGGATTCGTGGTGCTGCGTTCCTCGAGCTCGGCGATGAAATCGACAGCGAGCGTGTCATCGCCGGAGACCAGCAACAACTCGACAACCTGTCCGTCTGGCAGCTTCACGATGATGGACTCCTCAACGGTAAAGCCGGGTGCGTGAACAACCGGCAGTAGAAAATCTGTTTGTGCTGAGTGACTTCGCCGGAACTCGTGGAACGCGATAATCTTCGTTTTGTTGTCGGATATGGTGGCCGAAGTCCGATGGCCTGCCTGTGCCATCCGGTGGAGCCTACCACTGCCGGTGGTGTAAACTGGCGGTAACATAGCGTTGCCGCTTCCGTTTTGCGGCGTGGCATGAAACCCGCCGGCGCGGGCATGAAGGCGTTCCGGGGCCTTGTCCGTGGGCCCCGCTGACCCCACGTTCCATTCGGTGGTGCCGGTTCGGTATTGGAGGCGAAATGGTTCAGTGGAGACGCAGGGTTGCCGTTACGGCGATGGTTATGGCGGTTGTTTTGGCGGCGGCGCCGGGTCCGGCCGGGGCCGAAATGTTCGAATCTGCCGCGCACCGTTTCGAGACGGTGGTGCTGGCCGACGGGCTGGAAAACCCCTGGGGGCTCGCCTTTCTACCCGACGGTCGGATGCTCGTGACGGAAAGACCGGGCCGGTTGCGGATCTTCGACGCCGGCAAGGGCCTGTCCGGGCCGGTCTCGGGTGTGCCCGAGGTCGCCGCGCGCGGCCAGGGTGGTCTCCTCGATGTCGTCCTGCATCCCGAATACGCGACAAATGGCTGGATCTACCTGTCATACGCCAAGCCGGTCGACGGCGGCGCGCATACGGCCGTCAGCCGGGCGCGGCTCGACGGCGCGGCCCTGCGCGATCTGGAGGAGGTGTTCGTCGCCCGCAATCCGGGCTCCGGGAGCGTGCATTTCGGCTCGCGTCTCGCATTTGGTTCGGACGACAAGCTCTATGTGAGCGCGGGCGAGCGCGGCAACGCGAACCAGGCCCAGAACCCGAAGAACAACAACGGCACGGTCCTGCGCCTGAACGACGACGGCTCGATCCCGGCTGACAATCCGTTCGTCGGCCGCGACAACGCGTTGCCGTCGATCTTCACCTATGGCCATCGCAACCCCCAGGGCATGATCCGCCACCCGGTCCGCGGCGAGATCTGGGTCCATGAACACGGCCCTCAGGGCGGCGACGAGATCAACCTTCTGGTCGCCGGCGCCAACTATGGCTGGCCGGTCGTGACCTTCGGGCGCAGCTATGCGGGCTTTGCCATCGGCGAGGGCTCGGCCAAGCCCGGCATGACGCCGCCGCTGCATCACTGGACGCCGTCGATCGCGCCGTCGGGCATGGCCTTCTATGACGGCGATGCCTTCCCGCGCTGGCGCGGCAACCTGTTTGTCGGCTCGCTCAAGTTCCGCTATCTGGCCCGCCTCGTGCTCGACGGCACGCGGGTGGAGTCCGAGGAACGCCTGATCGAGCAGGATTTCGGGCGGGTCCGCGATGTGCGTCAGGGCCCGGACGGGCTGATTTACGTCCTGACCGATGAGGATGACGGGCAGTTGATCCGCCTGCAGCCCGCCCCGGAATAATCCGCGCCCGCGTGGTGTTCACGTTACAATCGCGACAGCTTTCCACCGCATAAACCAACTGTCGTACGCGACACAGCGAAAGGGTTCCCCCCATGAGACGCGCATTTCTGTACGGGTTCGGCTTCTCGGTCGTCGTGACCGCGGTCGTCGGCTGGTTCCTGATCTCGCCGCTGTTTATCGACGAGGTGGTGGACGAGCAGTTCCCCGGTGTCCCAACGCCGGATGCCCTGTCGCAGATGTCGGACGAGAAGAAGGCCGCCATGGCGGACGAGGTGCTTGAGGCCGCGCGTGGGATGCCCGACAAGGCGATGGACGACGCGCGGAACGAGATGACCGCGCCGGGTGCCCCTGTCGCGCTGGCGGCGGGTGCGTTCCGCGACGCGGACAAGCTCCACAAGGGCAGCGGTGACGCCGGGCTCTACCGGCTCGCCGACGGCAGCCATGTGCTGCGGCTCGAGAATCTCGATGTGACCAACGGACCGGACCTTCATGTATTCCTGGTGCGTCACCCGGGTCCGGTCGTGTCGTCGGATGTAACGGACGGCAACTACATCGATCTGGGTGCGCTCAAGGGCAACATCGGCAACCAGAACTACGCGGTTGCGCCGGGCACGGATCTGACCGGCTTCGCCAGCGTCGTGGTCTGGTGCAAGGCATTCGGTGTCCTCTTCTCCACCGCGCCGCTGGTGTCCGTGAGCAGTTGATTATTTACAGCCCGTAAGGCGCTACACTCGCCGGAACGAAGAGATTTTCCGGGGAGGGTCGAACATGTCCGATATATCTGCATCCGTTGAAGGGCGCGTCGTGATGATCACCGGCGCGGGCCAGGGCATCGGCCGCGCCTATGCGCTCAAATTCGCCGAGGCTGGCGCGATCCCGGTGATTGCGGAGATTGACGGCGCCAAGGGGGATGCCGTTGCCGCCGAGATCGAGGCGGCGGGTGGTGAGGCGCTGGCGATCCGGACCGACGTCACCGACCCGACCGCGGTCAAGGCGGCGATCGCCGCCACGCTCGACCGTTTCGGCAGGATCGACGTGCTGATCAACAACGCGGCGATCTTCGTGACCCTAGGCCGGCAGCCCTTCTGGGAAATCGATCTCGAGGAATGGCGCGCCGTGATGGATGTGAACATCACCGGCTGCTTCATCTGCGCCAGCGCGGTCGCCGGCCCGATGCGCGAAGCGGGCGGCGGGCGGATCATCAACATCTCGTCGTCGACCGTGCCCCAGGGCATTCCCGGCTTCACCCATTATGTGACGTCCAAATCGGCGCTGATCGGCATGACCCGCTGCATGGCGCGCGAACTTGGCGACGCGAACATCGCCGTCAACGCGGTGCTGCCTGGCATGATCGAGACCGAGATCGAGAATGCGGGCCGCAATGCTGCGGGCCGCGCGGCGATCATCAGTCACCAGTCGCTGAAGCGCCAGCAGGAGCCCATGGACATGGTCGGCACGTTGTTGTTCCTGTCGTCCCCGGCGTCGGGCTTCATGACCGGGCAATCCCTGTGCGTCGATGGCGGCGCCGCCTTTATCTAACGGAGCGCTGTGACATGCGACTTTGCCGCTACAATGATGACGAACTCGGGCTGGTGCTCGATGGCCAGCTGTTCGACGCTACGGCCGCGCTGGAATCCCTGCCGCCGCTCACCTGGCCCGTACCCCAGGGCGACCACCTGATCGCCAACCTGGACGCGCTGCGCCCCGCCATCGAACATGCCGCGGGCGATTCCCATCCCGTGCCGATTGAGTCCGTCGTGCTGAAGAGCCCGGTCGCGAATCCGAGCAAGATCATCGGGGCGCCGGTCAACTATCACAAGCATCTGGAAGAGGCGCAGGCGGACGCGGAGATCAATCTCGGCCGGGATATCAAGACCATCGACACCTACGGCCTGTTCATGAAGGCGAACAGCTCGCTGGTCGGGCCGGGCGAGGGGGTCGCGCTGCGGTTCGGCGACCGGCGCAACGATCACGAAGTCGAGCTGGCGGTGATCATCGGCGAGGGCGGGTCCGACATCGCCGAGGCCGACGCGATGGGTCATATCTGCGCCTATTCGATCGGGCTCGACATGACCGTGCGGGGCACCGAGGACCGCAGCCTGCGCAAGGGGATCGATACCTACTCGGTCCTCGGGCCGTGGCTCGTGACCGCCGACGAGATCGCCGATCCGGGACATCTGGATTTCGAAATCCGCGTCAATGACGAGGTGCGCCAGAAATCGAACACCGAGCATCTGATCTTCGATATTCCGCGCCTGATCGCCTATGCGTCATCCTTCATGACGCTCTATCCCGGCGACGTCATCATGACCGGCACGCCGGAAGGCGTCGGGCCGGTCGATCCGGGCGACACCATGCATGCCTGGATCGATCAGGTTGGCGAGATGTCGATCCCGGTGCGCGCGCACGTTTAAACCGGACCGAAATTCCAAACGCTTCCGCACCAAGCCTGTCGAAGGGCGGGTTTGTCGCGCGCGCCAACTCGTCATGCCCGGACTTGATCCGGGTATCTTCTTGGGTCGATGGATGGTGCTGAGATACGCGGGTCGAGCCCGCGTATGACGGGATGGGTTGTGTCTTTTCCGTCCCACTGCTCGTCATGCCCGCGAAGGCGGGCATCCATAAACACCGCGTCAGACGGGGCGGCCGCGGGTGACTATGGGTTCCCGCCTTCGCGGGAACGACGATTGTGCGATTTGAGCGCATTTAGCCGACTGTTCTTGACCTTCCAGTTGCTGGAAGGTCTATGTTGATCCCGTCATTCCGAGAAGCTGGAGACGGGCGATGAATATCAGCGAAGCGGCTGCGCAGGCGGGTCTGCCGACCAAGACCATCCGCTATTACGAGGATATCGGGCTGGTGGAACCGGCGCGGCGCCGCGACAACGGCTATCGGGACTATGCGGACCGCGACGTGCACATGCTTCGCTTCCTGTCACGGGCACGGGGCCTGGGGTTCTCCGTTGCGGACTGCCGGGCGCTGGTGGCGCTCTACGCCGACACGGATCGCAAGAGCGCCGATGTGAAGGAGATCGCGCTCAACCGGGTGGCGGATATCGACGCCAAGATCGTTGAGCTACAGGCGATGCGCGCGACCCTGGTCGATCTTTCCGAAAACTGCCATGGCGACGACCGGCCCGATTGCCCGATCATTGACGATCTGGCTGACCGGATGGGCCGCTGACATGAACGAGACGATGACAATGAACGTGACGGTAAATGACCCTGTTTGCGGTATGGACGTCGATCCGTCGACCACCGCGCATCATCACGAGCATGCCGGTGAGACGTATCATTTCTGCTCCGCCGGTTGCGCCACAAAGTTCGTCGGTGATCCCGAGTATTACCTGTTGCCGCCGGACGAACGGCCCGCGCCGATCGTCGTTCCGGGTGCGCAATACACCTGTCCGATGCATCCCGAGATCATTCGCGACGAGCCCGGTAGTTGTCCGATCTGTGGCATGGCGTTGGAGCCGATGAGCGTTTCGCTTGATGACGCTCCCAACCCGGAGCTCGTCGATTTCACGCGACGCTTCTGGTTTGGCGCTTTCCTGACTGTCCCCCTGCTCGTGATCGTGATGGGTGATTTGCTGCCCGGCGTTCATTTTGCCGAGTGGATTGGCACCCCTTGGTATGGCGTGTTGCAGTTCGTGCTCGGTACGCCGGTGATTCTCTGGTCGGGAAAACCCTTCTTCGAACGCGGCTGGGCATCGGTCGTGAGCCGCAACCTGAACATGTTTACGCTTATCTCGCTGGGAACCGGCGCGGCGTTCCTCTATTCGACCGTTGCCGCCTTCGTACCGGGAATTTTCCCCGACGATTTCCGTGGACCCGCCGGTGGTGTCGAAATGTACTTCGAAGCTGCGGCGGTCATCATTGTGCTGGTCCTACTGGGTCAGGTCATGGAGTTGCGTGCACGCGAACAAACCAGTGGCGCATTGCGCGCGCTCCTCGATCTGGCGCCGAAAACCGCTCGTCGGATACGCGATGACGGATCGGACGAGGAAGTGTCTCTCGATGCGATTGTGCCGGACGACAGGCTGCGAGTGCGTCCGGGCGAGAAAGTTCCCGTTGACGGGACTGTGGTCGAAGGTCGTAGCTCCATCGACGAATCGATGGTGACGGGCGAATCCATCCCGGTCGAAAAAGCGCCTGACGATACGGTGATCGGGGCCACCCTGAACGGCACCGGTGGACTGGTAATCCGCGCCGATCGAGTCGGCGCCGATACCATGCTGTCGCGGATCGTGCAGATGGTTGCGGAAGCCCAGCGATCCCGCGCCCCGATTCAGCGACTGGCGGATGCCGTCGCCGGGTATTTCGTTCCAGTGGTCGTGGTAATCGCCATTGTTGCTTTTATCGTCTGGGCGATCTGGGGGCCGCCGCCGGCCATGGCGTTTGCACTCATCTCGGCGGTGTCCGTTCTGATAATCGCCTGTCCGTGCGCCCTCGGCCTCGCCACCCCCATGTCGATCATGGTCGGGACCGGGCGCGGCGCCCAGGCCGGGGTCCTGATCAAGAACGCCGAGGCGCTCGAGAAGTTCGAAAAGGTGGACACGCTGGTGGTCGACAAAACCGGCACGCTGACGGAAGGCAAGCCGCGGCTAACGTCCATTGAAACTGCTTCCGGCACGGCAAACGACGATCTTCTGCTTCTAGCTGCCAGCCTGGAACGCGGCAGTGAACATCCGCTTGCCGCTGCCATTGTTGATGCGGCACTTGATGCGGATCTCGATCTCGTGGAACCCACAAGGTTCGAGGCAGTGACTGGTAAGGGTGTTGCGGGCGAGGTCGATGGTCAGAAAGTCCTCCTGGGGAATGCCAGGATGCTCGAACATGCAGGGATTGACCCGGGCAACTGGACCGACCACGCAGACGAGCTTCGCCGGGAGGGTGAGACAGTCATGCTGGTCGCGGTCGACGGCGCGATTGCCGGCATCATCGGTGTCGCGGACCCGGTCAAGCAATCAACTCCCGAGGCCCTGCGTTTGTTGCGCGAGGAAGGGATTCGCGTGGTCATGCTCACCGGTGACAATCGGACGACCGCAGAGGCCGTGGCGCGACGCCTCGGAATCGAAGATGTCGAAGCAGACGTTCTGCCCGAGGAAAAGGCGGCGGTCGTAAAGAAATACCAGTCCGAAGGCCGGATCGTGGCGATGGCGGGTGATGGCGTGAACGACGCGCCAGCTCTCGCGAGCGCGGATGTGGGCATCGCCATGGGCACGGGGACGGATGTCGCGATCGAAAGCGCGGGTATCACGCTGATCAAGGGCGACCTGATGGGTGCCGTGCGGGCACGGCGCCTGTCGCGCGCAACCATGCGAAACATCCGCCAGAACCTGTTCTTTGCGTTCTTCTATAACGCGCTTGGTGTGCCGATCGCGGCCGGTGTGCTGTTCCCGTTCCTGGGCATTCTGCTTAGCCCGATGTTCGCGGCCGCGGCGATGAGCCTGAGCTCGGTGTCGGTTGTCGGAAACGCGCTGCGCCTCCGAAAGGTCAGGGTATGACGAATGGGAAAACATTGGTCCGGCGCATATTTGGGGTGTCCCTCGCGACCTCGTGGGTCGTGGTCGAACCTGCAACCGTGTCGGCTATTGGGTATGGCGACGGCCTTATGGGTTGGGGCTCCGGCTTCGGTCTCGGTCATATGTTCTTCGGCGGCGTGATGATGATTGCGTTCTGGGGCACGATCATTGTCCTGTTTCTGGCAGTGCACCGGTTCTCAGGTTCGGGAACGCCGCAGCGTCAGGACGCGGCTGACCGGAGTCTCGTGTTGCGTCGTCTCGAAGAAATATATGCGAAAGGCGATATCGATCGCACCGAATTCGAAGAGAAGCGGCAAACCCTGATGCAATCGCGTGGGTCTGTCTGAGGTGGGGGGACCGAGTATGGATGTCCATGATCCGAAATGGTTCGCGGGCTTTCATCGATGGGAAAACTCTTAATCGAAAAGGATTCAAAAGATGAAAACGATACTGACTGTACTCGCTATTTCCGCAGTTCTGGTGTCACCGGCCCTGTCTCACAGTTCCAACGACGCGCTAGGCGCGCACCAGGGGTTTTCACAAATGGACCGGATGATGAATCGAGCGGATGAGACGACGGATCCAGCGGAACGTCGCGAACTTGAGCAACAACACATGACACTCATGAGCGCACAGATGGGCATGATGCACGAAATGATGGGTGGTCATCGTGATGGTCCATCAGATTCCCCGCGGATGGGTCCGGATTCGATGGAAGACCGGGCAAACCGCATGGAAGATCGCATGGACATGATGCAACAGATGATGGAGCACATGTTTGCGCAGCAGGAAATGATGATGCGTGACGAAAGCCGGTAGGATCGCGCCGTCATCCGCATTCTTTCGGATAGGGCGGTTGTGCATCTGCGTGCGACCGACCCGTTCGAATGTTGGGCCGGCACCATGAATGTTCGCGGAACCTATACCCTGTGCCGCCGCGAGACTCTGCGTTTTAGATCGGTATGGTTGCAAACGATCTTGGGGCCGGTGATCAGCGTTCTGCTCTTTGTCGTCGTGTTCACCGCGGCCTTGGGACGTAGCGATATTGTCATAAGCGGTACGTCCTACGTTGCGTTCATCGTCCCGGGGCTGGTTCTTATGGCGATGCTCCAGAACGCATTCGCGAATACGTCGTCATCGCTGCTGATCGCAAAGGTCAGCGGCACAATTGTCGATGTTCTGATGGCTCCGCTCGCGCCGTTTGAGCTTGTGATCGGATATGCCACGGCAGCCGTTTTCCGAGCGCTTATTATCGCGGCTTTGTTGGTCAGTGTGGTCGCTCCGTTTGTCGATATCGCCGTTAACAGTTGGCCCCTGCTGATTGCCGTCGGCCTTCTCGCGAGCATGGCGTTCGCCGTCCTGGGAATCATTACCGGCATACTCGCCACCCGCATGGAACATGTGGCCGGCATGTCGATGATCATCATCGCGCCGCTGACGATGCTCGCCGGTACGTTTTACTCGGTATCGACGCTGACGGAACCGTTCCAGGCCCTGAGTTATTTGAACCCGGTTTTCTATGCCGTGGACGCATTTCGGGACGCCTTCACCGGCGTGTCAGAAGGGGCTCCGGTGGCTAGTTTGATCGGCCTGATCGTCGCGAACTTCATGCTGTTTGGAACGGCAGTTCTGATGTTTCGGAACGGCTATCGCCTGAAAGGTTGAATATTTTCTGTGCTTGGTGAGGGGCGGTTTGAAGATCGGCCTGCGTGTTGAAGTTTTCGAATGGCATTCCGGAATTCTATTAGGGGACGAAAAATGGCAATCAATGCAAACAAACT
This sequence comes from Alphaproteobacteria bacterium, assembly GCA_039980135.1. Taxonomy (NCBI): domain Bacteria; kingdom Pseudomonadati; phylum Pseudomonadota; class Alphaproteobacteria; species Alphaproteobacteria bacterium. The sequence goes on from JBDXCV010000003.1 coordinate 798,365, forward strand.
GGCGATCGCCACGGCCACCGTGTTTGGCGTTCTGTGGATTATCTGTAGCGCGCTCGTTGCGATGTTTCCCGGGCCGATGCTCCGGATGACCGCCTACATGGTCCACGCGGAACCGTTGGCGTTCCAGTGGTCTCTCTCGTTGGTGGGTTTTGTCTGGGGATTGGTGCTTTGGTCTGTTCTGTCGGGCTTGATCGTCTGGATGATTGCGCGTTTTTACAACCGCATCGCGGCCTGAGTTTTCCGCTTGCATGCGGAGAAACGCCAGCCTGGCAGAATTAGCCAAATCGTGGACACTAACTGAAGAGTTGATTCCCGTGAAAGGTTCACAGGCGCGACTATTCCCAAGACATCGCATCAGCTTATTCCCGCCCGCTTTGCCAGTTCCCGGTAGAGTGCCTCGGGACTGACACCGATCTGCTGTGCGAGACTTTTCCATTCGCCCTTCGGGGGCAACGCACCATGCCAGCTTTCCCATGCCGTCAGTCGCGCTTCGATTGTCTTGAGCGACAGCACCTCGGCCCGAAACCTTGTGTTCTGAACTTCATGTGCCAGGTGCGCCATGAAGGCTTCGGCAAATGCCGGCTCGCTCCGAAGTCGTTTGCGCAGCGTGCTTCGCGGGATGCTCTGGACCGTTGTCGCCTCCCGGGCAACCGCGTCGCAGTGGTAGCTATTCGCGAACAGGGACGCCTCCGCGATCACCCCGCCGGGGCCTGTGCGTTGCAGGATGACAGCGCCGCCATTCTCATCGAATCGAACAAGATGCGCCTCGCCCTCAAGCACCAGGTAGAGGTGCCGGATGGGCTGTCCAAGATGGAAAAGATGCTCACCGGGATCGAGCTTAAGGCGGGTGCCGCGCGATGATCGCAGAAGATCAAATATCTCCGAGGACATGATCATGATCATGTCAGATTCGCGACAACGCGGGCAAGGTCCGGACTGAATTAACACGCAGGAGAGTAAAATGCTGAAGTATATTGTTACCGTTGCCGCCTTGATGTTGCCGCTTGCCGCACAGGCACAGCATGCCGATCGCATGCATAATTCCGGTATGCCCCATGTCGATCATGGCCGCGATCACGGTGTCGGGATGGAGCGAGTGGAAAGCGTCTCCGCCCGGGAACCGGGCCAGGGCGCCTTCGCCGCAATTCAGGAGATCGTCGCGCTATTGGAATCCGATGCGGGCACCGACTGGACGAAGGTAGATATCAACGGGCTCCGGGAACATCTGATCGATATGGACAACGTCACATTGCGAGCGGTCGTGACGGTGACGAACATTGATAGCGGCAAACGCTATCTGGTGACGGGCGCAGGGGCGATCCGTGATTCGATCGACCGCATGATCAAAGGGCACGCCGAGACCATGGACGGGGTGAACGGCATCAATATCTCAGCCGTCAGCTTCCCGAACGGCGCGGCGATGACCGTAACGGTTGCGGATCCCGGGAATCTGGCGAAGCTCGACGGTCTCGGCTTCATCGGGATCATGGCGCTCGGCACGCATCACCAGGATCATCACCTCATGGTCGCGAAGGGTGAAGACCCGCATGGGTGATGCCCGAGCGGCAGAAATCTGCATTTACCGAGAGGCACTCCGGTGCGTCATTTCGTATCGTTGTTGTTCAGAAGATAAAAAGCGATCGCGCGCAGGTCCTCGTTGGTCAGCCATGAGGTGCCGTCGCGAATGACCTCGCCCATGCTGCCGCCGAGCACGTCGCCATTGGGCTTGGTACCGAATCGCAGACCGAATGCGAGATTTCGCTCGGTCCAGCCTTTCTTGAGAAGTGCTTCCGGTGTGATCGGCGGCGAACGCTCATCACCGGGCAATCCGCCGGTGCCGTGGAGGGCCTGTTCCGCATCTCGGGCGCCGAGTGGATTTCGGGGGGTGTGACACGCGCCGCAGTGTGCCGGGCCGGTCACGATGTATTTGCCGCGATTCCAAAGGTCGTTCCGGGCCGGATTTCGGGTGTAGGTCTCCGATTCGAAGAACAGATTTTGCCATCCACGAAGAGCCCAGCGCTGATTGAATGGGAATTTGAGCTGCTGCGGTTTTGTGGACTCGCTCGCGTCGGGGACGGTTTTGAACGCCGCCCAGAGGTCCGCGACATCCTGATCCGTGAGCTTGGAATAGAAGGTGTAGGGAAATGCCGGATAGTACGGCTTTCCGTCCGGCGAGATTCCATGACGCAGCGCGCGCGCGAAGTCGTTGACGGACCAGTCTCCCAGACCTGCGACGGGGTCTGGCGTGATGTTCGGGCCATAGAATGTGCCAAACAGTGTCTCAAGAGGTGGTCCACCCGCCAGGAGTTCACCCCCCTCGGCTTCGTTCGTATGACACGCAATACAGCCGGCGAGACGCGCAACATACGCCCCGCGTTCCGGGTCACCTTCGAGAGACGAGATATCGGATTCCGGCGCCTGACCTCCGCGAAAAATCAGCAATGCGCCGCCTGCGGCGACCGCCACGATCACTGCGGCGGCTACCAGGAATAACTTCTTCATGGGAGTTGCCTACTGTTTTTTACGGAACTGTGTGTGACAGGCGCTGCATGTCTGCGTGAGGCGTGCGAACGCTGCATCGGGCGACATCTGCGCGAGGGCGGCCGGATCGTTCATCCGCATCCCGTCGGTCGAGCCCGTCATGGGATTACTCCGTCCCATGGGGCTCATTCCCGTGCCCCCCTGGCGCCCGCCGCGCATGCCCGGGCCGCGCGTATTTTCGGCCACCGCCGCCAAAGCATTGGCGTATCTCGTCAGGTCCTCGGACAGTTCCGAGAAACGTTCCCAATTCTGCCAGATGGCCGGCAAGGATTCGCTCGGGCCTTGAATGCTTCCCTCGGGGAACAACCGGGTCAGCTGCTCGCCGCCATGGCTGCCGATGGATTGCGCGGCGTCGCGAACGGCGGTGGCTTCGTAATTCTTTTCGCCCTGGAACATCTCCGTGATGATCTTCATGGACTTGCCCACGGAATCCATGAGGTCCATTCGTTCCTTCACAATGCCGGTGGCGCCGCCGTGGGCGAGGGCCAGGCTGGTGGACAGCAGAACCGCCGCGGCTCCGAAGAATATAGTCGTTCTGAGTTTGATATTTCGCATATTCCCATTCCCAATATTGTCTTCGCAGTGCCCTGATGGCCCACCATGTTTTGGTCGGGCGGATGGCCGCGGAAACGTTGAAAGAAATTCAACTCGTACAGGTCAGCTGACTTGGGGTTTGGGAGGAGGGGGATCAATCAGAAGATATAAAGCGGAAGGTGGTCCAAACTTTACGGAGAACGAAGCGGTGCTTCTTGTCCGTCGAAGTTCAGACGCATAGGTACCGGAGAGTGAAATGCTAGAAGAGCAGGGGGTCATGCCGTGATGGCATGATGGCAGTTCTTCGGGCTGCTTTTGACCGGAAGCCGGACCCAACACCCCGCCTGTTGCCTGTGATTCGAGATTGGTCGTTGAATTCCAGGCACCGTGCGCATGCGCATTCGAGGTGACCAGCGCCAGGAAAATGGTTACCGCCGTAACCGCGATGACGGTCAGGATCATGCGTGCGAAAATTCTTTCGGTGAGAACTCTTCGAGACCTCATCGGCGCTGCGCCTTTGGTCGTAATCCTGACCAACTGGCGTACCCCAAGAGGTGGACGGAAACCTGTGAGCTGTCTGCGACCAACGCTCAGGAGCCCCCGGCGCGCTTGTTGATGTCGGCCTGGCGCTGCCGGATTTTCTGCGGCCAGCGTGATTTGATATAGGCGAGCGAGGCCCATATTTCCTCGTCGGTCAATTTTCCATCGAAGATGGGCATATCCGATTCTACCGGTTGGCCGACGAGGGCAGCCAGACCGAACTTCGTCAGTTGAAACAGCGAAATGTCGTCGTGATGCCAGGTATGACCCGGCGCGTCATGGGGTGGCGCGGGGAGCCGACCATTCTCCTTGCGCGTACGCCAGTTGGCCTGACCTTCTAGATTTGCGCCGTGGCAGGCCGCGCACTGAGATGCGTAGACCTGCTGTCCAAGCGCCACAAGGCTTGCGTTCGCGGGATCCGCCGAAAGGGTTGCCTCGGCGGCGGGTTTGCCGATCGCAAGGTAGACAACCGCAGCAACGGCCCCGATGGCGAGAATAGCTATGAGTAGGAAACGTTTGGACATGAAACTGCTCGCTCAGTGCAGTTCTCTCCTTACTGCTTCCAGCCACTGGAAGGTCAAGCCGGTATCGACGGAAAGGGTCGACCCTTGGGTAATGACCTACACGAGCGCCGCGCGCAGTTTGGGGTACTGCGCAAGAATGCCCGCCGTCTCGGCCATGGATTCGGAATCGTTGAACGCCGGAACCCCGGCGGCCTCCATCCTCGCGAACCATTTTGACTGATGTTCCAGGGTGCCCATCATCGAGTGGAAGCAGGGCAGCCCGGCGGTTTTGGCTATGCCTGAAAGGGTATCGATGACCGGGTCCCCATCCACCATGAACGGCAGGACATGGATGGTCAGGATGGCATCGAAAATGTTGGCGCCATGGGCGAGCGCACCCTCCAGGGCCGGACCAAACCGGTCCTCGCGGGCATCCGCCAACAGATCGATCGGATTGGCCACGGCGGCCTCACCCGGCAGCAGCTCGCGCAGCATGGCGGCGTAGGCATCCGGCAGGTCGGGCATCTCCAGCCCCTCGGCGCGCAGTTGGTCGGTGGTGATCACGCCGGGCCCACCCGAGTTGGACAGCAGCAGCACCCTTGGCCCGATGCCGTCCCGGTGCAGCCCGAAACCCTTGGCCGCGAGCAGCAGGCGCCGGACCGATCGGACGCGGATCACGCCGCAATCGCGCAGATACGCGTTGATCTCCGCGTCGGGCATGGCCGCGCCCCCGGTGTGATTGCGCACCGCCGATGCGCCCCGGTCGGAGCCGCCGCCCATCAGCGCGACCACCGGTTTCTTCGCGGCGACCTTGCGGGCGACCGCGCGGAACCGGTCCGGATCGGCGATGGACTCGATGTAGAGAAGCACGCAACGACAGCTGTCCTCGTCTCCGAGATATTCGAGATAATCCGTCACCTCGAGATGGACGGCGTTGCCGACCGAAACAACGGTGCCGACGGGCAGCTCGCCGATTCTGGACTTGGCGATGATCTCTTCCGCGATTGCGCCCGACTGGGAAATTGCCGCAATCGCGCCGCCGGGGGGCAGCGCACGAAAGAAGGTCGCGGCGAACGGCGCGTCCGCGGCGAGATGGACGATGCCCGCGCAGTTCGGGCCGAATATGGTGATGCCGGCGGCGTCGGCCCTGCGCAGCAGCTCGGCCTCGCGCGCCGCGCCGTCTTCGCCCGCCTCGCGGAATCCTCCGGCCAGGATCATCACATTCCTGTGGCCGGTTGCCGCGGCCTCATCGACGATATCGAGAATCAGGTCGGGCCGGACCACCAGGACGGCCAGCTCGGCCGGTGCGTCGAGCGCCGACAGGGAGGTGGCCGCCGGCAGGCCGAGGATCTCGCCGCCCCTGGGGTTCACCGGCACGATGCGCCCGGCATAGCCAGACCCGATGAGATTGCGCAGCACCGCCCCGCCGGAACTGGTCAGGCGCTCTCCGGCGCCGACGACGGCGACGCTTTTCGGCTCAAAAAAAGGGCGGCAATCGCGGGGTGGGGTCATTGGCCGGCGCGCGGCATCGGGCAGATGCTGTCATCTGCGTGGCGCATATGGAGGTGCCGCTGGCCCGCCGCGATGCGCCGGCGCCGGGCGCCAGGCGGATGAACGCTGTTATCGTCGGCAACCCGCCCGTGCGATGCGGCGACCGTTTCCGGCATTCAGGCGTTCCCGCGATCCTCGCGCCACAGGCCGAGTTTCTGCTGGGCCGGGCGATCGGAGTAGCTGAACAGGACCGCGTCCTCGTTGGCGATGTGCTTCTGCGGCACCCAACCCGGGACGACGAAGTGATCGCGCGGCCCCCATTCGAAGGTCTGGTCGCCGATGATCGATTTGCCGGTTCCCTCGACCACGGAATAGACGGTCCCATCGGAGCATCGGTAACCCGAGGTCTCGAAGCCCTTGGGCAGGAGCTGCATGAAGGTGCCGATGGTCGGCATCGGGGAATCGCCGTTATCCGGATTGACGTAGCGCAGCTTGAGCCCGTGGCAGGGATCCCACTCGTCGGTCTTGCGCATGGTCTCGAGCGCTTCGCGCGTGCGGGTGTAGGGATAGTTGAAGATCGGCGAGGACGGGCTGCGCTGATGGTGGTCGACCGGCAGCAGGCCGGACCCATAGCGCGCGAGGGAATCGCCGCTCGGGCGGGTCCCCGCCTGGCTTGCCTCCGGGTAGGGCTCGGCGAAGGTGGTGTCGAGGGTCTCGACCAGCGGCACGTCGAGGCCGTCGAGCCAGACCATGGGCCGGTCGCTTTCATTGCCATGATCGTGCCACGTCCAGGACGGGGTGATGACGAAGTCACCAACTTCCATGATTGTCTTCTCGCCGTCGACGGCCGTGTAGGCACCTGAGCCCTCAACGATGAAACGCAGGGCCGCCTGGGTGTGGCGATGGGCCGCCGCGATCTCGCCCGGCATGATCAGCTGCAGGCCGGCGAACAGGGATGTGGTCACCCGGTAGCGCCCGCGCATGCCCGGGTTCTCGAGTATAAGCACCCGGCGCTCTGCCTGTTCCGCCGTGATCAGATCCGCCGACTTCATCAGCGTGTCGCGGATCTCGTTGTAATGCCAGATATAGGGCTCGCAGTCGCTCTTGGGCTCCTTGCGGGCGAAGGTGTGCAGCACCTCCCACAAGGGCGCGAGGTTCTTCGGGTCGCAATCATCCTTGTAGTAGGGCATCAGGTCGGGTCGGACGTCGGCGCGAATACTCATGGTGCTTCCTCGTTTGTTCGGCGTCGTTCTTGCAGTGTTCGAGGCGTTTGCGGTCCGACCGCTTCCGCCGTTTCTGTCAGGTGGCTCACACCACATCCGACAAGATCAGGGCTCCGATTCAAGTGATCAGCATATCCTGATGGGTGCGCTGATCGTTCCCCAAATACTCCACGTTTTCGTTCCTGATCCGGCTCAGTTCAGCATACGCGGCAGAATCAAGGTGATTGTTGGCAGAAACACAAGAATGACAACCCGCACGATATCAGACATGAAGAACGGGATCACGCCCTTGAAGGTCTCGATCATCGGCACGTCGCGGGCCATGGAATTTATGATGAAGACGTTCAGGCCGACCGGCGGGGTGATCAGGCCCATCTCGACCACGATGAGCGAGATGATGCCGAACCAGAGCTTGGTCTCCTCTTCGCTCATGCCGAAATCGAGACCGGCGATGATGGGCCAGAAGATCGGTACCGTCAGGAAGATCATGGACAGGGAATCCATGACAAAGCCGAGCAGGATGTAGAGCACGATCATGCCCAGCAAGATGGTCAGCGGGGCGAGTCCGGAGCTGCCGAAGAAATCCGCCGCGAAGATCGGCAGCTGGGAGAAGCCGAGAAAGGCGTTGAAGATCGCGGCACCCAGCAGGATCAGGAAGATCATGGCCGTTGTTTGCGCGGTTCCGAGCAAGGCATCGATGAAGCCCTGGAGGCGCATGCCGCCGCGGGTCACCGCGATCAGGAACGTACCGAACGCGCCTACCCCCGCACCCTCGGTGGGGGTGAAGACGCCGAAATAGATGCCGCCCATGACCAGGACGAAAATCAGCAGCACAGGCCAGATTTCGAGCAGCGCGGACCATTTCTCGGCCCGGCTCGCCCTGGGGCCGGCGGGGCCGGCCTCCGGGTTCACGCGCACGACGATGGCGATCACGGCGATGTAGCCGAGCGCGGCGAGAATCCCGGGGATGAAGGCAGCCTGGAACAGGGTGGCCACATTCGCTTCGACCATCACGGCATAGATGATCAGCACGACCGAGGGCGGGATCAGGATGCCCAGCGTGCCGCCCGCGGCCAGCGACCCGGTGGCAAGCGCGCCGGAATAGTTGAATCGCCGCAGCTCCGGCAGGGCGACCTGGCCCATGGTGGCCGAGGTGGCGAGGGACGAGCCGCTGATCGCGCCGAAACCCGCACAGCCGCCGACCGCGGCCATGGCAACGCCACCGCGATACTGGCCGAGCCAGGTGTAGGCGGCTGCGAACAGCGCCTGGCTGAGCCCGGCCTTGGCTGCGAACTGGCCCATCAGCAGGAACAGCGGGATCACCGACAGGCTTTCCGTCGTGAAGCGCCAGTAGGTCTCGGTCTTGAGATAGCTGAACAGCGCGACCTCGCCGGCGATCGTGACGTAGCCGACGATGCCGACGCCGAGCATGGCCACGCCGATGGGAATGCGCAGGCCGAGCAGGACGAACAGGACGGCGAAGCCGGCGATGCCGATCTCGAGGCCCGTCATGACGCCGTACCGTCGTTGCCGCCGATATCCTCGGCGCCGTCTTGATTGAAATAGCGCCCGGCGCGCAGCTCGGCGACGCTGCGCCCGATCGTGTAGGCGATCACGATCACCAGGAATGCCATCAGTCCGATGGACGGCGGAAAGGTCGTCCAGCGGGGGAAGTTAATGGTCATCGACAGTTCGTTGTAGTTGTACATGTCGATGCCGCCGAAGATCATCCGCCAGGTCAGCAGGGCGGCGATGGCGAGATAAACGAGACCCCCAAGCACATCGGTGAAGATCTGCGCGCGCGGCGGCGCGGCCGCCATGAAGAAGTCGACGAGAACGTTGCCGCGCACCATCTGGCACCAGGGCAGGAACGCGAAGACCGCGAGGCCCGTGCCGATGGCCACCAGTTCGAAATCACCGGAAATGGGATTGTTCAGCAGCGAGCGGCCGGTGACGCTCACCGTCGTCAGCACGGCCATGGCGCACAGGATGACGCCGCCGAAGATGGCGAGCCATTTGGCGATGGCGTAAAGCAGCCGGCCCACCGGATCGGTGGGCCGGGCGTTGTCAGATGTTGTCTCGCTCATCGGCGAAAATCCGACCGTTCATGAACGGTCCCGGGCGTCCCCTAGGAGTTGCCCGAATGCTTCTCGATCATGTCGATGGCGTCGATGACCATGGCCGGGCCATCGAGACCGCGTTTTCCGACTTCCTCGTACCAGCGGTCGAACACAGGCTGCGAGGCGGCCTTCATCTTGATGACCTCGTCTGCCGGGATCTCGTAGAACTTGTTCTTGGCCTTCGACGCGACCGCGTTGCGGCCCGGGGTCTCGACATCGATCCAGTTCTGACCGGCCAGACGGGCGATGTTGCCGCCCGCATTGTCGTCGATCACCTTCTGCAGGTCCGGCGGCAGCTTGTCGTAGCTGGCCTTGTTCATCAGGAAGGTGAAGACGTTGGTGCCCAGGCGGGGCTGCGCGCCGGCGAGGCTCGAGAAGTGGCTGACCAGATCAGGGGTCTTGACCGCCGGGGCGATCTCGAACGGCAATGTCACGCCGTCGATCACGCCCTTGGAAAGCGCCGCGGGAATCTGCGGCAGCGGCAGGCCGACGCCGACCGCGCCGAGGGATTCGAGCAGCCACACCCCGCCGCGCGAGGCGGCACGCAGCTTCATGCCCTTCAGATCCGCCATCTTCTGGACCGGTTCCTTGGTCTGGAAGAGGAAGCCCTGATGGCTGTGCAGCAGCAGCGGATGGTAGGCGCCGAGCGCCTTGTCGAGATACTTGGCCTGGAAGTCCTGAAGCGCCAGCGTGGTCGAAAGCGCGTCCTTGTGGACGAACGGCAGCTCGAAGGGCTCGACCTCGGGCATGCGGCCCGCCGAGAAGCCCGGCAGGGTCCAGACGATGTCGACAACACCGTCGCGTGCCTGGTCGAGAAGCTGGGGCGCCTTGCCGCCGAGCTGCATGGCCCAGAAGGGTTGAACCTTCAGGCGGCCGCCCGAATCTTTCGCGATCTTCTCGGCCCAGGGGGTGAGGAATGTCTTGCCCGGGTTGGCGACCGGCGGAATGAAGGTGTGCATGCGCAGGGTCACGTCCTGCGCCATGGCGGGTGCGGCACTGATTGTCAGCGCGGCGATCGCGGCGCCCGTGAGGGCGGCGGATTTAAGGATGTTCGAACTCATGCTTTTCTCTCCCGGATTGGGACGCCGGATGTTGCTTGACCGGCTGTCCATCGTGACATGGCGGCTGTTTTCATTTTTGTGCCGACAATTCGTTGGCGCGCAGTTTAGCGCATCCGGCCACATCTGCATCCGTCAAAAGTTTGACGGTTGGGCTGTTGCCCGCTCATCCGCCGCCGGCCTCGAACCGGGCGCGGAAATCGGCCGGGATATCCGCGGTGATCAGCTTGCCGGGCCTGTCGGTATCGGCCGATGCCCAGATCCGGATCTCTTCGCCGCGCACCGCCGGGGTTCCGGCGTTGGTGACCTCGTGGGTCACCACAATCGTGCGGCGGCGCCACTCGCTCACTTGGCTGGTGATCTCGAGAACGTCGCCGAACTGGCTGGGCGACATGAACTTCGCATGGGCGTCGACCAGCGGCAGGCCGACGATCTTGTATTCGTCGAGCATCACGTCGTAGCCGACCCCGACGCTGTCGAAGAGATGCCGGGTGCCGTGATCGAACCAGACGAAATAATTGGGATAGAAGACGATCTTCGCCGGGTCGCAATGGCCCCATTCGACCGGGATGCTGATCGTGTTGGTGTGCATGCCGCGCAATTCCTCGTCGGTGACCGTCATTGGCCTTCAGGGGGACATGCCATCAGTTTCGGCGGTGCGCCGGGGCGGGTCAATGGCGGCGTTGCCGGAGCGGATCACGCCATCGCAACTGGACTTTGGTACCGCGCACCTAGATTTATAGCGGAACACCGAATCAAGCTAGGAGCTGCATGCATGCGCCTCGCCAATCTGCTCGCCGGCACCGCCATGGCCACGATCCTTGCGGGCTGCGCCGTGCTCACACCGCTGCCCAAACCGGAGAGCATCGATACGCGGCTCGCCGCGATCCCGGTTGCGGGTGTGCCGATAGACTCGCCGGTGCGCATTCACTGGAATAAATTCCAGGTGCCGTTCATCGAGGCCGAGAGCGATACGGACCTCGCCGTGGCGCTGGGGGTGGTGCATGCCCATCTGCGCTGGGGCCAGATGGAGGTGGCGCGGCGCCTCGTGCGCGGGCGGGTCGCCGAGATGGGCGGGCCGCTGGCGCGCGACATCGACAAGTCCCTGCGGATACTGAATTTCGGGCGCGGCGCGGAGGCGACCCTGAAAATGATGCCCGCCGACACGAGGGCCTGGCTCGATTCCTTCGTTGCCGGCGTCAATCACTACATCGCCAATGCCGACGAACTGCCCCACGAACACCGCGTGCTGGGACTCGAACGCGAACCCTGGACCGCTACCGATGTGATCGCCGTCGGGCGGCTCGCCTCGACCGATGTGAACTGGCTTATCTGGTTCGGCATGCTGTCCCTGCGCGATCGGGCCGACTGGCCGGAGATCTGGGCGCGGGCCACGGAAAAGGGCCTCGACTCCATCCCCAGCATCGGGCCGGGCGCGGCGGATCAGGCGTCGGTGTTCCACGAATTGCTGGCGGGCTTCTCCAAGGCCGGGTCGAACTCGGTGGCCGTTTCCGGCGCACGCACGGGCACGGGCGCGGCGCTGGTCGCCAACGACCCCCATCTGGGCGTGTTCCTGCCCAATCTCTGGCTGCTGGCCGGCTACAAGTCGCCGTCCTATCACGCGGTCGGCATGATGATCCCCGGCGTGCCATTCATCGCCCTGGGCCGCAACGACCGGATCGCCTGGGGCGGGACCAACATGCGCGCCCTGTCCACGGACATGGTCGATGTGACCGACTTGCCGGCGGATGAATTCGAGACCCGCACGGAAAATATTGGTGTGCGCTGGTGGTTCGACACGGAAGCCGAAGTCCGCGAGACCCGGTTCGGCCCGGTGATCACGGATTCGCCCCTGGTGAACTCCGCGCGTGAGGGCGAGACGATCGCGCTGCGCTGGATGGGTCATCGGCCAAGCGACGAGATCACCGCCATGCTGCGGATGAGCCAGGCGCAGGATTTCGACGGGTTCCGTGCCGCGCTCGACGGATTCCACGTGCCGGGTCAGAACATGGTCTATGCGGACACCGACGGGCATATCGGCCAGGTGATGGCGGTGAAGCTGCCGGCGCGTTCACCGGTCCCGCCGCCGGATCTGCTGATCCCCGCCGCGGCGGCGGACGGGCGCGACCCCTGGGCGAGGACCGTCACCGCCGGGACGTTGCCCGCGGCGTTCGATCCGCCAAGTGGATTTGTCGCGTCGGCGAACAACAAGCCGGTCGAGGGGAGCGAGGCCGGGGTTGCGGTCGGCTGGCACTTCTCCAACGACGACCGGATCGCGCGTTTGCGTGACTTGCTGTCCGGCGATCACAAGGTCTCGGTCGATGACCTGCGGGCATTGCAACAGGACGTGTATATGGAATCCGCCGTCGCGCTGCGTGACCTGCTGCTGGGCAAGCTGGGTGCTGTCGCGCAGGCTTTGACGCCGGAACAGACAGACCTGCTCGCGACGATCCGGGCCTGGGACGGCCACTACGGTGCGGATTCTCCCGGCGCCGTCGCCTTCGAACTCACCATGTTCGCCTTTGCCGAAAAGTTCCTGAGCGAGGACGCGCGTACGCGAATCTCGGTCGGTGGGCGGTTCGACGAACAGCTCGGCGAGATGATCGGCGCGACCCCGGCAGCCGAAGTGGCGCCGGTCCTGGCGGCGGCGCTGAGCGATGCGGCGGCGCGGCACAAGGAGCTGCCGACCTGGGGTGACATGCACCGGCTGGGGCTGCGCCACCCGCTGAATTTCATCCCGCTCATCGGCGGCAAGTACCGGTTCAACGACGTGCCCATCGGCGGCAGCTCGACGACGGTGATGAAGACCGCCCATTCGGACACTGACGAACGTCATTTTACGCGGTTCGGGTCCCAATCGCGGCATATCTCCGACATGTCCGACCCGGACGCGAACTGGTTTACCCTGCTGGGCGGCCAGGACGGCTGGATCAACAGCGCGAACTTCATCGACCAGTTCGACCTGTGGCTGGCCGGCGAATATGTGCACCTGCCATTGCGGGTCGAGACGGTCCGGCAGACCTTCGCGCGGAAAACCGAGTTGACCCCCTGACGCTGTCCATGGCGTAAACTGGGGCCATGCTGAACATCACCCCCCTCGTTCGCCTGTATGGCAGTCGGCGCCTGCGCAAGCTGGCGGCGATGGATGCCGTGGATGTCCAGCAGCGCCAGCTTCTCGGCCTCGTGGCACGGGCGACCCGGACGAAGTTCGGGCGCGACCATGACTTCAAATCGATCCGCAGCATCACCGAGTTTCAGGCACGGGTGCCTCTGCGCCGGTACGAAGACTTTCAGGAACGCTACTGGGGACCGGCCTTCCCGGATTTGAGGGGCGTGTCCTGGCCGTCGCGCATTCCCTACCTCGCGGTGACATCGGGCACCACGACCGGGCGCACGAAGTATATTCCCTGCACCAACGAGATCATCTCGTCCAACACGATGGCGGGGCTCGATCTGGTCTGCCACCATCTGGCGCGTCGGCCCGACAGCAAAGTTCTGGGCGGCAAGTCCTTCATGCTCGGCGGCAGCACCGAATTCACACAGGAGGCGCCGGGGATTCGCAGCGGCGATCTTTCGGGGATCATGACCGAAAGCCTGCCCTGGTGGTTCCAGGGCCGCAGCTTTCCGTCGCGCGACGACGCGCTGGTCAGCGACTGGGAATTGAAGGTCGACCGGATGGTGCGGGCGCTGGACCGGGAGGATATCCGGCTCATTGGCGGGACGCCGTCCTGGCTGCTGATCTTCTTCGATATGCTCGCCGCCTATCGCGGCGACAGCAGCCCCGATCTCGCGAAATATTTCCCCAACCTGGAATTGCTGATCCATGGCGGGGTCGATTTTCAGCCCTACCGCGCGCGGTTCGAGTCGTTGATCGCGGATACCCATGCCGAGTTGCGCGAGGTCTACCCTGCGAGCGAGGGGTTCATCGGTGTTGCCGATCGGGGGCCGGATGACGGCCTGCGCCTGATGCTGGATACCGGACTTTTCTATGAGTTTGTGCCGGTCGACGAGCTGGAGTCGCGCCGGCCGACACGGCACTGGGCGGGCTCGGTGCAGCGGGGCATCAACTATGCGCTGGTGGTGTCGAGCTGTGCCGGGCTCTGGTCCTATGTGATTGGCGACACGGTCGAGCTGGTCAGCCGCGACCCGCTGCGGGTCAAGGTGACCGGGCGCACGAGCTATTCCATGTCGGCCTTCGGCGAACATCTGATCGCGGAGGAGATCGAGGCGGCGGTCCGCGACGGGGGCGTGGCCATCGGGAGCGATGTGCGCGACTGGTCGGTCGGCGCTGTGCACGCCAGCGACGACGACAGCCGGGGCGGGCATCTCTATATCGTCGAGTTCGCCGGCGAGGTGCCGTCTGCGGCGCGGCTTGCGCATTTCGCGCGTATTCTCGACGCGGCACTGTGCGCGACCAACGAGGATTACGAGGCCCACCGCGCAGACGGGTTCGGCATGAACGCGCCCGAGGTGGTCGCGCTGCCGCCCGGCGGTTTCCCGGAATGGATGAAGGCGCGGGGCCAGCTTGGCGGGCAGCACAAGGTGCCGCGGATCATCAACGATGCCGAACTGTTCGAAAGCCTCCGGCGTTTCGCGGCGGACCGCGCCTAGCCGTTACGCCAGGAACGCCTTCGACCATGCCGCGTAGTCATCGGCGCGCATGAACCGCTTCATGGTGTCGCCCGAAGCAACATTCTCCAGATCGTCGGGGTGGGTGCCGTCCGCGATGGCCTGCTGGGTACGCAGGAATGCGTCCATGGCGGCGGCATGGACCTTGTGCCCCTGCAGGCAGATGCGCACGCCGATGGACGCCAGCCAGTCCCGGTCCATCATCTCGCGCGACGCGCTGCCGAGGATGATCGGCGTCGAGACTTTCGATGCGATGGCCGTCAGGTCCTCGCGGCTTTTGACACCCACCAGGAACAGCGCATCGACGCCGGCTTCTTCATAAGCGTTCACACGCCGGATCGCTTCGTCGACGCCCGCGATGCCCGGCGCGCTGGTGCGCCCGGCGATGACGAGGTCCGGGTCGGTGCGCGCGTCGAGCGCGGCCTTCATCTTGCCGACGCCTTCCTCGACACTGATCAGGCTGGCCTTGTCGCCGCTGCCAAACGCGTTCGGCAGGACCGTGTCCTCGATCGAAAGCGCCGCCACGCCGGCCATCTCCAGCTCCTCGACCGTGCGGCGCACATTGAGCGCATTGCCGTAGCCATGGTCGGCGTCCACCAGCAGCGGCAGGTCGCAAGCGCGGCCGATGCGTTTTGCCTGATCGGCGAATTCCGAAAGGGTGAGCACGATCAGGTCGGGCGCGGCGAGCACCGCCATCGACGCGACCGAGCCCGCGAAAATGCCGACCTGGAAGCCGACTTCCTGGGTGATGCGG
Source organism: Alphaproteobacteria bacterium (assembly GCA_039980135.1). NCBI lineage: Bacteria > Pseudomonadati > Pseudomonadota > Alphaproteobacteria > Alphaproteobacteria bacterium. The sequence continues at coordinate 813,758 of JBDXCV010000003.1, forward strand.
GCGGTCATCGGGTCGGCCACCGAGCCGGGATGGACGCAGGCGTCCCCGTTGAGGATGGTGCGGAAGTTTTTGCGGCGTTCGGACCAGCGCATGGCGGTTCCTTCTCGTGAAGCAGGGTTTCTAGAGTTTCCGGCGTTCGGTGACGAGCCCGCCGGATGCGGCCAGCGCCTCGATCTCGTCTTCGTCGAAGCCATGTTCGCCGAGGATCTCGCCGGCATGGGCGCCGAACGCCGGCGGGGTCGAACGGATCTCGCCCGGGGTGCGCCCGAACTTGATCGGGATGCCGGTGCCCTCATACCAGTCGAGCCTGGCCGCCATGTTGCGATGCTTTGTGTGGGGGGCGTTCATCACCTGATCGGTGTTGAGCACCGGCCCGGCGGGGATGCCCGCCGCCAACAGCTTCAGGGAAAGTTCCTCGCCATCGACCGCGGCGAAGGCGTCGATCAGTTCCTCGCGCAGCTCGTCGCGATGCTGAGTGCGGTCGGAATTGTTCGCGAAGCGCGGGTCCTCGGCGAGCTCGGGTCTGCCCAGTTCGTCGCACAGGCGCCGGAAGGCGCGATTGTTGCCCGCACCAATAAACACATCGACGGTCTTGGTCGGGAACTTGTCGTAGGGCGCGATATTGCTGTGCTGGTTGCCGGTGATGCCCGGCACCTCGCCGCCCGACAGGTAATAGTTCGGGACGTGGGGGTGCATCAGCGAGACCGCGCAGTCATACAAGGTCATGTCGATGAACTGGCCCTTGCCCGAGGTCTGGCGTTCGAACAGCGCCATGAGGATCGCCACGCAGGAGTAAAGCCCCGTGCCCATATCGACGGCGGCGATGCCGACCCGTGTGGGTTCTTTCTCTGCACCGCCGTTGATCGAGAGCCAACCCGCCATCGACTGGACGATGGCATCATAGCCGGGAAATCCGCCGAGTGGGCCGTCGGCCCCGTAGCCGGAAATCCGGCAGTGGATCAGGGACGGGTATTTCTCGGCCAGGACATCGTCATAGCCGAGCCCCCATTTCTCCATGGTGCCGGTCTTGTAATTCTCGATCAGGATGTCGGCCTCGTCGAGCAGCCGGAACAGCACCTCGCGTCCCTCGGGCTTGGTCAGGTCGAGGCCGATCGAGCGCTTGTTGCGGTTGAGACCGACGAAATAGGACGCGTCACCCTCGTGGAAGGGTGGCCCCCAGTCACGAACCTCGTCGCCCTGGGGCGGCTCGACCTTGATCACGTTGGCGCCGTGGTCGGCCAGAATCTGGGTGCAGTAGGGGCCGCCGAGCACGCGGGCGAGGTCCACCACCTTGAGGCCGGCCAGCGCGCCGAAGGGTCCGGAATTATCGGTCATGGTTTCTACCTTGAAGGAAAATCAGGCGGCGGCGGTTGTGCTGCCGAAGACACGGGCGGCGAAGGCGGGATAGGTCTCGGCGACCTCCTCGGCGACCTGGCCGCGGAGCAAATCGAGGGTTGCCGCGTCGGGAGTTTTCGTCTCGGGCACGTCATCCGACACGTCGTAATCGAAGCCGGTGTGTTCGCGGATTTCGTCCGTGTCATGCCCGGGGTGTATGGAGGCCAGTCGGAAGCGACGCTTGTCGACATCGAAATCGAATACGCAGCGGCCCGTCACCAGCGCATGGGGGCCGCCGGTACGGTGGACATCCTCATCGCTGACACCCGGCGCGCTGATGAAATCGACTTTCGGGACAAGGACGCGCGCGGTGTGTTCCTCGCGGAACAGAATCACCCGCGGCACCAGGAGATAGAGATAGGCCGAGCCGAACGAACCCGGGAAGCGGACTTTCGTGTTGGGGTAGTCGCCGATCCCGACGAGGTTGATATTCGCCTGCCCGTCGATCTGGCCGCCGCCGAGGAAGAAGGCGTCGATCCGGCCCTGGGCCGCGCAGTCGAACAATTCGCGTCCGCCGTCTGTAAACGGGCTGTGGGCCTCGCTACCGAGCATGGAGACGCGCAAGCTTCCGCCCGATTTTGCCCTTGCGAGAAGTGCGGCTGAGCCGGGGATCGGCGACTGGGCGCCGACGGCGACGTGGCGCAGGCCCGCGAGCATATCGGCGACGGTCGAGATCAGCAGTTCTTCGTCGGCAAGCGGGGCCGCGAGATCGGCGCTCATTCGGCGGCTTTCGGGGCGTAGACGAACTCGTCGAGATAGCTCGCAAACCCTTCGTCGGTGCGCGCGCGTTGGAGATAGTCGCGCAGATGGGCGTCGTCGGGCCCGTAGCGGCCGAACAGGCCGACCGGCCACGCACCGTTGGCCGCCTCGGCGAGGCTGGACACATAAAGACCGGGTATCGTGCCGGGGGCCAGTTGTTCGTCGGCGAGCAGGTCGCCGTCGTAGATTTCTTCCGCCGTGACGAAGGTCTCGCGGGCGGCATGGGCCATCACCATCATCTCCCGGCGCACCCCGATCCAGACATTGCCGTTCCGGTCGGCGAGCGGCGCGTGGATCAGGGTCACGTCGGGCCGGATCGCCTTGACCAGCACGAGCGGCCCTTCCTGCTGGCCAAACGGGTCCGTGCCGGTGGTCCAGTCGTCGCGGTGGGCCAGCAGGTCGGAACCGACGATGCCGCGTACGGGCATGTAGGGTATGCCCTTCTCGGCGGCCTGCAGGCCCGCATGGATCGCCGGACAGGTGCCGTCGATGATCTTGATGGACCCGGCCTTCGCCGCCGCCATGAAACGCGGCGCGGGGCCGTATTCATCGAGGGTCACGGCGGCAGTCTCCAGGGTCTCCACACAGCCCGCGCCGATCAGCATGTCGCCCTGGAAGCCGACCGACGGCACGCCAATCAAGTGCAGGTCTTTCGCGCGCCGGGCGATCAGCGCGCGCGCGGTCACCATCGAACAGCCCGAATAGTCGGGCGCCAATGCGACCTTGGCCCCGTCGGGGATGCGGGCGGCCAGGTCCTCGACGGATGTGAAAAGCTCGCTCATTTGCGCTTCCACCTTTCTTTTCACGATTGCCGCGATGTTAGATAGATTGACCGCAGGAATAAAGGAACGCGCGGATGGATTTTACCCTGCCTGAAGAGATTGCCGCCTTCGCGGACAATGTCGCGCGGTTCGCCGAGACCGAGATTCTGCCCGTGATCGGCGACTATGAAGCGTCGGGCGAGTTTCCACGCGCGCTCGTCGAAAGAATGGGCGCGGCGGGGTTTTTCGGCGCTGCGTTCCCGGAAGCCCTCGGTGGCAGCAATGCGGGGTTTTTGGCCGTGGCCGCGATTTCCGAGGCGATCTCGCGGGTCGCGCCGGAGTTCGGCTACTGCATGAACATGCAAGGCATGACCTGCCCCTTCACGATCTTCAACTGGGGTACCGACGACCAGATTTCCCGCTTCGTGCCCGAGCTGATCGCCGGCAAGCGCATCGGCATGTTCGCCCTGACCGAGCCGGGTGGGGGCTCGGACGCGGCGGGCGCCATGAAGACCACGGCCACGCGCGACGGCGATATGTACCGCCTGAACGGCTCGAAACAATGGATCACGTTCGCCAACGCCGCCGATGTCGGTGTGCTGTTCGCCAAGACTGATGTTGAAGCGGGGCATCGCGGCATCACCGCCTTCATCGTCGAGCCGAAAGAATATAATGGCTTCACGGCCGACCCGATCCCGATGACCGGCCTGTCGAATGCGCTCGCCTCGAACGCCGTGTTCCTTGATGACTTTATCGTTCCGGTGGAAAACCGCCTGGGCGAAGAGGGCGAGGGCTTCAAGGTCGCGATGAACGCGCTGGAGTTCGGAAGGCTGACCGTGTCGGCCCGGGCGGTGGGGCTGGCCCAGGCTTGTCTCGACGAGGCGATCGGTTACGCAAACCAACGGGTCGTTCGTGGTCATCCGATCGGCGAGTACCAGATGGTCCAGCATGTGATCGCAGACATGGCCACCCATATCGATGCCGCGCGGCTGATGGTGCATCGCATGGCCTGGCTGATGGATGAGGGACACCCCGCGACCCGGGCGGCGTCGCGGGCCAAGTATATTGCCGTCGAGGCGGCGAAAGAGGCCGCGGCGGGGGCGGCGGAAATCTTCGCCGGTTACGCATTGGCGGACGAATATCCGATCAAGAAATACACGGCTTATGTGAACATGCTTGCGGTGGGCGAGGGGACCGCGAATGTCCAGCGAATCCTGATCGGCGAGGATGCGCTGGGGATAAAGGATGCCGACCGGCACCCGGTGCGCAATCGCCTTCACAGCCCGGGTGTGGAATAATTCAGACCATGAATCCGCGCGTCAGACGCGGACCGAAATGCACGCGTGGAGAGAGACGATGACCGACGAAGCCCTGACTGACGAAGCAGCCGGCCCGGATTCGAGCGTCCTGGGGCGCCCCAACAGTTACATCGGCAAGGTGGTGCCGCGCCCGAATGTGCGCAAGCTGGTGCGCGGCAAGGGCCAGTTCGTCGATGACCTGACCCTACCCCGCATGGTCCATGCGGTGTTCCTGCGTTCACCCCATGCCCATGCGAATATAACGTCGATCGACACCAGTGAGGCTGCCGGGATGCCCGGGGTCGTGCGGGTCGTGACCGGCGCCGAACTGGCCGATTATTGCGAGCCCTGGGTCGGGGTGCTGACCCATTTCAAGGGCCTCAAATCCGCCCCGCAACATGCGATCGCCGTGAACAAGGTCAGCTGGCAAGGCGAGGCCGTGGTGGCGGTGGTGGCGAACAGCCGGGCCGAGGCCGAGGACGCCGCAGCGGCGGTGATCGTCGAGTATGCGGAACTCCCCGCCGTCACGGACGCGGAGACGGCGGGCGACCCGGACACCCCGGTGATTCATCCCGAACTGGGGGACAACATCGCGTTCGAGAACGGGGTCGAGGCCGGCGATGTGGATGCGGCCTTTGCCGCCGCGGACCTTGTCGTCGAGGAGACCTACAATTTCGACCGCCACACCGGCGTGACCCTGGAACCGCGCGTACTCCTCGCCGACTATAACGAGGCCGATGATCAGCTGACCGTGCATATGTCGAACCAGGCCCCGCACATGATGCAGCATATCTTCGCCAAGCATGTCGGTGTGCCGGAAGGCCAGGTGCGGGTCGTCTGCAAGGATGTCGGCGGCTCGTTCGGCATCAAGGTGCATGTCTATGCCGACGAGATGGCGACCGTGGCGCTGTCGAAGATGCTGTGCCGCCCGGTCAAGTTCGCAGCCGACCGGCTCGAATCCTTTCTCACCGATATCCATGCCCGCGCGCACCGGGTGCATGCGAAGATGGGTTTTACCAAGGATGGCGATATCACCGCGATCGAGATCGACGATCTGACGGGTGTCGGGCCTTACTCCATGTATCCGCGCACCAGCGCGATGGAGGCCAACCAGGTGTTGAACTTCACGGGTGGGCCGTACAAGCATCAGAATTATCGCGCCAAGGCGCAGGTCGTGTTCCAGAACAAGAATGTCATGTGCCAGTACCGCGCGGTCGGTCATCCGATCGCCTTCGCCGTGACCGAGGCCATGGTGGACAAGGGCGCGCGGGCGCTCGGGATCGACCCGGTCGATATCCGCCGGCGCAATCTGATTGCCGATGACGCCTACCCGACCAAGGGGGCGAGCGGCGTTGCGTTCGAGGGGCTGTCCCATCACCAGTCCCTCGACAAGCTGCTGGCCTCGATGGATTACGACGCGATGAAGGCGGAGCGCGACGCGCTGCGCGGCGAGGGCGTCTATCGCGGCATTGGCTTCGCAGCGATGATCGAGCTGACCAACCCGGGTGCGGCCATGTACGGCATCGGCGGGGCGCGGATTTCGTCCCAGGATGGCGCGCAGGTGCGGCTCGATTCGAGCGGCTCCATCGTCGTGCACACATCTGTCACCGAACAGGGACAGGGCACCGACGGGGTAATGGCGCAGATCGCGGCCACCGCATTCGGCACCACGCCGGACCTGGTCAAGGTGATCACGGGCGACACGGACAACGTGCCGACCGGCGGCGGCACATGGGGCTCGCGCGGGGCGGGCATTGGCGGCGAGGCCGTCCTGCGGGCGGCCAAGGCGCTGCGCTACAACATCAAGGATATCGCCGGCCAGTTGCTGCAGGCCGACCCGGCGATGCTCGATATCCGCGAGGGTGTGGTCGTCGACAACGACACGGGCAACGAGCGCATGGGCCTCGACGAGGTGGCGCGGATTTCCTATTTCCGCTCGGACCTCATCCCCAAGGGGTTCCAGCCGGAGCTGATGGCGACGCGCCATTTCGTGCCGCGGGAATACAACATTGCCTTCACCAACGGCATCCAGGCCTGTTACGTCGAGGTCGATCCCGAAACGGGCTTCCTGAAGTTCCTGAATTACTGGGTGGTCGAGGATTGCGGCACGGTTCTCAACCCGCAGCTGGTCGACGAGCAGGTGCGCGGCGGCGTGATCCAGGGGCTCGGCGGGGCTCTGATGGAGGAGTGCCGCTACGACGCGGCGGGGAACCTCGTGAACGCCAACATGGCGGATTATCTGGTGCCCATGGCGGGCGAGATGCCGGACATTATGGTTGGGCATGTGGAGACGCCGACGGCGGATTCCGAGCTCGGCGCGAAGGGCGCGGGCGAGGCCGGCACGGCCGGTGCGCCGGGGGTGATCATGAACGCGATCAACGACGCGCTGTTGCCGTTCGATGTGCGGCTCGCCCACCAGCCGATCACGCCGGAGCGGATCCTGAAGGCGCTGGGGAAGTACTAGAGGCTGTTATTCCGCCAACGTGCACAGCGCGAGGGCGGGCATGACGACTTCTATAAAGACTACGAGCTGTTCGCCCGCAACGACCAGATCGCGGCCATGAAGCCCGCCTTGGCGAACGGCAGTATCACCAGCGACAGCCCGATGATGATCGGGATCAGGATCGCCGCCGAGACCCAGGGCTCGAAATACTGATGCCTGATCATGTGGATCATCACCGGCGCCATGAGGTGGCCGACGATCAGGATCGTCAGCCAGGGGGCGGCGTCGTCGGAGCGGACCTCCGACCATGCCTCGCCGCAGTCCGCGCAATTGTCGACCTGCTTGAGGTAGGCCCGGAACAACGGCGCGTCGCCGCAATTTGGGCACCGGCCGCGCAGACTGCGCCGGATCGAAAGCCAGAGTTTCCTGTTCTCGCCCTGAATCATCCGTTCGCCACACATTCCCGATTGTGATGAGCCTTCTCCTATAGCGGGCTGGCCCCATCGTCTCCCGAGTTGTACCTTTTGACCCGATAAATTCCAAAGCGTGGAAAAGGGGCGGAAACCATGAGTGTAGCCAATGAGACCGACGAGGGCAGCGTCCTCGACCGCGTAGACAATTACATTGGCGCATCCGTGCCGCGTGCCAATGTACGTCGGCTTGTTGCGGGCGACGGGCAGTATGTCGATGACCTGACCCTGCCGCGCATGGTCCATGTCGTCTATTACCGCTCGCCTTATGCCCATGCGCGGATTGTCTCGATCGATGATACGGCGGCCCTGGCCTGCCCGGGTGTCCTGCGGGTGATCACCGGCAAGGAGGTCGCCGAGGTGTGTACGCCGTGGGTCGGCACCCTGGCGCATTTCAAGGGGATGAAATCCGCACCACAGCATGCGCTCGCTGTCGATCGCGCCTGCTGGCAGGGCGAACCGATTGCCGCGGTGGTCGCTGCCAGCCGCGCGGAGGCCGAGGATGCCGTCCAGATTCTCGAGGTCGAGTTCGAGGAACTGCCGGTTCTCGCGGACCCTGAAGTGGCGATGGACGATGCCACGCCGGTCATGCATCCCGACCTGGGCGACAATCTTCTGTTCGAGATGAATCACGACATCGGCGACACGGCCACGGCCTTCGCGAACGCCGACAAAATCGTCGAGCGGACCCTGGATTTCGGCCGCCACACCGGCGTGTGCATGGAAACCCGTTCGATCATCGCCGACTACTCGGCGTCCGAGCATCGGTTGACCGCCTATCATTCCCACCAGGCCCCGCACATGATGCAGGATCTGTTCGCGCGTCATCTGGGCATCGAGAACCAGAATGTACGCATCGTGTGCGGCGATGTGGGCGGCGCCTTCGGCGTCAAGGGCCACACCTATCCCGACGAGATGGCCACGGCGGCGATCTCGATGATCCTGAAGCGGCCGGTGAAGTTCATCGCCGACCGGCTGGAATCCTTCCTCACCGATCTGCATGCCCGCGATCACCGGGCGACGGTGCGCGCGGCCTTCGCCGCCGACGGCGAGCTGCTGGGCTTCGAGATGGACGATCTGACGGGGGTCGGCGCCTACTCGATGTATCCGCGCACCAGTGCGCTGGAAGCCCTGCAGGTCATCAACTATGTGGGCGCGCCCTACACCCACAAGAATTACAAGGCGCGCGCGCGGGTCGTGTTCCAGAACAAGACCCCGATGAGCCAGTATCGCGCGGTCGGCCATCCGGTGGCCGTGGCGATCACGGAGACCCTGATGGACGAGGGGGCGCGTGCGCTGGGCATGGACCCGGTGGATATCCGCCGGCGCAACCTGATGCCGGACGACGGGTATCCGTGCGAGTTCATCACCGGGCTCAAGATGGAGGGGCTTTCTCACGAGGCCTCGCTCGACAAGCTGCTGTCGATGTTCGACTACAAAGGCTTCCGGGCCGAACAGGCGGAGCTGCGCGAAAAAGGCATCTATCGCGGTATCGGATTCGCGACCCTGGTCGAGATGACCAATCCCGGCCCGCACACCTATGGCCTCGGCGGCGCGCGGATTTCGTCCCAGGACGGGGCGGCGGCACGGATGGATGCGACCGGCGCGGTGATCGTCCAGACCTCCATCACGGAACAGGGCCAGGGCAGCGAGGCCGTGGTTCAGCAGGTTACGGCGACCGCGTTCGGCACCACGCCCGACAAGGTGAAGGTGATCTCCGGCGACACGGATAATGTGCCGGTCGGCTGGGGCGCGGGCGGCTCGGGCGGGGCCGGCATCGCGGGTGAGGCCGCCCTGCAGGCGGCCAAGGCGCTCCGCCATAACGTGCTCGATGTGGCGGCGATCCTGCTCCAGACCGAGCGCGAGACACTGGATATCAGCGCCGGGGTTGTGGTGGACCGGGTGAGCCGGGAAGAACGCATGCCGCTCGAAGAAGTGGCGCGGGTGGCATATTTCCGGCCGGATACGTTGCCGCAGAATTTCCAGTCGGAGATGATGGCGACGCGCCATTACATCCCCAAGAAATACCCGGTCGCGATGACCAACAGCTTCCAGGCGGTGATCGCCGAGGTCGACCCGGAGACCGGGACGGTGGAACTGCTCAAATACTGGTGCGTCGAGGATTGCGGCAAGGTCATCAACCCGCTGCTGGTCGACGAGCAGGTGCGCGGCTCAATTGTCCAGGGGATCGGCGGTGTGCTGTATGAGGAGTGCCGCTATGACAGCGAAGGCAACTTCCTCAACGCCAACATGGCCGACTATCTGGTGCCCATGGCCGGCGAGATGCCGGACATCGAGATCGGCCATATCGAGACCCTGACCCGGGAATCCGAGCTCGGCGCCAAGGGCGCGGGCGAGGCGGGCACGGCCGGTGCGCCCGGCGCGATCCTGAACGCGATCAACGATGCGCTCAGTCCCTTCAACGCCTCCGTCTGGGCCCAGCCGGTGACGCCGGAACGGGTGCTCAAGGCACTGGGCAAGTACTAGGGAATGACAGTGTGAACCCACGGCTTACAAATGCGCGCGATGCCGGCTGAATCCAGGCATGTGATTTGCCTGTACGAATAATGACTGTTGGCTCTTGTCCGACATTGTCTTCAGTAAGTCTCGTTCACCTTGGTGGGAATTACGGGTAAAATATGCGTGGGTACTGGTTCACCCAGAGGCTCAGTGTTGAGGTTGGTCAATCATGACGGCACAAAACGGCTTTCTTGTTCTGGCGGATATAGCTGGCTACACGAGTTTCCTGGCGAATACTCCCACGGATATTGGCGGACAAATCACTGCCGGCCTACTCGACGAACTTGTCGCGACAGTCAATCCGCCGTTCAAGGTGGGAAATGTCGTCGGGGACGCAATTTTTATCTACGCGCCGGATGACGGGAATGCCAGCGGCCAAACGGTGCTGGAGGCGGTTGATTCGCTTTACTGTGCGTTCGCGGATCGGGTCGCGGCGTTGCGATACGGCGCCAATTGCCCCAGTGACCCAGCGCAACTGGCGGGCGCACTGGATCTGAAACTGGTCGTTCATTACGGGGAATATGCCTGTAATCGCATCGGCGATCGCGACGAGCTTTCCGGGTCTGCCGTTGTCGCCCTGCACCGCCTGGCTAAGAATACGGTCACCCAGGACACCGGACATTCCGGCTACGCCATGCTGACGTCCATCGCCGTGGATCACATGAAGCTGAGTTCGTTTTTCGAAGAGCTGGAGATCCGGACGGAGGAAATTGAGCATCTCGGTGAGATAAACGCATATGTCTATCCGCTGGTGCCCGTCTGGGAGCGTCTGCGGCGCGGGATTCGTCGTTTCGTGGAAAAATCCGAATCGTTGCTGATCGACGAACTGAACATCGATCTGCCTGTGCCGCCGTGCCGTGCCTGGGAGTTGTGCACGGAGCCGCAATATCGAACGCAATGGATCACGGGTGTCGAGGCCATCTCGTTGGAAGGGACGGATCACGGCCGAATCGGGATCGACACGGTTCAGTATTGTGACCATGGGAACAACATGATTGTTCCGGTCACGGTGTCGGATTGGCGCCCGTTCGACTACATCAGCTACCAGATCGAGACCCCGCTTGGCTTCAGTGTCGAGCAGACAATAGAAATGCAACCGATTGGAAGTGGCACCCGTTTGACAATACGTTGTGCAAAGCCAAGCGTTGACGGGATTTTTGCGCGGATGAAATCCCGTGGCAAAATCGACGCACTCCGCGACATTTTCACGGGGCTGTACGGCAACGCCAATGAGACCCTGAACAAGCTTGCGCGTTTGGAAACGAGCGCCGAGAACGCTTAGACGTGTTTCGCGGGGTCCTGGCGCAGTTGCAGCGGCGGGTGCTCAAGCCGCCGGGTAAATATTAACAAGACCGAATACGGAGACGTTACATGGCCAAAGTCGAAATCATCAGTTCTTCGAGTTGTCCGTTCGCGCAGCGCACCCGCATGGCGCTGATCGAGAAGGAAATCGACCACGAGCTCACGGCGGTCGATCTCAACGACAAGCCCGACTGGTTCCTGGAAATCTCGCCCTATGGCAAGGTCCCGGTGCTGCGCCATAACGGCGCGGTGATCTTCGAATCCGCCGTGATCAACGAGTATCTCGAAGAGGTATTCCCCGAACGGCCGCTGCTGCCGGCCGATCCGGTGCGCCGTGCCCAGGCGCGCATCTGGATCGACTTCGCCAATGTCCGCTTCACGCCCCATGTCTACAAGCTGATGTTGGCGCAGGACGCCGACGCGCAGGCGTTTCAGGCGGAGCGCCTGACCAACGCCATGCTGATGATGGAGCATGAGGGGCTCGGCAAGCTGGGCGACGGCTCCTACTGGATGGGAGACGATATCAGCCTCGTCGACCTGACCTTCCTGCCGCATATGCAGCGGGTCGGCGTGCTGAGCCACTACCGTGGCTTCCAGATCCCCGACGAATGCGTTTTGCTGAAGGGCTGGCTGCAACTCATGAGCCAGCGCCCGTCGGTTACCGTAGGGTCGGCGGCGCCCGACGTGCTCATCGAGAACTGGCGCAAATACGCCGAGAACACCTCGACCGGCACGACCGCAGCGGACATGCGCGCGGCCTGACGGTTTCCGAGCAATGCGTCGGGAGCAAAGGTGCTGTTCAGGCAGTGTCGTTGTTGCGCGCCAGCCGTGCTGATAGAGTTCCCGAAATTTCGATCTGAGGAGAATTTATGGTCCATTTGCGCGAAATGCCTGATCATCTGCGCGATGCGCTGATCAATCAGGAACTGCCCGAATATGGCGACACGCCATGGGTCACGCCCAAGCCGCTGAACGAATGCCGGGTTGCGCTGATTTCGACCGCCGGCCTGCATCGCCGCGAGGACGATCCGTTCACGCCGGGTGCGGGCGATTACCGGATCATCCCGGACGATTACGACATGGACGATTTGGTGATGAGCCATGTGTCGACCAATTTCGATCGCAGCGGTTTCTACCAGGACGTCAACACATCCTTTCCTTTCGATCGTCTGAAAGAGCTGGCCGATGAGGATGTGATAGGTTCGGTCGCGAGCCGGCACTTTTCCTTCATGGGGGCGACGCCGCCGACGGTGATGGAGCCGATCGCGCGCGACCTCGCGAAGGTTCTCAAGGCGGACAATGTCGACGCTGTCGCACTGGTCCCCGTCTGACCCCAATGCACGCGCGCCGTGGGCGGGCTTGCACATTATCTCGAAGAAGAAGGCATTCCGACGACGCAGATCGCGCTGATCCGCAAGCATGCCGAGGAAATCAAACCGCCGCGTGCACTCGCGGTACCCTTCGAACTCGGCCGCCCCCTGGGCGGGCCGAACGAGCCGGACTTCCAGCGCCGCGTGCTGCGTGAATGCCTGGAGCTACTGGAACGTGAATCGGGCCCGGTGCTCGAGGACTTCCCCGACGACCCACCGGGAGCCGATGTGGAACAGCCGGAAGGCTGGGCCTGCCCGGTCAACTTCGCCGCGCCGATCGAGGATGTCAGCGATCAGGAGCTTCTGGAGCAGACCCTGCTGCAGGAAGTCGCCCTGCTGAAGCCCTGGTATGAAGAGTCCAAACAGAGCCGTGGCGGCCGGACGAATTACGGGATATCGGGCAAGGCACCCGAGGAAATTCCGGCTTTTCTGGCCAGTCTCGTGGTGAACCGCGAAGACACAGCATCACCGATCGAGGGCAAGCCGGCGGCGTTGGCCTTCAAGCATATGGCCGACGATATCCGCTACTACTACATGGAGGCGGCGATTGCGCGGCCCGATGGCCGGGTCACCGATCTCGATATCGGCAACTGGCTGTGGGGCGAGACGACCCTGGGCAAGGTGCTCGTCGAGATCCGCAACTGGGCGATGGAGAGTGAAGATAAGGGCTTCAAGGCTCTGTCGGTAACGGCCATTGTTCCCACCCATCAGCGCCACCGCACGGCCCACGGCTGACGCGGCGTTTCTTTCGTTATTGAAAAGGCCCTCCCCGTCGGGAGGGCCTTTTTTATTCACGCGATAGCGCCGAGGTTCGAACTGGAAACTCAGGCCGGGTCCGTGAAACTGACCACGCCGACGGTTCCCCGCCGCGGGGTCACCCGCCCGATGATGGCGGCATCCGGCGCGGGACCGGCGCGCAATTCCGCGAGGCAGGCCTCGGCCCGGTCGGCGGGCAGGCCAAACAGCAAACCACCTGCGGTCTGCGGATCGAACAGCAACGGAAAACTCGGATGCGCGGCCAACGGCACGGCGTTGCCGACGGATTCCTCGTTGCCCGGCCGAAGGGTGCTCTCATGGCCCAGCGCCACCAGTTTCACGACCCCCGGCAGGATCGGCAGCGCGTCGAGCATCATTTCCGCATCGACGCCCGAGGCGTTGAGCATCTCCAGCAGATGGCCCGCGAGCCCGAATCCGGTGACGTCCGTGCCCGCCGACGCGCCGTATTTGCGGATCACGGGAATACAGGGCGCGATGGAGCGCTGCATGGATTCGAACGCGGTTGTCACGTCATCGCCATTGGCCTTGGCCCGCATGTCGGCGGCGAACAACACGCCGGTGCCGAGCGGCTTGGTCAGGATCAGCGTGTCGCCGACCGCAAGGCCGGACTTGCGCAGGATCGCGTCGCGGTCGGCATAACCGTTGATGGTCAGGCCGAAGGCCATCTCGGCACCTTCGCCCGTGTGGCCGCCGGCCAGTACGGCCCCGGCCTCGGCCAGGGTCTCGGTGGCGCCGGCCAGCAGTTGGTATAGATCGTCGGATGTCTTGTCGTCCTCGCCATGGGGCAGCATGACGGCGGCGAGCGCGGAATGGGCCTCCGCGCCCATCGCGAAGATGTCACCGAGGCAATGGTTTGCGGCGATCCGGCCGAACAGATACGGGTCGTCGATGAAGGCGCGGAACTGATCGACCGTCTGGATCAGCGCTTTGCCCGGCGGTGGTGTGAGCACCGCGGCGTCGTCGGGTGAATCCAGCCCCTGGTCGAGACCGTCCTTGTGCTGGGGCGGCAGGCGGTCCAGCGCGCGACGCAGGACCGGGGCGGGGACTTTCGCACCACAGCCGCCGCAGCGCATGGCCTCGAGCGCGTCGTCACCGTCGGCGCCGTCCGCGTCCATCTCGGGCAGTTCCTGATACTTGGCCATCCAGCGCCGGTCGATCCAGTCTTTCCAGCGCCACACCCAGGCGCCTTCCAACGCGAACGGGCCGCGCGCGGCGATGGCATAGCGGTCGCCGGTCGTGATCAGGGCGAGGGTCTGGCCCTGGGGGCGATAGGCCTTGAGCGGTCTGCCACGCGCGGCGCGGCGGAGGTTGTCGGCCAGATACGGACCCTGGCGCACGGCATACACGCCCGCCTTGGGCAGCCGGTGACCATCCATCGACGCGGCGTCGCCTGCGGCGAAGAGCCGGGGGTGGGAGGGCGAGCGGAGCCGGTCGTCGACCCGGACGAAGCCGCGATCGTCACGGGCCAGATCGGTATCGGCAAGCCAGAGGGGTGGCCCGGCGGATGTCACCAGAATCGTCTTGTCGCTGGGCAGGCTTTGCCCGTTCGAGATGTGCACCGCATCGGGCGTGACCCGTTCGACCTTCACACCCGTATGCACGGCGATGCCCCGGTCGGACAGCGCGCGGGTGAGCTTGCGCCGCGCGGCGGGGTTGTAGCCGGGCAGGAGCGTGTCCTCGGCCTCGACGATCGCAAAGTGAAAATCCGATGGTGCCTTGCCCAAACCGATCGCGGCGGCCCGCAACCGGTGACTGAGGGCCAGGGTGAGCTCGACCCCCCCGCCGCCGCCGCCGGCGATCGCGATATGGAACGGGCCGTCATGGCCGCGAATCTCCCCGGTCAGCCGGTGATAGGCCTCGAGGAATCGATCGATGGGTTTGACCGGCAGCGCGTGTTCCGCACCGTCGATATGGGTCGTCGCGGGGGTCGAGCCCGTGTCGATGGAGACAAAATCGAATGCCACGGGGGGACGCCCCGCGACCTGGACGTAATTGTTTGCAAGGTCGAGCCCCGTCGCGGCGGCGTGGATGACGCGCGCGTTGGCGAAGGCGGCCAGCGGCCGCAGGTCGATATGCGCTTCGGCCTCGCTGTAATGGTCGGCGATGTAACCCGGGATCATGCCCGAATAAGGGGTCAGCAGGTCGCGGGTGATCAGGGTGAGACGCACCCCCGGTTCGGGCTTCATGCCGAACCGTTTGAGGACCGCCACATGGCTGTGGCCGCCGCCGACCAGCACGATGTCGGAAGTGATGGGAACCGTCGGTGTCATGGCGTGAGCATAAACACCGCGCGCGCAAACCTCATCTCCGGATCACGCATGGGTGTCGTGAATTGGCGGAAGAGGGTGGGAGTCGAACCCACCAGGCACGTCTAACGCCCCTCACCGGTTTTGAAGACCGGGCGCCCCACCGGGGAACGGTCCTCCTCCACCTTTATAATCAGTGAGTCAGCACTTGCTGACAAGAGGTATGCCGGGAAATTAACACCCCGCAGGAATCTATAAATATCTGCCCATGCGGCGAGCGTTCGGCGGCTTCAACTCTGTCTGCCTGTGCCGGGCACCTGGACTAACGGGATACCCCGATCAACCGGTCGCGCGTGACGAGGGATTCCAATTCGGATGCAGTGCGCGAGCATGGGTCTTCGGGTGGTTCGGGGAGAACGAGGTAGCGCATGTCTGCGTTGCTGTCGTGGACGATCAGTTCCACGGTTTCGGGAAGATCGGTGCCGAACTCGGCGAGCACGTTGCGCGGTTCACGCACGGCGCGGGCGCGATAGGCCTTGGAGATATACCAGGAGGGAGGCTGACCGAGGATCGACCGGGGGTAGCAGGAGCACAGGGTGCACGTAATCAGATTGTGCGTGTCCGCCGTGTTCTCGACCACGACGATCTGTGCCTCGCCAACACTGATTCCGATCTCGCCGATCGCCTGTTTACCGTTCTCCAGCAACCGTGCCTTGTATTCTGGCTCGGCCCAGGCCTTGGCAACGATCTTTGCGCCCAAATGCAGACCGGGTGATTCGAGCTTTTCAATTTCCTTTACCACTTCCGGCGCTGTGAGGAGCCCGCGCGCGATCAGGACGGCCTGCAGCGCATCGACGATGATCTGGCCCTCTAGATTGCCCGCCTCGTCCTCGACGACGAGTGCTTCGTGATCGTCATGCTGATGATCATGGTCATGGTCGGTCATTAACCGGGTCCTCCATTCATGTCTGCGGTGCGAGCCAATGATCGTAGATCTCGATTACCAGCCGGTCGTGTTGCGTGTGGGTGTCGTCGCTGGGCCAGAGATCCTGCTGGCGAAAGGCGACGCGATAAAGGTCGATGGCGGGACCGCTGGTCAGACCGACCGCGAGTTCCTCGGGGTTGAGATAGGTGCCGCAATAACTCACCACTTCGCCGGCCTGGCCCCGGACGTAGAACGGGATTCGGACATGGCCCGACTTGCCCAGGTCGAGCACCGTGACCCTGTCGCCGGACTGAAACCGGTGCCCATGGTGCGTGGTCATGGTCATGAGTTTTCGCTGGAATCGGCGGCCTTCTCCCATGTTTCGCGCTTGTCCGCGGTCGCGGCGTCCAGCTCATCGCGGTTGATGACGTTCTTCTCGATCAACACGTCGATCATGGCGTCGAGCCGACGCCTGTAGAACGACAGGGTCTTGTATTTGTCCGCACCGAAACTCTCGAATCCGCGTCGCATCTCGTCCAGGGAAATGATCCGGCGCGTCCCGTCTCCAAGCAGGTTTCGGATCGCTTCGGTTTGTTTCTCCCAGTGCAACCAGGGAAGCTCGGTCTTCGGAATTCTGCTGGCGGGATCGCCGCCGATGTCATGGTATCCGCGCGGACTGGTGGGATCGGGTGTATGGGGCATTGGCTTGGTCTTTGTATGGTTCAGCGGGCCAGCTCGTCGACGCGCGCCTCGCGTTGGAAAATGTCGAGGCACCGGCTCCGCAACTCGACGAACTCCGGTTCGGTGAGCGTGTTGGCGTTGCGCGGACGCGGCAATGTGTTGTCGACCAGCGCGGCGACCCTTGACGGTCGCCGGGTGAGCAACAAGACCCTGTCGGCCATCTGAACGGCTTCCTCGAGATCGTGGGACACGAGTATCATTGTGGTACCAGACTTTTCGAACACCGACTGCAATTTTTCGCGCATCAGAAGCGTCATCTCGTAATCGAGCGCCGAGAAGGGCTCGTCGAGAAACAGCACGTCGGGTTCGGGGGCCAGCGCGCGCAGGATCGAGACAGCCTGCTGCTGCCCGCCGGACAGCGCATAGGGGTAGGCGTTCAGGTCAATCCGGATGCCGAAATCCTCGACCAGTTGTTCGACCCGTTCGTCGCGCTGTTTCTTCGGAAAACCCTTGCGTTTCAGCGGGTAGTGAATGTTGTCGATCGCGCGCAGCCATGGGAACAGCGCCTCGCGATAATTCTGGAACACGTAGGAGATGTTGGTCTCCTCGATGGTCCGGCCGTCATACAGCACCTTTCCGCCGTCGCGGGGCATCAGGCCCGAAATCATGTTGATCAGCGTGCTCTTGCCACAGCCATTCGGGCCGAAGACGCTGGTCAACGTGCCGAGCTCAAGCTCCAGATCGAAGCCGTCATAGACAACGGTTTTCCCGAATGCCTTGCGCAGTCCCTCGATCACGAGGCGGCCCCGGCGAGCCGGGCGCCCCGAGGGGGCGTCCGCGCTTGCCTGCGGCATAGCGACCGTAGTCTGATCCATTGCGCCCTCACTGACGGATGTTAAGTAGTTCATGTTTGGTTGCTCACTTCACGAACCGGCTTCGGCCGGCATGATCGGAAGGGCCAGGGAACGCACGACCGGTGGCGCTCCCTGGTCCTGACTCAAGATCAACTGCTGCCAAAGTCGCTCGTCTGGAGGATCTTTTCCCGCACATCCATCTTCTTCTTCATCACACCTTCGGAGAAGAAGACGTCGACGAATGCCTGATAGGAGTTGAGGTCGGTCTCGTTCAGTTCCGTGAAGCTGCGCAGGTACGGTTTCGCAAGCAGGTCGAGCTGACTTTCCCGAATGGCGGTATAATTCGGGATGATGGCCTTGTACTTATCGAAGTCTGCCATCGCCAACGCTGTTGCCTCGTCGATGATTTGTACGATCTTCCATGCGACCTCGGGCCGCTCCTTGATGAACTTCATGGTCAGCACCGCAGCGCCGGAATAGAACGGATCGGCGATCACCTGCGCGACGGGGTTGATCACCGCGCGATCGACACCGTCCGTGGCCGCCGCAATCGAGCCGACCGGCTCAAGCGACAGGGTCGCGTCGACACTGCCGCCCAGGACCGCGGGAACCTGCTGCGGTACCGCGAGATCGACCAGCTTCACGTCCTTATCGGGATCGAGACCCGCTGCACGCACAAGGTGGCGCGTGATCGTGCGCCACTGTATGCCGGGAACATGCCCGATTGTGTGGCCCTTGAGGTCGGCGAAACTCTTGATGTCGGACCCTGACTTCACGATCAGGCCGTCGTTGATCAGATTGACCCCGATCCCGCCGCCCTGAAGTCCGAATACCTTGAAGGTGCCGGGGAATTTCTCTTCGGCCAGCATCGCGATGCCCGCGGCCGCGCCCGGAGGTCCAAAATCTGCCCGCCCTGAGACAAGGGCATCGATGATGTGGTTGGGTGACTGCATCTTGTTCGAGTTGACCTTGATGCAGGCCTTCTCGAACAGCCCTTCTTCGTGGGCCACGTAGTAGGCCGTGGTCTGCATGATGGGTAGCCATGCCGACGTCACCTCTTCGTAGGAGTCACAAGCATGTGCGGGTCCGGCACCGATTGCCGCACCGGCGCCGATAACCGTGGCGAGCCCGGTTGCGGCAAGGAGTTTCTTGAGCATTGTTGTTGTCCTTATCTTGGGGATGGAGGAAATGCGTTGCGATTGGCCTGGGCTATTTGCCAGACCAGTGCACGAGATACTTTTCGATGGCGAGGGACAGCACGTTGAGGCCGTAGCCCATGGCGCCGGTCACCAGAATCGAGCCGTACATGTCGGTGAGGTTGTAGGAAATCTGCGCGTCGATGATCCTGTGGCCGAGACCGTCGGTGGCACCGATGAACATCTCCGCCACGATGATCACCACGAGCGCTATGGAGATGCCCGTCCGGATGCCTACGAAGGTTTGTGGAAGGGTTTCGAAGAACACCACGTCGAAGAAGATGCGCAGCCGTGAGGAGCCCATGGACTTGGCCGCCAGCATCCTCGTCCGCCGTGCGTTCATGACACCATAGGCAACGTTGAACACCACGATCAGCCAGCCCGCAAACGCGGCCACGGCGATCTTGGAGAAATCTCCGAGGCCGAAAAGCAGCAGAAACAGCGGGAACATCGCTGTCGCCGGCGTCGAACGGAAAAAATCGATCATGAACTCGACCGATCGATAGACCTTCTCGTTCACGCCGAGCACGATCCCGACCGGGACACCGAAGACCGTGGCGAAGGCGAAGGCATAGGCCACACGAACGAATGTGTACCAGAAGTCTTCGAGCATGTTGCCCGAGACGATGTTGACCCAGGTGTCGGCGAGAGTCGCGAACGGCGAAGGCAGAAGGTTTGCATCGACGAGCTGAAACTCGAACGCGATCCACCACACGCCGATCAGGATCAGTGGGCTTGCGACCAGAACAGCCGTGGCGGAGATTGCCGGGAGGAACGATTCAATATTTCGGAACAGCCCGGTTTCATGCGGGCTGGAGTTGCTGGTATCGAATGCGCTCATCGCAACGCTCCTTGCGGGTACATCGAACCTCGTCTGTCGGTCCGTGACGCGAAAATCCTCAATAACGTAGGATTGGCGAGTGTTGCGGTCTGCTGTTAGTTTAGTCCTGTTGTGGTGCAAAATATGCAACGGTTGGAAGCGTCGGTAAGTCGATGAAAAGCGAGCAGGACCATGCGTGCATTTGTGAACTTGACCTATATCGACGTGATTGCCCGCGCTGGCTCGATCCGGCAGGCCGCCGAGGTTTTATCGATAACGCCATCGGCGCTGAACCGGCGATTGCTGGCTGTTGAGGACGAGCTTGAGGTTCAAATATTCGAGCGCCTGCCCCGCGGGGTCAGGCTCAACGCGGCCGGCGAAATCCTGATCCATCACATACGCTCGCAAATTTCCGACTTCGAGCGGGTGAAATCGCAGATTGCCGACCTGTCGGGCGTACGTCGCGGCCATGTGACGATTGCCTGCAGCCAGGCGCTCCTGACGGCTTTCCTGCCGGCGCAGATCGCGCTCTACCGGGGCGAACATCCGGCGGTTACGTTCCGCGTCTTTCCGCGCGACAGAATGCAGGCGGAGGGGGCCCTCTCCGATTTTACGGCCGAACTTGCACTCGTGTTCGAACCCGTCCGCATGGTCGATTTTCAAACCCTCATTATCGTGCGTCAGGTGGTCCACGCCGTCATGGACCGCAACCACCCCCTGGCCGGACAGCCGGTTCTGCGGCTTCGCGATTGCCTGCTTCATCCGCTCGCGTTGCCGACGGCGACCTATGGCGTACGAACGCTGCTGGACCGGGCCGCGGCCCGGATCAACCAGGATGCCGTGCCGACACTGGAATCCGATAGTTTTGATTTTCTTTGCTATGCGACAAGGGGGTCGGACCTCATCGCGTTTCAGATCGATATCGGTTTGCCCCCGGATGATGAAAGCGGGGCGCTGGTCAGCCGACCCATCGACCCGCGTGATATTGCCGACGGAATGCTGCACTTGGGACAATTGCGCAGTCGGGTGTTGTCGGTGGCGACCGAACGGTTCGCGAGCCAGCTTTCTGTTTCTCTTGCTGACAGATACAAAGTCGTCTGACTTCTTGTGCAGGGGTACGGTGCGTCGTCAGAAGACCCGTGAATGCGCGTCTTAAATACGCCTGGTCCTGGCCAGCAGCTTCGCGTGATCAGGGGTCCAGAACAAGGACGTAGCCGAATTCCATGCGATCGCCTTGGGCCATGTCGATCTGGCTGAACCCGTTGCGCTCATAGTCGGCACTGCACTGGGTGTCGACGATTTCGAAAGCGTCCTCCAGCGTGCAGAAGAAGTAGTCGCCGCTATACTCACCGTCGTCGGCCTCGGCATAGACGTAATAGTAGCGGTTCTCGAACGGGCCTTCCCAGACATCGATGCACTCGTCATGCTCGATGTTCAGCCAGCCCTCGGACCGGAACAGGGTCTCGCCGGCGCTGTTTGTGCCGCCGGAGGCGGTGGCATATGCGATCGAGACGCCGTCGCCGCTGTCGTTGCAAACCTCGATGGTCGACGTCGAACTTGCAATGGCCGCGCCGTCGGTCCGGGCCGCCGCGCCGCCGGAATTGCTGTTCCAGCCGATATGATCCTCGAACTCGGCGAGGGATACGCCCCACTGGCGCACGATTTGGCGGAGATTGGCCGAGGTCAGGCCGCCGGCGGCGAGGATCGTGAAGTCCAGATTGGGGTCGTCCTCGTCGTCCAGATAGGCCTGGCCGTGAAGATTGTTGCTGTTCCAGTCGCGCATGTCCTCGACCGTGACCGAATTGCTTACATAGGCGGTGGTAAACATGATGGTGTCACACACATCGCCGTCGCAATCGAAGAACAGGACTTCGAACAATGTGTCGCCGGCCGCGCTTTCGATATCCGGATCGCCGAAGGCATCTTCGCCGAGATCGACCGGGTATCCCTCCCGCGCGAGTGCGGCCACCACATCGTCGGCGTCGACGCCGTCGGCCACGGCCGTGCCGCTGTAGCCCAGTGAGAAAACCGTGCAAAGCGCGGCACCGGCCAGAAGGCGGCTCAACCCAGAATATGCACCGTTGCGGATATTCATGGTTCGTCCCTCCGTTATGTCGGCGGCAACCCGCCGTCGATCCTAGTCCGGATAGTAGGCGCGATCGTCGTCGCTGCGCGCAAAGTCAGCGTTGGTCGGCCAGTCCTTGATGCGGGTCGAGAAGTCGCCGCCGTAACGCACGCGAAACAGCAGCGAGCGCTGGGGGCCGTTCTCATATTCGTGGAGCTCGCCCGGCGGGTGGACGATGAACGCGCCGGGGGTGACCGGGATAGTCTGGTTACCGGCGCGCATGGTGCCGCCGCCCTCGAAACAGAAATAGATTTCGGTCGCGTTGGGGTGGCAATGGTTCGGGCTCACCTGCCCGGGCTCCCAGCAGGCGACCGTGACATCGCCATCCTCGACCGTATCGAGGATTTTCTCGACATGGCGCTGCGGGTTCCATTCCTGCTCGATATTCAGGTCGTATGCGATCATCTTTGCGTCTCCTCCGGGCAAATCCAGACGCGAGTTTAACGCTGCTTTTGGTTTTGGGTAAATATTGTGCAATGAAAAGCGCCGCACCGGAGGCCCGGTGCGGCGCGATCATCATCACGTGAACAGGTCGTGAGCGGTTATTTTCGGGAATCGTAGAAATTTACCATCTTGACCACGTCGCCCGCATCGATCCGGCCCAGCGGGCCGTCGCTATAGGAGCATGCGACGACGTTGCCGTCGGCACCGACGATGAATTCCGAGGGCTGGATGATCTGACGGCGGTCTTCCCAATAGGCACCAAGCGTGTCGGCGATGTCACGCGACACGCCGAATCCGACCGGGAAATTCACCTCGTCCGCGACTTCCTGGGCCTTGTCGATGGGATCGACGCTGGCCGCGACAACCGACACACCCAGTTTGTCAAATTCGTCCTTAAGTTCTGCAAAGCCGACCAACTGACGGCGACAATAGGGTCACCAGTGGCCGCGATAGAACAGGATGACCCGATAACGCGTATCGAGGCCATCGGGCAGGCTGAGCGTTCCGCCGCCGACGAGGTCGATCGTCAACTTTGGGAAGGCCGAACCGATGCCGAGTTTCTCTGACATTCCGTTTCCTTCACTAGAAAATGCGCCGAATCCGGCGCGGATCACATGAATATCGTGCACAAAAGCGGGCTGCGCCGCAATCGACACATCGCGCTTGGCCTTGTCACCCCTGCCTGATGCATTGTAAGTCTTATGCAAGCGTTTTCGTAAAACCGCGACCGAATACGGGCAGGGGAGCCATCATGGAAGTTGTTGCCAATTTTTTCGCCAATACCGGAAATCTGATCCTGTTCGTTTTGCCGCTTGTGGTCATGACGATTGCGACCCTGGCGTTGAAGCCGGTCCTCCCGACCGAGAGCGTTGCCAACAAGACGGGCCGGCTCGCCGCATATAGCGATTTGCATCGCGAGGCCTACATCGCTGCGATCATCGCCGCCGTCGTTACCGTCGTGGCGTTCGAACTGCGTGGCGGCGAGGAGCCCTTCGTTCTGATCTGGCTGCCGCTCCTGTCGACTATCATGATCCTGCCGTTCGGCTATGGGCTTGCGCTCGCCATCGCCAGCGTGCTGGGCATGACTCGCCGGGCATAGACCGGGCTCAGACCCGCAGCCCCGGGGCGACGCGCCCCGGTATCCCCCGACGAAAGACTAGGCGGCGGCTGAGAGACTGCCCGCGCCTGTCAGCACGACATAGAGTTCAAGCGCCGTGTCGCCTGTGTTGTGAATGGCGTGGCGCTCTCCGCGCGGTACGAAGACGAAGCTGTCCTCCGTGATGTCGGACGCGCCGTCGGCATCGGACGCCGTGCCGGTACCCGCCGCCACATAGTAGATGGCTTCGGCGTTGGCCAGCGCGTGGTCTTCCAACGCATTGCCGGGGGCCAAGGATACATGCAGCAACGAGTTTTCGCTGCCATTATGGGTGCCGATCGGCGCCTTCACCTCGGCGGCGGACCATGCATCGGGTAGCGATCCTTCTGACGTGGTGTCTTGCAGTCGCACCAGGATGCCTTCGTTCAGGCGGCCGCGTTCGCGGGTGAGGTCATCCGGAGTCACCGTCGCGCAGAACTGGTAACCGGTGCCCGCCACGCTCGGTGCATTCATGTAGAAGCCGATGACCTTGGCGTCCTCGTCGGTCGTCTCGTTGTAGAAGAAATGCTCCGAGCCCTTCGGCATCAGGCGGCAATGTCCGGCCGAGACCACCGCGCGGCTCTCGCCCTGGCCGACGACGCCGTAGCCCGACAGATAGACGGCGATCTCGTCGCTGACCTCGTGGAGATGCTTGGCGTGGGTGGATCCGGGTCGAAAAATCGAATGGAACACCGTCGTGGCGCTGCCTGTCTCGCCGGTGATGGGCAGGCGAAATTCGGAGATCGCCCATCCGTCGCGCTCTTCCATGCGTTCGGGGGCCACGTCCATGGTTTGAATGATCGAAATGCTCATGTTTTTCTTTCCGTTCAGCTGGGGTCGTCGAGGAATGTGAATTTTTGCGCGTCGCCATAGCGGGTGATGCGGCCGGCGGTGGTGCCGGCGAAATGTACCGGCACCACGAGGGTGCCGGCATCCGTATGGGTATCGACGAATGCGGTGCGGCTGGCGGCTGACATCTCCATGTCCCAGCAGAAGCAGGTGCTCCATTCGGGATGTGGGACCTGGACGGGATGGTGCATCAGATCGCCGATGAAGGCGCCGCGCTCGCCGTTGGATTCGACGTTCACGATGACATGTCCCGGCGAATGGCCCGGGGTGGGTTCGAGCCAGATGCCATCCTCGATCTGATGGTCATGATCTACCAGCACGGCCTGGCCGGCCTCCATCACCGGCAATACGCTGTCGATGAAGGTCAGGCCGACCCGTTCCGAGCCCTGGGCGCTTTCTGCTTCCCAGTGGGCGTATTCATCGCGCGCGAAGACGTACTTCGCGTTCGGAAAGGTCGGTACCCAGCGACCGTCGCGCAGCTGGGTGTTCCAGCCAACATGGTCGGGATGCAGATGGGTGCACATGACGATGTCGATGTCCGCCGGGGTCAGCCCAAGGGCCTTGAGGTTGTCCATCCAGGGCCATTTTTTCATGTGGAAATCCGGATTCGCCCGTTCCTTGTCCTCGCCGACGCAGGTGTCGATCAGGATGTTGTGGCGGGGTGTCTGCAGGATGAAGCTCTGGAAGGTCAGTTTCAGCTTGCCGCTGATGATGTCGAAATAGGTTGGTGCCATCCAGTCCAGATGCGCGGCCACCGCCTCGGGCGCCGCCGTGGGGAACATATCGGCGGGCGTGATGTAGGCGCCGGTATTCTCGTGCACGGATTTGACGGAATATTCGCCGATTGTAAGAGGTTGCATCGCGCGGGTCCGGATCGGTTGATGAGCAAACAGAGTGTCTGATGTTAGGGTTGGCGGCGCAAGCTTGCGGCGGTGCCAGGTGTTGACCGGAGGACGGACGATTTGAGCGGGCCAACTGAAATACCCCGGGTCAAGGCGCCGGGCGGGGGGGGCATCCCCGACATGCTGCATGAGGAAATTGTGCGTCGATTCGCCGAAGCGGGCGTGATGATCTTCGAGGATGTGTTGCCTGCGGCACTGGTGACCGAGCTGCATGCCGCCTACAGCACGGCCTATGTGAATTATCACCATGATCGCGAATTCGCCGACGCCCTCGCGGTCGGTGACAAGCGCACGATGATCACGATCGCCGTCGACGGGCCCTTCAATGACCCGATGCTCTATGCCAATCCCACCGTGTTTCCGGTGATCGGGAAACTGCTCGGCGACGATGTGATCCTCGGCAGTTTCGTCTCGGTCACGTCGCTGCCGGGGTCGCAGGACCAGAAGCCGCATCTCGATATGCCGCTGTTGTTCGAGGCCGAGCGGGTCAGCCCCGAGCTGCCGAGTTACAGCCTCACCCTGGTGATTCCGCTGGTGGACATGAACGGGACAAACGGTACGACGGCGTTTTTCCCGGGCAGCCACAAGGTCATCGCGGATGCGCCGCCGGCGGCGCGCGCCGTCGCCCCGGATGTACCAGTCGGCGCCGCCCTGTTGTTCGATGCGCGCGTCTGGCACGGGGGCACGCCCAACCGGTCCGCCGCGCCGCGCCCGGTGCTCTACAACACCTATCAGCGGTCATGGTTCAGGGACACGGTGAATTTCCTGTCCCAGTCGCCCCTGGTGATGGATGCCGCGGAATGGGCGAAAATCCCCGAACGGCACCGGTCGCTGTTCGATTGGGTGCGGCCGCCGCAGGTCTGAACGAGGCGCGGCGCGAATTTCCGCCATCTGAGCCAGAAATCACCCCATCACGGCCACATTCGCGCGCTACATAGACAATCGGCGGCGGCGACAGGACTTGTTTGGGCTGCGCGCCGCGTGCCGGGGCGTTGACGCGTTGTCGGGGCACGCGCTACGGCAGGGGTTTGCGGGGGTCGATTGTTCGTACCCGCGCTTGGGCCAGAACGCTGAATTCGAGGAGAGAAAAAATGATGGGCAGATCGGGGAAACGACCCAAAGGAATGCTCATGCGGTTTCAAAAAGCCACGGCCGCGGCACTTCTGGCCGCGCCCTTCGTCGCCCTGTCATGGGAGCCCGCGGGCGCCCAGCTGGGAGACATTCTGAAAGCGCCGAAAACGCTGATCGATCGCGCGATTGAGGCGCGCAGCACGGCGGACATCACCAAGGACAACCGGATCGTCATCGACGTCAACGCGATCATGGCCGACCTGGGTACGATCAAGGCTTCGACGGAAATCTACGAGCAGAAGCTCCTGATCACCGGGATTTTCTCCGACCAGAAGACCCATGATGATTTTCTCGCGCAGGTTAAGCAGGTCGACGGCGTGAAGGACCTTTTCTGGCATGCCCAGGTGCTGACCGACGCGGATCGGGAGCGCCGGAAAGACGAACTCCTGGGCTGGGATGATGTCCTGGTGCTCGAGACCAAGGTGGGCGTGGAGATGGTCGCGACGCGCGGTGTGGCGGATGTGAATTTCCGTACGGCCGCCGACTCGTTCGGCACGATCTATCTGATGGGGCGCGCGCGCTCGCAGGAAGAACTTACCAAGGCGATCGCGACGGTCCGAAACACGGACAATGTTCGTCAGGTGGTCAGCTACGCCTTTGTCCGGCCCTGATTTCGTATGGGCCGGGTCTCGGTTCGACCCGGCCTAGGCGCCGAAGACTTCGGCCACGGGGCGTACCTGGTGGCGCGCATTCCCGTCGCGCCGCGACAGTCCGACACGATCGAAATATTCCAACACCTCGACAGCGAGATTCCGGCCGATGCCGGCCTGCTGGCGGAACGGGGAGACGCCCACGGTCCCGTCCGCCGCGATCATCGCCTCGAATGTCTGCGCGTGGACACGCAGCGCAGCCGGGGTGAAAAACCTGTTCTCCGCGATTTGCACGGCGAGGCCCATGCGCACGGCCTGGCGCAGGGTCTTGCCGACCCCGTTGACCGGAAGGCCGGAGGCCTGGGCGAGATCATGCACGACCGGCGGGCTATCGGGGGTCTCGTTCAGTAGGGGCAGAATGATGTCCCAGCGCTTGGCATCGTCGCCGGTCAGGCCCGGCTGATGGTCCGGGCGATGCAGCAGCATGCCGTCGCTCGACAGGGTCTTGTCCGCCACGAGCCGCGCGGTGATGGCGTCGAACAGGGGTTCGGGGATGTAGCGGCCCAGGCTCTTGCGCAGCTGGGCTGCCGCGGGCCCGAGCCGGTCGGGGTAGCGCGTGTGGAACTGGTCGAGCGCCGCCAGCAACTCGTCCTGGCGGGCCGCCCAGATGTCCGGCGAAAGGGCCAGGGCTGAAGCGTCGTCGCCCGTGACGACCGCGGCGGTGGATTCCAGTGCCGCCGCCATTTCGGCGTTGGTCAGGTTGCGGGCCGCAGAAAAATCCGCGACCGATATGCCCGTGGGTGAACGCACAAGCGCGGCGGCGAGCGCCGCGATCGGATCCGCCGTGTCGAGTGCGGTGAGCAGATCCAGGCGTTCGGGCTTGGCGCGGCCCCGGCGCGGCGGATGCAGGTCCACCACATGGCCGCCGCCCAGGGTGATCTGCGCCGACTGGTCACGGATGACGAAACGGTCGTAGACGCAGGCCCCGACGGGCGCATCGAGCACCAGCTGGGCCAGCACCGAACTCCCCGGCGCGGCGCTGTCGGCCCCGAGAACGGCCACGCGGCCGGTGACGTTGCGGGCACCCAGATGGACATGCACCGGCGTCCAGTGACGCAGCGGACGTTTTGCGTCGGCGACCACATGCAGGCGCACATCGAGCTTGCGGTGCAGGCCGAGTGCGGGATCGGCGACGAGCCAGTCGCCGCGCACGATATCGTCCTTGTCCAGCCCCGCGAGATTGAGGGCGAGCCGGTCGCCGGCCTGTCCCGTCTCGCTGTCGGCGTTGTTGGCGTGAATGCCCCGGACCCGGACCTGGGTGTCGTGTCCGGCGATCCACAGCCGGTCTTCTTTCGTCACGGTGCCGGCGAACGCGGTGCCTGTGACGACGAGCCCGGCCCCGGCGACGGTGAAGACGCGATCCACGGCCAGGCGGAAATGGCCGTTGCCCGCGCGGGCCTCGGTCTCCGCGGCCATGTCGGCCACGCGTTCTTGCAAGTCGGCGATTCCATCACCGGTGATCGCCGAGACGGGAAAGACCGGCGCGCCGGCGAGCGAGGTCTCGCCGATAAGCAGTTCGATCTCGGCCTGCACCTCCTCGGCGCGTGCCGGGTCGACGCGGTCGATCTTGGTCAGCGCGACCATCCCGCGGGAAATGCCGAGGATATTGAGGATCGCCAGATGTTCCAGTGTCTGGGGCATCGGCCCGTCATCGGCGGCTACGACCAGCAGCGCACAGTCGATGCCGGTGACCCCGGCGAGCATGTTGTGGACCAGGCGCTCATGGCCGGGCACGTCGATGAAGCCGAGGCGGGCGCCATTATCGAGGTCGGCATAGGCGAAGCCGAGATCCAGCGTCATGCCGCGCTTTTTCTCTTCCGGCAGCCGGTCGGCATCGACGCCTGTCAGCGCCTTCACCAGCAATGTCTTGCCGTGATCGATATGGCCCGCGGTCGCGACAATCATGGCGTTGGCAGTTCCTTGAGTTGGGCGCGGAATTCATCCGCGTTGTCGAGACAGCGCAGGTCGAGCCAGAGCGCATCGTCATGGACCCTGCCGATGACGGGAACCGCGAGCGCGCGCAGGCTCGCCGCGAGCCGCTTGAGCCGTGCGCCCTGGCCGCGCGGGGCGACTGGCCGGATCACCAGGGCGGCGCTGGCCAGGTTTTCGACCGGCAGGGCGCCGGAGCCGATCTGGCCGGCGCAGTCCGCCACCGACACCGTCCAGGCATCGCCCACGGTGTCGCGCATCGCCTCGATAAGCCCGTCAGCCTGCGCGCGGATGTCGGTCGGGGTTCGCGACAGCAGGCGCAGGGTCGGCAGGCTTTCGGCCAGCCGGTCGGGGTCGCGATAGAGACCGAGCGTTGCAGCGAGGGCCGCGAGTGTGGCCTTGTCGCAACGCAGCGCGCGTTTGAGCGGGTTTTTCTTGAGTTTCGCGATCAGGTCGCCCCGGCCGACGATCAACCCCGCCTGGGGGCCGCCCAGCAGCTTGTCCCCGGAGAAGGTGATGATGTCGGCTCCCGCCGCCAGCGTCTCGCGCGGGGTCGGCTCGTGGGGCAGGCCCCAGCGCTCCAGATCGACCAGTGCGCCGGCGCCCAGATCGACGGCGAAGGGAATGTCGCGGGCATGGGCGATCGCCGCCAGCTGGTCTTCCGCCACATCGGCGGTGAAGCCCTGCACGACGTAGTTCGACGTGTGGACTTTCATCACACAGGCGGTCCGCTCGCCGATGGCGGCCTCGAAATCCTTCGCGTGGGTGCGGTTCGTGGTCCCGACCTCGACCAGCTTCGCCCCGGCGCGCGCCATGATGTCGGGAATCCGGAACGCGCCGCCGATCTCCACCAGCTCGCCGCGCGAGACGGGTACTTCCTTGCGCAGAGCCAGCGCGTTGAGCAGCAGCAGCACCGCGCCCGCGTTGTTGTTCACCACGGTCGCGGCCTCGGCGCCGGTCAGCTCACACAACAACGCCTCGACATGGACGTCGCGATCGCCGCGTTTGCCGCTATCGAGATCATATTCGAGATTGCTCGCGCCGCGCGCAGCTTCGGCCATTGCCGTGATTGCCGCCTCGGCCAGAGGGGCCCGCCCGAGGTTGGTGTGCAGCACCGTGCCGGTCAGGTTAAAGACCCGGCGCAGCCCCGGCGTCGCGTCACGTTCGAGCCGCGCCGCGGCGGTCCGGGCGAATGTCTCTTCGGACAGATCGACCCCGTCGCCGGCCGCCAGCGCCGCGCGCGCCGTGTCGAGCGCCGTGCGCAATGCCGCGACGGTCGCGCTGCGGCCATGGGATTCGGCGAGTGCAATCACCGCCGGCGCCTGCAAAAGGCGGTCGAGCGACGGGATGTCGGAGAAGTCGGGTCTCTGTTCGGCCATGGGGGGTGATTGTTTCGTTCGCGGCGGCGTTGATCAAGGCCGATATACGCCAGCCACGGACCAACAGCTGTGATTTTCTGCCATGCCCATTGTTTCGGCGGCACCCTCACGCTACGAATTCCAGCTGTTCGGGGACATCCTGTCCGACCGAAATTGTTCATCGCAGCGCCCGACCGGCAACAGGCAATACATATGAATGACTGGGGAGGAATAGGCGCGGGCCTCGGTACCGTCGTCTGTGTCGTGGCCATGCTGATAGCGGGCCGGCTCGGCGCGACCACGGACGCGCTGACGATCTACGACCTGGCGGGTCTGCGCATGGGCGTCGCGGTGATCCTGGCGATCCCGTTGCTGGTGCGCTACTTCCCCTGGCGGGTGCGGCTGCGCGACCACATGATCGTCGCATTCTTCGGCGGTGCACCGTTTATCCTGATGCTGTTCGGCGGCATGACCTACGCGCCGGTGGGGCATGCATCGGTGGTCATGTATGGCGCGCTGCCCATCTTTGCGGCCCTCGTCGCCTGGGCCTGGATTGGCGACCGGCCGGGCCGCTGGCAGTGGGCCGGGATCGGTGCGATCGTCGCCGGCGTGGTCGCGGTCGGATGGGAGGCGTTCGCCGGTGGCGGCGTGGCCGGCCAGTGGCGTGGCCATCTGTTGTTTCTCGGCGCGGCGATGTCGGTGGCGATCTGGTACGGCGGCATGCGCGCCGGGCGGCTGCAAGTGATGCAGTCGCTCGCGGCCCTGCTGATCGGAAACGCGCTTGTCTATGTGCCGATCTGGCTCCTGTTCCTGCCATCGACCCTGTTCTCCGCGCCGTTCGGCGACATCGTGATGCAGTCGGTGGTGCATGGCGTGTTCGGGGCGTTCCTGTGCATCTTCGGCCATGCCTATGCGGTCAAGACCATCGGCCCGACCCGCCAGGCGGCGGTCGGTTCCCTGGTCCCGCCGCTGGCACTGGTCGCGGCGATTCCGTTCCTTGGCGAAATTCCGACTCCCGTGAACATCGCCGGCGCCGTAGTGGTCACGATCGGCATTCTGGCGACGGTGTTTCTGAAACCGCGGCCCGACCCGAGCATCGCGCGCGGGCGAACATGAGGCGCCGGGCCTGACATGCTGGAGATACTCCCATGGTGAAACTCTCCGTTCTCGACCAGTCGCCTGTGCGCCAGGACGGCGATGCCCGCCAGGCGCTCGAGGAAAGCATCGCGCTGGCGCAGGCGACGGAGCGGCTGGGCTACACCCGCTACTGGCTGGCTGAACATCATGGCACGGAGGGTTTTGCGGGATCGTCACCGGAGATCATGGTCACCCGGGTCGCCGCCGCCACCAGTCAGATACGCGTCGGCTCGGGCGGGGTGATGCTGAGCCATTATTCGCCGCTCAAGGTGGCCGAAAATTTCAAGCTGCTGGAGAATCTGTATCCCGGCCGTATCGACCTGGGTATCGGGCGCGCGCCGGGCAGTGACGGGCTGACCGCCGCCGCACTCGCCTATGGCAGCGAAGTCGGGATCGAATATTTTCCGACCAAGATCGCCGACATGGTCGCGTTCCTGGCCGATGCGCCGCCGGCCACGGAACCCTTCAAGGATGTGCGGGCCACGCCGAAGGTCGCGGATGTCCCCGAGGTCTGGCTGCTCGGCTCCAGCGATCAGAGCGCCGCCTATGCGGCGCATTTCGGACTGGCCTATTCGTTTGCGCATTTCATCGCGCCCCAGGTTACCGCACCGGTGCTCAAATATTATCGCGACAATTTCAAGCCATCGGGCAGCCTGGCGGCACCGCGGGCGAACGCCGCGGTGTTCGTGATCTGCGCCGAAACCCAGGAAGAGGCGGATTATCTGGCGACCAGCCGTGATCTGTGGCGCCTGCGGCTGAACCAGGGCCAGCACCTGCCCTATGCCCATCCGGATGAGGCGCTGGCCTATGATTATTCGGCGCAGGAGCGCCGGGTCGTGGAGGCGAACAAGGCCAACCGGATTGCCGGGACGCCCGAAAGCCTGCGCGATCAACTTTCGGCGTTCGCGGAAGAAAACGGGCTGGATGAGCTTGTAATTCTGACCATCACATACGATTTCGAGAACAGGCGGCGGTCCTATGAACTGCTGGCCGAAGCATTCGGGCTCAGCCGACGGGGCGAAGCGGTATAGGAATCACATCCCGGGCAGTCGATGCGACGATCGCGACACAGGGACGGGAGAGTTATTCATGAACGAACTGAATTTGACGGGGCGGGGCGCCGTCGTGACCGGCTCGACGAGCGGCATCGGGCTCGACATTGTACGCACACTCGCCGCCGCGGGCGCGAACGTGATGCTGAACGGGTTCGGGGACCGTGATGAAATCGAGGCGATCCGCCACGCTCTCGAGGCGGACCACGGCATCACGGCGGGATATTCGGGTGCGGATTTGTCGGACGGCGCCGCCGCGTCCGGGCTGATCGTGGCCGCCGAAGAGGCCATCGGCACGGTCGATATTCTGGTGAACAATGCCGGGATTCAGCATGTCGCACCGGTCGATGAATTCCCCCCGGCCAAATGGGAGGCGATCATCGCGATCAATCTCTCGTCGGCCTTCTACACGACGGCGGCGGCGCTTCCCGGCATGAAGGCGCGGAATTTCGGCCGGATCGTGAACATAGCGTCGGCCCACGGACTGGTCGCATCGCCCTACAAGGCAGCCTATGTGGCCGCCAAACATGGCGTGGTCGGGCTGACCAAGACCGTGGCGCTAGAGGTCGCGCAGACCGAAATCACCTGTAACGCCATCTGCCCGGGCTTCGTCCAGACGCCGCTGGTCGACGGCCAGATCGACGATCAGGCCAAGGCGAACGGGCTGCCGCGCGAAGATGTGATCCGGGACATCATTCTCGAATCCCAGCCGAGCAAGCGTTTCGTCGAATCCGCCCATATCAGCGAGCTCGCCCTTTTCCTGTGCGGGCCGGCGGGCGGGTCGATGACCGGCGCGGCGCTGTCGATCGACGGGGGCTGGACGGCACGATGAACGATAGCGACCGTGCGGCTGGCCCTGCGAAACGCATCAATCTGGCGTTGCAGGGGGGTGGTGCGCATGGGGCCTACACCTGGGGTGTCCTCGACCGGCTGCTCGAGGAACCGCGCATCGAGATCGATGCGATCAGCGGTACCAGCGCCGGCGCCATGAACGCCGCGGTCCTCGCGGCGGGAATGTCTGCTGACGGTTCGGCCGGTGCGCGCGACCTGCTCGATAAATTCTGGCAGGACGTGGCCGACCTCGACAGGTTCAGCCCTGTCCAGCGCACCTTGTGGGACTGGTTTGGCGGCGCCTACAAGCTGGACAACTCGCCAGGCCTGGCTTTCGTCGAGACCGTGACGCGGACCTTCTCGCCCTATCAGGTCAACCTCCTGAACTTCAATCCGCTGCACGGCATTATCGAAAACCTTGTCGATTTTGACCTGATCCGCCACGCCAGCCGGGTGAAACTTTTTATCCCGGCGACCAATGTCCAGACCGGCCGGGCGCGGGTTTTCGAGAATCGGGAGCTCAGCGTCGACGTCCTGCTGGCGTCCGCCTGCCTGCCGCAATTGTTCCAGGCCGTCGAGATCGACGGCGAGTATTACTGGGACGGTGGCTATATGGGAAACCCGTCGATCTTCCCGCTGATCTACGGGTCCGAGACGCGCGACATTGTCCTCGTCCAGATCAATCCCCTGGAGCGGTCGGGCGTGCCGAAAACGGCCCGTGAAATCCAGGACCGGGTGAACGAGATCAGCTTCAACAGCAGCCTCATCCATGAAATGCGGGCCATTCATTTCGTCAGCCGGTTGCTCCATTCGGGGGCGCTCGACGGCGACCTGTACAAGCTCATGCTGGTCCACATGATCGAGTCGGAGGAGGCGTTGGAGGCGTTCGGCGCGTCATCGAAGCTCAACGCGGATTGGGATTTTCTCTGTGCGCTGAAGGATATCGGCCGCAGTGCCGCGGACCGCTGGCTCGATGCGAATTTCGACAAGATCGGGGTCGAGTCCTCGCTCGACGTGCGCAATACTTTTCTCTAGCTGTCAGTCGGCGCCGACGTTGAACTTCATCGAGGTGTGGGCCTCGATCGCATCGCGCACGTCGTCGCCATATTTTCTGGCCACCTGGTCGCCCACGGTTTTGGCGTAGCCGATGTCGTTCTGGTTGCCGCCGAGGATGATCACGAGTAGCAGCGCGGTATCGTCGCCCACATTGCGAAACGCGCGTGTGACACCCAGCGGCACATCGACCATGTCGAACGTTTCGAGCACGTCGCTATGCTCGCCCGTGTCGCCCCAGCTGATCTCGAAGCGTCCCCGGAGACAGAAGAAGATCTCGTGGGTCTCCATGTGGGCGTGCAGCATGGGGCCGTCGCCCGGCGGACATTCGGCGATGGACAGGGACAGGCCGTCGGGACCCTTCGCCGAGGTGAACTGATGGGACCCCGCCGCGCTTGCGGGGGCAAGCAGGGTGTAGAGGGTCTTCGCCGTCAGCATCTCATAGGCTTCGGTGGGAATGCCCAGGGATGCGTAGTTTCCCTGCTTGGGCTGCAATTCGTTGAACCGCACGATGTGCTCGGCCATGCCGTCGGGGCCAATGTCGATGGTTTTCATGATGTTTTCCTCCCGGACACTATCTCATCACGGAAATCCGGGCTTTTTCAACATGTCAGGCGGACCAGGACCGGCTGTTGCCGTATGCGCTTGCTTAACCTTTTGTCCGCACAATAGCCGATGCACAGCGCAGACATGCGCCCGGAGATCGGGCGTATGGGCCGGATCCAGGAAGGAACGAGGCGCCAGATGAACACCAAACCCCTTTTCGCGGGCGCGATCATGTCCGCGCTATTCCTGTCCCCGGTGGCGACGGCGGAACCGTTGCGCCTGTCCGTGACGAGCGGATTGGCGGCCATACACGCCGCGCCCGAAATCGTCCGGGCGCATTTTCAAACGGAAGTCAGCCGCCGGGTGACCGAAGCGGGGGCAGGTGAAATCGTCTGGGAAGAGATGCATGGCGGAACCCTGGCCCGCATGGGCGGCGTTCTGGAGGCCCTGGAAGACGAACTCGCGCTGATCGGCATCGTGGCGGTCAATCATGAAACACGCCGCCTGCCGCTGCAGAATCTGACATTCCAGATGCCGTTTACCACCGAAGATTGCGTGATCGTGGGGGCCGCCTATCAGGCGGTGCACAGCGACCTCGACGGCATGACCGATGCGTTGTCGGCGGCGCGTCAGACCTTCCTGTCGGGCATTGCCAGCGACGGATACAATTTCATCTCGGTGCAGGCGATCCGCAACGCCGCCGAGGTGCGTGGCCTGAAGGTCGCCATGGTCGACCGGATCGAGGACTGGATCGCGGGCGTGCAGGGGATTCCCCTGCGCCTGCCCGACGACACGATGGGCGCCCGCATGGAAGCGGGTGTGCTCGGGGCCGCCGTCCTGCCGACCACCGAGATCGGACGGCTGGGCCTGAAACGCGATGCCGATCACTACACGCGGACCGGATTTGGCGCCCAGGTGCCTTTTGTCCTGACCGTGAATACCCAAGCGCTGGCGGCGCTGCCCGAGGCGGTGCGCACCGCCATCGACGAGACGCGGGCGGCGTTTACCCAACAGGCGGCGCAGGCCTATTGTCAGGCTGGCGACAAGGCGCTCGCCGACCTCAAGGCGCAGGGTGTGCGCACGACCAAATTGCTCAAGACGCGCCGGTTTCAATGGGCCGACAGCCTGCCGCCGCTGGCCCGGCGATGGGCCGCCAGGAATGATGCGGAAGGCCGACCCGGGCGTGGGGCGGTCGATATGTTCGTCGCCGAGTTGCGCGCGGCCGGGGTGACGCTGACCCGCGACTGGTCACGCGCGGCACCGCCCAGCACACTGGATGCGGCGGTCACCGCGGCTCGGGAGTTGTCGCAAGGCCCCGCCAAATAGCCGGTTTTCCGCCGGTATTCGCCAAAGCATATCGGCCATAACCGGCCCGGTGCATATCAGTTGTGACCGCGGCGCGTTTGTCGTCGGGCCCGAAATTCGCTATATATTTGATCAACAATTCGCCAAAATAGGAGTGCGATCATGGCACTGGAAGACCTTTCGATTTTTGACGATTCCAATTTTGACAACGAGGTTCTCGGCCGCGATGGCCTGACCGTCGTTGATTTCTGGTCGAAGACCTGCGTGCCCTGCAAGCAGCTCAAGAAGATTCTGGGTCAGGTCCATGAGGAACTGCCCGAGAATGTCGTGATCGGCACCGTCGATGGTGACGAGAATCTCGACCTTCTGGCGCGCTACGGTGTGCGTGGTTTCCCGACCCTGATGTTCTTCAAGGACGGCGAGGTCGTCGAGACCCGGACCGGCGTTGACCGCCGGCAGGTGATCAAGAAAGCCATCGAAGAACACGCCTGATTTTTGCTAACGTGCATTTGCACCACATGATTGAGAGAGCGATATGCCGAATATCACCCTGCTTGATGTCGAAGAGCTGAAGAAAACCAAGCTCAAACCGTATATCGAGAAATGCCTTGAGTTGCGTGCGCCGGACCCCGGCTTCCACGCCGTCATGGGCCACAACATCGACCTTGCCGAGAAGGCCTACCTTTTCTGGACCAAGGTTTTCAACGAGGGCAACCTCGACCACAAACTCAAAGAGGTTATTCGGGTGATGCTGTCGCGCATGGCCCATTGCAGTTATTGAGGCAATGTTCGATCTGCTTCGGCGAAGCGGGATGGACTTGACGAAACACTCCTCGATGACGGCATCAACAACCATGCGGATAGCACCGTCTTCACCGATAAGGAGAAGGCGATCATGCGCTATGTCGAAATCGTGGCCACGGATTCGGATTCCTTCGGCGATGCGGAATGGGAGGACCTCCGGGCCCACCTGTCCGAAGACGAAATCGCCGAACTGGGGCTGTTCCTGGTCGGTAATCTGGGCTTCCACACCTTCTTCGGATCGCTTAAATTCTATCCGATGTTCTCGCCAGACGGCGAACTGGTGACTCAGGAAGAATCTGCGGCAATCTACGGCGCGACGCCGGGATCCCTGCAGAGCGAGGCGGCGGAATAATGTCGCGTCTTGCCCCCCTGGAACTCGATCAGATCGAGGATCCCGAACTTCGTGACCTGACGGCGCAATGCGTCGAACTGGGTGTGCCCGATGAGCTGTTTCCGCGCATCGTCGCGCGCTCACCCGGGCAGGCGAAGACGCTGCTGAGTGTGATGCTTGAATTGCATATACGCGGCAATGTCGATCACCAGCTCAAGGAAATCATCCGGATTCAGCTGGCGCGCTTCGTGGAAGATCCGTATTTTTCGGCCCTGCGCTCCAAGCAGGCGATGGATGCGGGACTGACCGAGGAACGCATCGATGCCGGTTGCGATGACTATGAGGATTCGGAGTTGTTCACCGAGACCGAGCGGATGGCGTTGCGCTATACCGAACAGTTGGCCATCGACCCGGAGAAGGTGGACGCGGCCTTCTACGAGCAGATGCACGCGCATTTTACCGAAGCGCAGATCATCGAGCTCGGCACGTTCTTCGCGATCTATCATGCTGCTCATCTGTTTATGAAAACCCTGAACGCGCGGCCGCTCGCCGCCTAGGTTCATGTACCGGTATCAGAATTGAAAAGGGCGGGTCTCGGACCCGCCCTTCTTCGTCTCAAAGAACGCCCTCATGCTGAGGAGGCGCGACGCGCCGTCTCGAAGCATCACAGCGGGACCTCCATCCTTCGTGACGGGTCTTCGACCCTCCTCGGGATGAGGTATTCATAAAACTAGTTCCCGTTCAGCGCCGCCCAGACCCGCGGCGGGGTCGCCGGCATGTCCAGTTCGGTGATGCCGCGTGCCGCCATCGCGTCGACGATGGCGTTCATACCCGCCGCCAGCGCGCCGGTGGTGCCGGCCTCGCCAGCGCCCTTCGCGCCCACCGGGTTGGTGGTGCAGGGGACCGAGTGGAAACCGAGCTTCATGTCCGGCATGTCGGTCGCGCGTGGCATCATGTAATCCATGAAGGAACCGGCAAGGAGCTGGCCGCCATCGTCGTAGATGGCATGCTCGCCGAGCACCTGGCCGAGCCCCTGGGCGACGCCGCCATGGACCTGGCCGTGGACGATCATCGGGTTGATCACGGTGCCGCAGTCATCGACCGCGATATAGTTCAGTACCTCAATGACGCCCGTCTCGGGATCGATCTCGACCTCGCAGATGTGGCAACCGTTGGGATAAGTCTGTTCGGGCGAGGCGAAGTCCTCCTCGGAATCGAGGCTGTCGGGCGCGCCCTCCGGCAAGTCGCCCGATCCGGCCTTCGCGGCGAGTTCGAAGATGTCGATCGCCCGGTCCGTGCCGGTGACGCGGAACTCGCCATCGGCGTATTCGATGTCGGCCTCTGCGGCTTCCAGCACGTGGCCCGCGAGCACCATACCCTTGGCGATCACGGCATCGGCGGTGACCGAGATCGCACCGCTGGCCAGCGCCATGGAGCGCGAGGCGACGGACGCGAAGCCTGTGCCCGGGGTCTCGAAGCTGTCGCCCTCGACGATGCGGACCTTCTCATAAGGCACCTGCAGCAGGTCGGACACGACCTGTGCGAAGGAGGTGACGTGGCCCTGGCCGTTCGACTGAACCGCGAGCCGGGCCTCGACGACGCCGTCCTCGGCGAACACGAGCTTGGCGCCTTCCTCCAGCATCCCGCCGGCGGTCTCGACGAAGCAGGACATGCCGATGCCCCGCAGCTTGCCGTTGGCCTCGGATGCGGCACGCCGCGCCGGGAAGTCGTCCCATTCCGCCAACGCCAGCGCCTTGTCCATTTCGGCCTCGAACTCACCGGAATCGTAAACCTGATTGAGCGATGTGGTGTAGGGCATCTGGGCCGGTTTGACGAAGTTGCGCCGGCGCAGCTCGATCCGGTCGATGCCGAGCTCGCGCGCTGCGTGATCCATCATCCGTTCGAGGATGTACGCCGCTTCCGGCCGGCCGGCACCGCGATAGGGGCCGATGGGGACGTTGTTGGTCATGTAGCAGCGCACTCCGAATTCGAGCGCTGGATTGTCGTAGCAGCCGGTCAGGCAGTTGCAGACGTTGCGGGTTGCCGCCGCCGGGCCGTGGGACGATAGATACCCGCCCATCGCCGCGATCATGTCGACCCGGAAGCCCTGGATCCTGCCGTCGGCATCGAACGCCATGGTGCCGTTCATCACGCCGTCGCGGGCCTGGTTGTCGGCCAGAAACGCCTCGGACCGGCTGCCCTGCCATTTGACCGGCCGGCCGGTGGCCTTCGCCGCAAAAAGGATTGCGACATATTCGGGATAGGCTTGCGTCTTCATGCCGAAGCCACCGCCAACATCGTTTGTCCGCACATGCATCTGTTCGTGGGGCACCTGGAAGATCGCGTCTGCGAGCATGTTGCGCATGGCGTTCACGCCCTGGGAGCCTGTGATCAGTTCATAGCGGCTGTCGGCGGCGTCGAAACGCGCGATCGCGCTGCGCGGCTCCATCGCCGCGGCCATCAGGCGGTTGGTGGACAGGGACAGCTTCACCACATGGGCGGCGTTGTCGATGGCCGCCTGTGCCTTGCCCGCATCACCGATCTGGAAATCGAGGCACATGTTGCCGGGGATATCGTCCCAGATTTCCATGGCGCCCTCGGCGGCGGCATCCCGGATATCGACGACCGCGGGCAGCATGTCCACATCCAGGTCGATCAGGTCGACGGCGTCCTGGGCCAGCGCGGTGCTCTCGGCGACCACAACGGCGATGATCTCGCCGACATGACGGACCCGCCCCACGGCGACGGCCGGACGCTGGGTCTTGAGCATGGGCGAGCCGTCCCGGTTCATGAATGGCGTGACGTTGGGGATCGGGCCGATGCCCGAGGCCTTCAGGTCCTCGCCCACATACACGCCGATGACGCCGGGTGCGGCGGCAGCGGCCGAGACGTCGATGCTCTTGATATCCGCGTGGCCGACCGGGGATCTCAGGAAGGCGGTATAGGCCTGGCCGTCGAGGCTGCTGTCGTCGGCATAGTTGCCGCCGCCTGTAACGAGCCGCGCATCCTCGCGCCGCGTGACATGCTGGGATATCCCGAATTGACCGGATGCCATGGCTTCTGCTCCCCCTAGAGGCTCGAGTTTTGCTGGTGTGAGACCTCTTTTCCTATTCTCAAATAGATAGCATCAGGGGCAGTGGAGATGAAGTGCCGCGACCCGTTTCCTGCGGCTTCCCGTGTGATTTTCCTTCTGTATAATTGCGCGCGCCGCCGACCGGGAGTTTCCCGGAACGGCGCCGAATACAAAAACAAGCCCGCGACGCCGGGAAGGAAACAACATGCTTTTCAAATGCGGTCACCCACACGGTCACGACCATTCCCCTGCGAACCACGCCCCCGCGAGCGATGCGGGTGCGCATACCGTCAAGATCGAAAAACTCGGCGTGCGCACGGTCGATATCCATTGCCATCTGCATGTACCGGAGGCCGACGACCTGGTCGCGGACGTGTTCAAGCTCGAGAACGAGCCGCTGTTGTGGTTCGCCAACGACGAGACCCGCAAGTTCCAGATGGCCCACGGCCAGGACATCATGCCGAAGATCACGGACTCCTCGCTGCGCCTCGCGGAGATGGATGCGACCGGCGTGGATGTGCAGGCGATCTCGACCGCGCCGAACCATTATTGCTATTGGGCGGCGCCGGAACTTGGCCGCGACGTGGCGCAGCTGGTGAACAACAAGCTGGCCGACGTGGTCGGCGAGCATCCCGACCGTTTCGTCGGCCTGTGCACCGTGCCCTTGCAGAACCCGGAGATGGCGGTCGCCGAGCTCGAGCGCGCAGTCAAGGACCTCGGCATGCGCGGCGTAGAGATCAACGCCGACGTGGCCGGAGACGAATTGTCCAAGTCCGGTCTCGATCCGTTCTTTGCCAAGTGCGAGGAGCTGGACGTGGTCATCTTCATCCACCCCTCAGGCTTCGCCAAGGGTGACCGGCTGGCCGATCATTACTTCTCCAACATTATCGGCAACCCGCTGGCGACCACGGTCGCGGTCCACTACCTGATCTTCGACGGGGTGATGGACCGGCATCCGGGCCTCAAGGTCGTGCTCGCCCATGGCGGCGGCTTCCTCGGTTCCTATCCGGGGCGCATCGATCACGC
This sequence comes from Alphaproteobacteria bacterium, assembly GCA_039980135.1. Classification (NCBI taxonomy): domain Bacteria; kingdom Pseudomonadati; phylum Pseudomonadota; class Alphaproteobacteria; species Alphaproteobacteria bacterium. The sequence continues at coordinate 855,256 of JBDXCV010000003.1, forward strand.
CCATCCGCTGCGCGCCGACATGCAGCGCGAGCTGGGTGCGGACAAGGTGCCGGGTGACAGTCTCAACCGCTTCTATTTCGACACGGTGGTCTTCACCAACGATCAGCTGGAGTTTCTCGCCAACCATTACGGCGCGGAACATGTGATCATGGGCACGGACTATCCCTATGACATGGCCGAGACCGACCCGGTGGGGCATATCATGGGGTCGAACCTGACCGACGCCCAGAAACGCGCCATCCTCGGCGAGAACGCGGCGAAGCTGCTGAAGCTGTAGAAGCTCTTCGAATCGTCATGCCCGCCTTCGCGGGAACGACGAATGTGCGGTTTGGATCGTGCATTTGCCCGCGCTTTCGCTTGCGCTACAACGAGACCTACCGAACGACGAACACTTTCCTGGGGGACTCCAATGCTCTTTACCTGTTCCAACCCGAACCACAAGCACACCCATGCGCCGGCGGCCGATCACGGCCAGACCGTCAGCAACGGCAAGAAGCATTTCACCGTGGATATTCACTGCCATGTGCATGTGCCCGAAGCCGACGAGATGCTGAAGGGCGCCGAGGCGGCGGATCAGAAGAATCTCTATGTGGACACCAACGAAGTCACGGCCGAGATCAACCGCAAGCAGCATCAGGACATCCTCGACAAGCTGACCGAGCCGGAAGTGCGCATCGCCGACATGGATGCCTCGGGCATCGACGTGCAGGCGATCTCGCCCGCGCCGTTCCACTATAATTATTCCTATGAGGCGGGCTTCGCGCGGGACACAGCCCATGTGGTCAATGACCGGATCGCCGAGATCTGCGGCCAGCATCCCGATCGGTTCGTGGGCATGTGTACCGTGCCGCTGCAGGATGCCGACATCGCGGTCGCAGAGCTCGACCGATGCGTCAACGATCTGGGCATGCGCGGTGTCGAGATCTCGACCAATGTGAATGGCAACGACCTGACCCGTGCGGGTCTGGAGAAGTTCTTCGCCCGGGTCGAGGAGTTGGGGGTCGTGATCTTCATGCATCCCATCGGCACCTCCTTCAAGGAGCGCATGACTGACCATTATTTCCGCAACACCATTGGCCACCCGCTCGAATCCGCGCTCGCGGTCGGGCATCTGGTGTTCGACGGCTATCTGGAGACCTATCCGGGCCTGAAAATCTGCATCGCCCATGGCGGCGGTTACGTGCCGGCCTATTCGGGCCGCTTCGATCACCCGTATCACCTGCGCGACGATTGCCGTGCGGTGATCTCCAAGCCGCCGTCCGAGTATGTGAAGAAGCTCTATTTCGACACGGTGGTCTTCACCGAGCACCAGCTGCGTTACCTGATCGAGACATGGGGCGCGGACCATATCGTCATGGGCACCGACTATCCCTATGACATGGCGGAAACCGATCCGGTCGGCCATGTGGATTCGGTGAAGGACCTGTCCGATGCCGACAAGGCGCTTGTGATGGGCTCGAACGCTGCGGCGCTGCTCGGGATCGAGGTTCCGGCGGTATCCTGATCAGGGTATGGACCATCGGTGAGGTTCGGTCGGGTGGGTTTGAAACCCACCCCTACGGATTTGCTCTGTCCGTGTAGGGGCGGGTTTCAAACCCGCCCGTCACTTTTCCGGTCGTCGGGCGCTATTTCGTGATGATTTCCGGTCCCATCAGGCTGGTCGGCAGGAAGGTCGACAGGATCGGCACATAGGTCACCAGGATCAGGAAGATAAACATGATACCGACCCAGGGCAGGGCGGCGCGAACGACGTTCATGACCGACATCTGGGCCACGCCTGCGGTGACGAACAGGTTCAGCCCCACCGGCGGGGTGATCATGCCGATCTCCATGTTCACCACCATGATGATGCCCAGATGGATCGGGTCGATCCCGAGTTCGACCGCGATGGGGAAAACCAGCGGGGCGACGATAACGATCAAACCTGACGGCTCCATGAACTGACCGCCGATCAGCAGGATCAGGTTCACCATCACCAGGAACATGATCGGCCCGAAGCCGGCCGACAGAAGCGCCTCGGTGATGAGCTGGGGAATGCGTTCCTCGGTCAGGACGTGCTTCAGGATCAGCGCGTTGGCGATGATGAACATCAGCATGATGGTCAGCTTGCCGGCCTCGAGCAGGGTGCGCTTGGTGTCGGGATGGACCCAAGCTGTCAGCAGGGCGCTGGGCTTTTTGAGCAGTGAAATGGGGGTGTCACCGTCGCCCTTCAGCGGGCCCATGTCGCGGTAGATAAAATTGGCGATCAGGAAGGCGTAGACCGCGGCAACGGCGGCCGCTTCGGTCGGTGTAAAGATGCCTCCATAGATGCCGCCCAGGATGATCACAATCAAGAACAGGCCGAAACCGGCGTTCCATCCGGCGCTCAGAAATTCCCGCCAACTTGCTTTGGGTTGAGAAGGGAGGCCGCGGAACTTCGCGACGATGTAAATCGCGATCATGAGCATCAGCCCGGCCACGATTCCCGGGATGACCCCGGCGAGGAACATGCGGCCGACGGAAACATCGACCGAGGCCGCGTAGACCACCATCACGATCGACGGCGGGATCAGGATTCCGAGCGTGCCTGCGTTCGAGATCACCCCGGCCGCGAATTCCTTGGTGTAGCCGACCTCGCGCATGCCGGCGATGACGATCGAGCCGATGGCGACAACGGTGGCCGGCGAGGAACCGGAAAGCGCGGCGAACAACATGCAGGCGAACACGCCCGCGATGGCCAGGCCGCCGGGGAAATGTCCGACGCTGGCGATCGCGAAACGGATAATTCGCCGCGCGACGCCGCCGGTCGACATGAAGGCAGATGCCAGAATGAAGAACGGGATCGCCAGCAATGTGAAGTGACCGGCGAATGCGTTGAACAGGGTTTGCGCGATCGATGCCAGGGATGCGTCGGAATAGACCAGCAGAAACAGGATCGACGACAGGCCGAGACCGACCGCGATCGGTACACCGATCAGCAGCAGCACGATCACCATTGCGAAGAGGAGGACGGGTTCCATGGGTCAGACGGGGTCGCGCTTCGTCGAGACGTTCCCGAGCAGCATGTCTTCGGCTTCGTGACTAGCGATGACCAGAACCTGCCGGCCGGTGAATATGCGCCAGCCGGCCTGGATGAAGCGGAAGGTCAGAAGCGCGATTCCCAGCGGCAGGCTGAAATAGGGGATGAAGCGCGGCATCTTGTCATAGCGTTCACCCTCGTTCAGCCAGTCGGCGAGGAACTGCAGAAACTCCGGCATCACGATGTCATCGACCTGGTACCAGGCGCGTTTGCCGACGAAGGGTTCCCAATACTGCCAGGACCCGATGAGGAGCAGGACGCTGAATGCGATGCAGGCGGATACGGCGATGAGCGCCATGATGCGCCGCGGGGTCGGGGACAGGGCATTGATGATCAGGTCGACCCCGAGATGGGCCGTGGTCTTGACGCAGTAGGATGCGCCGATCAGGACCAGCCAGGCAAACAGGAAGACGGTGACTTCGAGTGCCCAGAGAATATTGTCGTTGAAGACGTAGCGGGCGATCACGTTGGCGAAGGTAACAAGCGTCATCAGTCCGAGGATGACCGCGATAAAGGTCTCCTCGATCTCGTTGACCCAGCGTCCCAGTGCCCCCGGACGTTCCATCGTCGCCGAACCTCCCCCTTCAACGCCGTGCGCCGCCGGGCGGAATAATTCCCGCCCGGCGGTTTTCACGGTTGCAGACCGGCGGTGTGAACGCGCCGGTCCGGCCAGCAGAAACTAGCTGCTCTTGTTGTAGGACACCGCCGACTCGATCGTGTCGATGCCGATTTCGCCCTGGAACTTCTCCCAGACCGGCTTCATGGCGTTGATCCAGTCCTGACGCTGTTGCGGCGTCAGCTTGCGGACCTCGCCGCCGGCGTCGATGACGAGCTGCTTGGCGCGTTCGTTCACCGCGGTGGCTTCCTTGTTCCGGGTGGCCGTGACCTCTTGCATGATCGTCGCAAGCTGGTCGCGGACGTCATCCGGTAGGCCTTCCCACCAATCCGTCGACGTCACGACGAGATAGTCGATGATGCCGTGGTTGGTCTCGGTGGTCCCGTCCTGCACTTCGAAGAACTTCTTGCCGTAGATATTCGACCAGGTGTTCTCCTGCCCGTCGACAACCTTGGTCTGCAAACCGCCATAGACTTCGCTGAAGGCCATCTTCTGCGGATTGGCCCCGAGCGCTTCGAACTGCGCGACCAGCACGTCGGACGGCTGCACCCGGAACTTGAGCCCCGCAGCATCCTTTGGCGAGATGAGCGGCTTGTTGGCCGACATCTGTTTCATGCCGTTGTGCCAGAAGGCCAGGCCCAGCAATCCCTTACGCTCCATCGAGCGGAGAAGCTTCTGCCCGTCGGGCGAGTTCTGGTAGCGGTCCACCGCGTTGATATCCTCGAACACGAAGGGCAGATCGAAGAGGCGGAACTTCTTGGTGAATGTCTCGAACTTCGAAAGCGACGGCGCCGCCATCTGGACATCGCCCTGGAGCATGGCTTCCAGGACCTTGTTGTCGTCATACAGGCTCGAGTTCGGGAACACCTCCATGCAGGCCTTGCCGTTCATCTCCTCGTTGACGCGCTTTTCGAGAAGCGTCGCCGCGATGCCCTTGGGGTGCTTGTCGGTGTTGGTCACATGAGCGAACTTGATCTGGATTTCGCCAGCATCACAGTTTGCCTGGGCCGGGGCACTGGCCAGCGACACGGCCAGTGCCGCGCCGGCAACCGTGCCGATCATCAATGCTTTCATCGTTTTCTCTCCCGTGTAGTACTGGTTGTCCTGGTCCGGTTGTCCGGACTTTTCTCAAAACCTGAGAGCGAGTATGGACCCCCATCAGCACGGTGGGTAGCGGTCCGGTATCAGCATTTGGTCGGAGACGGCGCCGCCAGGCCGCTATAGCGTCGCCGGCATGCCAATGCCCAGCGCGTCGGCTTCGGCCTTCAGCCGGTCCCAGGTGCCCGATGGCAGCGGGATGCCGTTTTTCGTCCGTTCGGCCAGGATCGCATCGCCGCGTTCCCCCGGCGCATAGATTTCGTCCACCCCGTCCGCCTTGGGCAGCGCTTTGAGCCCTTTCGCCAGCTGATCGATCTCGTCCCGGTAGGTGTCGAGGTCGGTGAAGGCGGAAATATCGATCGCCGCGGCCAGCCCGTTCTGGCGATAGCCCGTGGGGTCGGCGCCGGGCCGGATGTTGGGTTCGACCAGCGGGTTGCCGGCGAACAGGCTGACCATGCACTCGATCATCATCGACAGGCCGGAGCCCTTGGCGCCGCCGAGCGGCATGAGCGTCTTCACCGCGTTGGCGTCGTTGGTGTTGTGGCCCTCGGCGTCCAGGCCCCAGCCGTCGGGGATCGGGGTGCCGCTGTCCTGGGCCGACAGGATCTTGCCCATGGAAACGGTGGACGTGGACATGTCGAGGACCAGTGGCGGATGCTCGCCGCCGGGCACGGCGATGGCCAGCGGGTTGGTCGAGGCGCCGGCCACCCGGGAGCCGTGATAGGCCATCATCGGCCGCGAGGCGGTGATCACGATGCCCGCGAAGCCCGCGCGTGCGGCTTGCAGCGCGTAGTAGCCGATCGCGCCGCCATGGGTGATGTTGCGCACGATGCACCAGCCGACATGACATTCCCGTGCCCGGCCGATCGCCTCGTCCATCGCCATGGTCATGGCCACGGGGCCGGGGGCCCAGTCGGAATCCAGGATGGCGATGGCCCCCGCGCGCTTCTCGACATTGATGTCGGGCCGGGCGTGGATATTGCCGTTCTTCATGTAGGCGATGTAGCGGGGCACCCGCAGCACGCCGTGGGAATCCATCCCGCGCGCATTCGCCCAGACAAGGATGTCGGCCCAGGTCTCGGCATGATCATCGGCCACGTCGGAGGCCCGGAAAATCTCCTTCACGAAGGTTTTGAGCGCCGTTGTGGAAACAATATGGTGGCTGGGGTTCTGGCCGGCGCTCATGCGCTCTCCTCGGGGGTATAGACGTTTGCAGATGTGGATCCGGCCGGCCGGGTCGGCCATTGGCCGGCGGCGATTGCCGCGTGGAACTCGTCGACGGCGCGGTTGAACACCACGGGATCCTCGACATTCACAAGATGCCCGCTCTTCGGCAGCATCAGCAGCCCGGCATGGGGCATGATGCGTTTCAGAAATACATTCGTGTCGATGACGAGTTCGTCCTCGTCGCCGATCATCAAAAGCGTTGGCACGGCGAGTGCCGAAAGCGCATCCTCGAAATCATACAGCGAGGGCCGCTCGCACTGGACCTGGCGCAGCGTGTTGCCCGCGCCGATGGGGGAGAAGCCGGTGAAGTAATCCGCGCCTTCCTGCCAGATGTCCGGGCGCTTGGCCTTGAGCTGGATACGCGTCGGCCCGTCGAACATCCCCGATCCGGCGAGGGTCTCGCTGGCCAGGTACATCTCGGCGACCATGCGGGATTCTCGCAGGAATTGTTCGCGGGTGGGTGGGTAGGAACCCGACCCGCCGCTGGCCGCGGTCAGGGACAGGACCCGTGCGGGATGGTCGAGGGCGAAGCGCAGGATGTTGTACGCGCCCATGGAGAGGCCGATGAGATGGGCCTTGTCGACCTCCTGCGAGTCGAGCACGCCCAATAGATCATCGAGCGCGATCTGCTGGCCGTAGGAGTCCGCGTCGTCCGGCACGTCGGAGGGCGGATAGCCGCGCGCGTTGTAGGTGATGCAGCGGTAGCGGCCGCGGAAATGATCGACCTGCTCGCGCCATACGCGATGATCGCCACCGAACTCATGCACGAACAACAGCGGTGGAAGGTCTGTTGAGCCCTCGTCCTCGACCCAGAGGCGCACACCGTTGATGTCGAAATGCGCCATCGGGTCAGATTTCCGCGCGAACCAGTGCCGCGCCCGCGCCGAGCGCCTTGAGCTTGCCCTGCGAGACCTCGCGGGGCAGGGGGACCATGCCGCAATTGGTGCAGGGGAAGATGCGTTCGGGCGAGGTGAACTCCATCGCGTGGCGGATTACGGCGGCGACCTCCTCGGGGGATTCTGCCGTCAATGTGGTCACGTCGATGGCGCCGACGAGCACGTCCTTCTTGCCGTCGAGCAGCTTGATGACTTCCATCGGCACCCGCGAGCCCGCGAACTCAAGCGAGACCTGGTCGATGTCGCTGCCGGCAAGTGCGGGCAGGATCGCCTCATACTGGTCCCAGACATCGCCGAGCGTGGCCTTCCATTGCAGGTTCGCCTCGATCCCATAGCCGTAGCAGATGTGCACGGCGGTCGTGCAGTCGAGCCCTTCGACGGCGCGGTTGAGCGCCTCGACACCCCAGGTCGGCACCGCGTCGAGATAGACATTGAAGGCTGGCTCGTCGAACTGCAGGGCATTCACCCCGGCGGTGACGAGTTCCCTGGCTTCCGCGTTGAGGATCTCCGCGAACGCCATCGCCATCTTTGGCCGGTCGCCGTAATGCTCGTCGGCCAGGGTGTCGACGATGGTCATCGGCCCGGGCATGGTGAATTTAAGGTCGTGATCGGTCTGGGCGCGGGCGAATGTCACCTCGTCGCCGTGAATGGAGCCTGAGCGTTTCAGTTCGGAAACGACGGTCGGGCAGTCGGCGTCATAGCGGTCGTCGCGGATGCCGATCCGGGTCTTCTTGTCGAAATCGATGCCCTCGATCTTCTCGAGGATGCCGTGGACGAAATGCTGCCGGGACTGCTCGCCGTCCGTCACGATATCGATGCTGGCCTGTTCCTGGTCGCGGATCGCGAGGCGGACGGCGTCATGCTTGGCTTCCAGGAGCTGGGCCGGATCTTCCGCGGCCCATGGGGCCCAGAGTTTTTCGGGCTGAGCCAGCCATGACGGCTTGGGCAGGCTCCCGGTAATTGTGGTCTTGAGCATTGCGTCGGTCCCTGTCGGAAAATTATGTCTTCCACCGGCAATCGCGGCGGTTTTAAGTGCGTCCTTGCGGTATCATCATGCATATCATCACAGGGCAGCGCGCCCATCGCAAGAATGGCTGCCCAAGAAACACAGGCCGAGAACACGAACATCAGGGGGTAACTCATGTCCAATCAAGAACCGCCGAAGGGCTGGCCCGAAGGCAAGGCGCTCGCCGTCTCCGTCAACATCATGTGCGAGGCGTGGACCGATGACGCATCGCCCGGCATCGGCCCCATGGGCAACCCCCTGAAGGCGGGGCATCTGGACACGCAATCACGCTCCTGGGGCGAGTACGGCATGACCCATGGCGCACCGCGCCTGCTCGATATCGTCGGCGAGCTGGGCGTGCCCTGCGGCACCTATGCCAGCGGTATCATCGCCGAGAAGTGGCCCGAGCTGTTGCGCCGGATCGACGGCGACGGGCACTTCATCGGCGCCCATGCCTGGATGCAGAATAATCTGCCGGTCTATCAGGAGCGCGCCGAGGAAGAGGCCGAGCTGAAAAAGGGTGCCGCGCTGTTCGCAGACGTGGTCGGCAAGGCGCCCAAGGGGTTCGCGAGCCCGCGCGGCACGCCGAGCCCGAACACGGCCGAGCTGCTGGTCGAAAACGGCTTTGCCTGGCACATCGACTATTTCAACACCGACCTGCCGTATCGGATCGATACCAAGGCCGGGCCGCTGGCCGCGATCCCGTTCACCATGGAGATCAACGACCTGCCGCTCTACATGCGCTACGGCAACCCGCCCCAGGCCTATTCCGATGTGCTGAAGCGCATCGTCGAGAAGTACGACACGATCGGCCGCCCGCCTGCCGTGATCGACATCACCGCCCACGCCCATGTCTTCGGCCGGCCCTATGGCGCGATCGAGTTCAGGGCCGCGATCGAGGCGGTGATGAATGTGGACTGGGTTTGGATGACGACCCATAAAGAGCTCGCGGGCGTCGTCCACGCAGGATAGGCGTATGCAGTTGCGATATATCCTGGCTGCGCTGTCGGCGCTGCTGATCATGGCCGGCGGCTGGGCGCATGCCCAGACGCCGCGCGATGTCTATACGCTCGATATGGCAGCTGTCGAATGCTTTGACGTGATCGGCAAGGCACCCGAGCACCGCGAGGTCATGCAGCGCCGGAACGGTGCCGATCCGGGGCCCGCGCAGGCGTTCCTCGTTAAGATTCGTGACACGACCGTGGCGGACATCCGTGCCACGCTGCGGGATATCGAGCCGAGCCCCCATCCCGGCTTCGAGCATTTCCGGTCGAGCGCCATTCGCCTGGATATCGGCGACGATGATGCCGGCTCGATGACCCAGGTCCTGCCGCGCGACCGTTTCGTGATGTTCACCATGGCCGAGAGCGTGGTTGCGGAGATCGAAAGACAGCGCCCGCGCTGTGGCGCCCGCCTGCGCTTCGACCGCAAACCCTTCGAGGCGATGCACCGCCGGGTGCGCGATACCCTGCGCCAGATGCTCGATCAGGGCCCGGCTTAGCCGACCGCTCTAGATACATCGCCCGCCGTCGACTTCGAGACAAACACCGGTGATCAGTTCGGCCTCGTCGGAGGCGAGGAACAACACCGCATTCGCTACGTCTTCCGGCGTGGAGAGGCGGCCCAGCGGTACGGTCTGGCGAAACGCATCGCGGTTCTCCGGCGTGTCCTCGCCCAGGAACGTCGCCAGCAGGGGCGTGTCGCCCGCCACCGGGTTCACCGCATTCACCCGGATCTTGTCGTCGGCGAGTTCGACGGCCATCGACTTGGTGAGGGTCGTCACCGCGCCCTTGGTCGCGTTGTACCAGGTGAGGCCTGGGCGCGGGCGCACCGCGCCCGTCGAGGCGATGTTGATGATCGCGCCGCTGCCATTCTTGCGCATCGCGGGGATTGCGGCGTTGGCCGTGTGGAACAACCCCTTCAGGTTGACCGCGAGGATGCGGTCGAGCTCGTCTTCGGTGACGTCGAGCATGGGCTTGCGCTTGTGAGAAACGCCGGCGTTGTTGACCAGGATATCCAGCCCGCCGAAGGCCTCGACTGCCTGATCGACCATGGCCTGTACCGCGCCCGCACCGGTCACATCGGCGTGACTAAAAACCGCGCGGCCGCCCGCGTCAGTGATCTCCGCGACCACCCGGTTTCCCCCGTCTTTGTTGACGTCATTGACGATCACTGCGGTGCCCTCGCGGGCCAGAGTCCTGGCAATGCCTTCGCCGAAGCCCGAGCCCGAACCGGTCACGATCGCTGATTTTCCTTCGAGCCGCATGCGCGCGCTCCCTGTATCTGTTGGGATGTCTGTTGCCCGCACTCTACTGGGGTGGGATGGTGCAGGCATCACCGAAAATGCCGGCCGCGAAGCCGGCGATTGCAGCAGAGCCTGAGCGGATGAACGACAAGCCGAAAATTCTTGTAACCCGGCGCCACTTCGCAGCGACAGAGGACCGGCTCGCCGCCGACTATGATGCGGTGATCAATGAAGACGACCACATCATGGACGCCGACGAACTGGTTGCGGGTGCTGTTGGGATGGACGCGCTGCTGATCTGCGTGACCGAGCCGATGGACGCCGCGACCATTGACCGGCTGCCCGACAGCGTGCGGGCGATTCTTACCCTGTCCGTCGGTCTCGATCATGTGGACACGGACGCGGCCAAGGCGCGGGGTGTCGCGGTGCTGAATACGCCCGACGCGGTGACAAACCCGACGGCGGAGATCGGCATGCTGTTGCTTCTGGGTGCCGCACGGCGTGCGACGGAGGGCGCCGCGATGATGCGGGCCGGCGAATGGACCAGCTGGTCGCCCCGCCAGATGATCGGCAAGGAGATCACCGGCTCGGCGTTGGGAGTCCTCGGCATGGGCCGGATCGGCCGGACGGTCGCGGACCGGGCGCGGGCCTTCGACATGACGATCCGCTATCACAACCGCACCCGGTTGCCCTTCGAACAGGAGAAGAGCGCGAGTTATTTCACCAGCATCGAGGGTTTGCTGCCCGAGAGTCCGTTCTTCATGATCTGCGCGCCCTCGACCCCCGAGACGAGAGGTTTTCTCAACGCCGAGCGGATCGCGCTGTTGCCGGATGGCGCGATCGTCGTGAATATCGCCCGCGGTGAACTGGTCGACGATGACGCGCTGGTCGATGCCCTGCGATCCGGCAAGGTCGCGGCGGCGGGGCTGGATGTCTTCAATGGCGAACCGAACGGCATCCATCCGGCCTATCTCGAATTGCCCAACGTGTTCATGACGCCGCATATCGGCAGCGGTGCCGAGCGCTCGCGCGCGGCGATGGGCGATATGCTGCTTGACGGGCTCGACTTTCTTCTCGCGGGCGAAATGGTCCCCAACCGGGTTGTCTGACGCCTTCGCCAAACTGCCCGCACCGATACGCGGTGCGATCTGGATGCTGGGCGCATCGTTGTTTTTTGGCACCCATGGTGTGTGGGTTCGCTTCGCCGTGGATGCGGGCGCCGACCCGTTGATCATTTCTTTCTGGCGTTCGCTGGTGCTGCTCGGGCTGATCCTGCCTTGGATCATTGTCCACCGGCGCACCGCGCTGCGTTCGGCGCACCCGACCGGCCAGCTGCTACGCGTTGCCTTCTCCATGACGGGGCTCATTCTGCTGGTCACCGCCCAGGCCAATCTGCCCCTTGCCGAGGTCTCGGCGCTGACATTTGCTGCACCCCTGTTCGGGATGATGGGCGCCGCGCTTTTTCTCGGCGAGGTGGTGCGGGCCCGGCGCTGGATCGCGACACTGGTGGGTTTCGCCGGGGTCTGGATCGTGTTGCGCCCGGGCGTGTCAGACGTCAATCCGCTGTTTGCGCTGCCGCTGATCTCGGCGGTGTTCATCGCCGGATCGAACCTGTTGATTCGATACCTGTCCAAGGATGACGCGCCGACAACGACCGTCGCCTGGCTGGCGATCGGATCGGTGCCATTCACCCTGGTGCCGGCGCTGTTTGCCTGGGCGTGGCCGACGCCGATGGCCCTGTTCTGGATGGCGATGCTGGGCGCGGTGGGGCTGGGTGCGCATATCTGCCTCGTGCGCGCCTTCACGGCGGCGGAGGCGTCGGCGGTGCTGTCCTATGATTATTCCCGACTGATTTTTACATCGTCGCTGGGGTTTCTGATCTTTGCCGAGGTGCCGACTATCTGGACCTGGGTCGGCGGGGCCGTGATCGTCGGCGCGGTAGTCTACATCGCCCGGCAGGAGCGCAAAGCCGCCGACCGCGATTCATAGCAACTAGCCCGCACTTTTATCCGGGTTTCTCTTCGCGCTGCGCGTTGGCGGGCGGGTCAGAGACCCACCCCTACAGCCAATGCTGATGTTTCGGTCCAGTGTAGGGGCGGGTTTTAAACCCGCCCGGCCCTATTCGGCGGCCATGTGCTGCACGTCGCCACGCTTGCGCATGCGCTTGGTGATAACCGCCGCCGCGCCGTCGAGGATGGCGTCGGCGTCGATCCCGTGGGTCCGGTAGAGGTCGGCCAGGTTGCCGGATTGGCCGAAGCTTTCGACCCCCAGCGCTGCGACGTCATGGCTGGCGACCCCGCCCAGCCAGGCCAGGGTCGCGGGATGCCCGTCGAGCACGGTTACGATACCGGCGTCCGGGGCGAGCCGGCCCAGCAGGTTGTCGATATGGGACGGCGCGACGTCTGGTCCGCGTGCATGGGCGTGGGTCGCCGCCTGCCAATTCGCGTAGAGCCGGTCGGCCGATGTGACCGCCAGCAGCCCGGCGCCGGGGATATCCTCCAGCAACGCGTCATGGGCGGCGATCACTTCCGGTGCGACGACGCCGGTGTAGGCGATCGCGAGTTCCGCGTCGGGTGCGGGTTCGCGCAGCCAATAGGCGCCGGCGAGAACGTCGTCGGCGACGGGTGCGAAGTCGCGCGTGGGCTGGTCGATGGCCAGGGTCGAAAGCCGTAGATAGACAGAACCACCGTCGTCGGCCTGCATATGTCCGAAGCCCCACTGCATGATGTGGGCAAGTTCGTCGGCATAGGCGGGTTCGAACGATGTGAGGCCCGGCTGGGAAAGGCCGATCAGGGGCGAGTTGATCGACTGGTGGGCGCCGCCTTCCGGCGCGAGCGTGATCCCCGATGGGGTCGCGACGACCATGAAACGGGCGTCCTGGTAACAGGCGTAGTTCAGGGAATCGAGGCCGCGCGCGATGAACGGGTCATACAGCGCGCCCACCGGCAGCAGCCGGGCGCCGAACAGCTTGTCCGAGAGGCCTGCCGCGGCGAGCAACAGGAACAGGTTGTTCTCCGCGATGCCGAGCTCGATATGCTGGCCCTCGGGGCTCATCGACCATTTGAACGCCGAGGGCACCTTCTCGTCACGGAATACGTCTGCGGTGTCTTCGTGGTGGAACAGCCCGCGCTGGTTGACCCACCCGGCCATATTGGTCGTGACCGTGACGTCGGGGGTGGTGGTGACGATCCGGCTCGCCAGTTCGCTGTCGCCCCGGCCAAGATCGTTGAGGATCTGCCCGAACGCCTCTTGGGTCGACATGCGCTTGTCGCTGGGGGCGGGCAGCGCCGCGACGGGAATCTTCGGGCTGGGATCGGGATGGGGCCGCTGGGCGAACGGCACGTCGGACAGGAAAGCGCGGATGGCGTCCTCGGACAGGTCGAGCCCCTCGGCGAGGTCCCATTCATGGCCGTCGCGGATGGCGTGGCTCGTCTTGAAGGCCGCCATCTGGTCCGGGTTCATCAGGCCGGAGTGATTGTCCTTGTGGCCGGCCAGCGGGGTGTTGAAACCCTTGATCGTATACGCGACGAAGCATTGCGGCGTGTCGTCGTCGCCGACATCCGCGAAGGCCTCGAGGGTGGCGGCCATGTCGTGGCCGCCGAGATTGGTCATCAGGCGCTGCAGGGCGTCGTCGTCATGGTCGTCGAGCAGCGCCTTGACGCCTTTCACCCGTCCGATGTCTGTTTTCAGATGGGTCCGCCAGGCATCGGCACCCTGATACGTCAGCGCGGCGTAAAGCTGGTTCGGACATTCGTCGATCCAATTACGCAGCGCATCGCCGCCGGGCAATTGGAACGCGGCCTCCTGCAGCTTGCCGTATTTCAGTTCGACCACGTTCCAGCCGACGGTGCCGAAGAAGTCCTTGATGCGCTGGAACAGATAATCGTGCACGACCCCGTCGAGGCTCTGGCGGTTGTAGTCGATCACCCACCACAGATTGCGTACGTCGTGCTTCCAGCCTTCGAGCAGCGCTTCGAAGACGTTGCCTTCGTCCAGCTCCGCGTCGCCCATGAGCGCGACCAGCCGGCCGTTCGGGCGGCCCTCGGCCATGCCGTGATGATGCACATAGTCGCGCACCATCGCCCCGAAAAGCGTGGCGCCGACCCCGAGACCGACGGAGCCGGTGGAGAAGTCCACGTCGTCGGTGTCCTTGGTCCGCGACGGGTAGGACTGGGCGCCGCCGAGCGCGCGGAAATCCTGAAGCTTGGCCAGGTCCTGGCGGCCCAGCAGATACTGGATCGCGTGAAATACCGGCGAGGCGTGGGGCTTCACCGCGACCCGGTCTTCGGCGCGCAGACTATGGAGATAGAGTGCCGTCAGGAGCGTCGCCGCGGAGGCGCAGGACGATTGATGGCCGCCGACCTTCAGCCCGTCATGGTTCTCACGCAGATGGTTGGCGTTGTGGATCATCCATGACGAGAGCCAGAGGATTTTGCGCTCGAGGGCCTCGAGGGTCGGGATGTCCACATTCGAGAGGATCGTCCTGGGGTCGGCTTTGCGGCGGGGCATCGGCTTTTCCGGAGTCGGCTGAGAAGACCCTGATCGTAACAGTTCGGCCGACCTCGAGAGTTGCGAACATGGCTCGAATATCGTCAATTCAAGCAATAGAAATTGTCTAGAACCTGTTGATGGGGCGGAATATGCCAATAAATGATCTCGATACGATTGATCGAAACATTCTCGATACACTCCAGGCCGACGCGCGCATGGCCAATGCGGACCTCGCCCGGAAGGTGCATCTGTCGCCGTCGCCCTGCCTGCGTCGGGTCCGCAACCTTGAGAAAGAGGGATATATCCGGCGCTACGCCGCGCTGCTCGACCCGGCCGCCATCGGCCTGCCGGTGAGCGTCTTTGTGCAGGTGTCTCTGGAGCGCCAGGTCGACAATGCGCTGGAGGAATTCGAGCGGCGGATCGTCGAACGACCCGAAGTCATGGAGTGCTATTTGATGACCGGCGATAGCGACTATCTGCTGCGGGTGGTGGCGCCTGACCTGGACTCGTTCCAGCATTTCCTGCTGGAGCATCTGACCAGAATCCCCGGCGTGGCGAGCATCAAGTCGAGCTTCGCGCTGAAGCAGGTCAGCTATCGCACCGCGCTGCCGCTGGGGCACATCGCCGGAGACGGGCGCGCGACCGGGTAAGCACTGAAGCCCTGTGGCGACGCGGCGCATGATCATGATGACGACGACCTGCACCGTGCCCTGGATGGCCACCCCCCGCGCATTGCGGCGCATGGGAAATTCGATCCGGGTCTGCGCGAATTCGGCGCATGAAAAGGGCGCGGGGTAATCTGTCGTGACGTCGACCTGGTCGCGGGCGGACGCGCCGGGCGAGTATGTGTTGGCGGTGGCTTGGCCGGCGGCGCACGCGGACATAGACTCCCCGGCAGGTGATGGGGGAGAGTGATTTGAGTGATCTTTTCGGGACATTCGTGTCGGGCTTTTGCAGCCATATCGACAGGGTGGCCGTCGCCGGGGCATCCGACGGGCCGCTCGGGGGGCTGCGATTCGCGGTCAAGGACATCATCGATGTCGAGGGGATCGTCACGGGGGCGGGCAATCCGGACTGGTATGCCAGCCACGACCCGGCCCCACGCCACGCCGCCGTCGTGCAGTTGCTCCTCGATGCCGGTGCCGAAATGGCGGGCAAGACCATCACCGAGGAGTTCGCCTACGGCCTGATCGGGGAAAACTACCATTACGGTACGCCGGTCAATCCCCGCGCAGCGGGACGGATACCCGGTGGGTCGTCGTCGGGCTCGGCATCGGTCGTGGCGTCGGAGTTGGTGGATTTTGCGTTGGGCACGGACACGGGCGGATCGGTGCGTGTGCCGGCGTCGTTTTGCGGCCTGTATGGCATCCGGCCCAGCCACGGTCGGGTGCCGCTGGCGGGAATCATGCCGCTGGCCCCGAGCCTCGATACCTGCGGCTGGTTTGCCCGCGAAGCGCCCCTGTTCAGGTGGATCGCGCCGGTGCTTCTGGATTGGGCCGACAAGCCGCCGCCGACGCGGGTGCTGATCGCCGAGGATGCCTTCGCGCTGATGGATGACGATGTGCGTGCGGCGCTGGCCCCCGCGATCGCGCGTGTGGAAGAATTGTGTGGAGCGGCCAAGCCGATCCGCCCGAGCGAACGCGCCGGGCTGGCGGGCGGCTATCCGGATTGGCAGCAGGCGATGCAGGTGACGCGGGGCTCGGAGGCCGCCGCTTCACATCTGGCGTGGATGCGGGCGGCGGACCCGGAGATGGGCCCGTATTTCCGGGAGCGGTTCGAGGCCGGCGGCGCCTACGGGCCGGCCGATATCGCCGATGCCATGTCAAAACGCGCGATGATCGACGGCTATATGGCCGGTACCCTGGGTGACGATGCGATCCTGCTGGTTCCGGCCGCACCCGCGGCAGCACCCGTGGCCCGTGCCGGCGAGGATGTCTATGACGATTTGCGTACCCGGAACGAGCTCTATAATTGTGCCGCCCCGCTGGCACGCCTTCCGCAGGTCTCTCTGCCGCTGGGTGAAACCCCGGACGGCCCGGTGGGATTGGGCGTGATCGCCGGCCACGGGAATGACGAGATGCTGCTCGATCTGGCGGTCGCGCTCGCCGGATAGTCCGTTTTTCGCCTGCGCCGCGCGTTAACCACGCGACGAAATAGTGATTGGGGCTTGGTGGATTGCGGTGATAGCTTCTCGCTTAATGAAAGCTTAACGGGCTTTCCCACGGAGCGGCGTAAATTGGAACGACGGGCCTTTCTTTCGGCACTTGGTGCCGGTGCGGTCGCCTCACTGGCGGGAATGTCATCCTGGGCGACGGTGGCGGCCGCCGGAGTTGAAGATGTCTCCAAGCCCGGAAGCGGCTTTCCGGCGCTGTTCGGCACACGGGAATATTTCATCGGCAGCACGGTCAAGAAGCTGCCGCGCGCGCGTGCGGCGATAAAGCCGCTCGAGGCCGAGATCGCCTCGAATTTCGCGCAGAATGTGGTCAAGACCGTGCCGGTATCCGCCGTCGGCGGCGGCACGACGGACGCGATATTCCAGGCCGCCGGCGCGTTCAGCCCCCACGAACGCATGCGCATGGTCAACGATTTCGCCAACCGGATGCCGTATATCGAGGATATCGACAATTACGGGCTGCGCGATTTCTGGGCCGACACGGCGACCTTCTTCAAGAATGGCGGCGACTGCGAAGACTTCGCGATGGCCAAGTTCAAGCTGTTGGAGAAAGTGGGCTTCCACCCGGCGCGGATGCGGATCGTGCTGGTCCTCGATCAGAACCGCAATCGCCAGCATGCGGTGCTGGTGGTCAACACCGGCGGCGAGGCCTGGATGCTCGATTCGCTGATCCGCGATGTGGTGCCCCATCACAAGGCCGACCATTATCGACCCACGGTGTCGCTCAGCGGCCCGCGGCTCTATCTCCATATCGCCCCGAAAGCCTGATCGCGCTTCATGAGTTTGCACGACACCCCCACGGGTGCGCCGCGGCTGCGGACCAACTGGTTTGCCGTGACCGTCGTCGTCCTGGCATCGGTCACGGCGGCTTTCCAGATCGGCAAGGCGCCTGTCGCGTTGCCGGTAATGCAGGCCGAACTTGGCCTCACCCTGGAAGAGGGGGTCTGGATCATTTCCATTTTCAACCTGCTGGGGATCGCGTTCGGCATGTTCGCCGGCGCGCTGGGAGACCGGCTGGGGCACCGCAAGCTGCTGCTGTCCGGCTTCGTGGCGATGGCTGCGGCGAGTTTCGTTGGCGCGGGCGCCGAGGGGTTCGCGATGCTGCTGGCAAGCCGCGTCCTCGAAGGGTTCGGCTTCGTGGTGGTCGTTGCCGTCGCGCCGGCGCTTTTCCTGCAGTTTGCCGCACCGCGCCACCATCGGCTGATCTTCGGATTCTATGGTGGGTATTGGCCGGCCGGGGTGGCCGTGATGATCCTGGTAACGCCGGTCATCCTGGAAGCCGCAGGCTGGCGCGGCCTTTGGTCGGTGAACGGGGTGCTGGCGATTCTGGTGATGCTGCTCGTTGCCTATGGGACGCGCCACAAGGGCGTGATCGCGGCCCCGGCCGCTGCGCCACCCTTCGGCCAGGCGCTGCGGACCTTCACCCGGGCCGGGCCGCTGGTGTTGGCACTGACCTTCGCGACCTATTCGTCGATCCATGTGACCGTGGTGGCGCTGCTTCCAACCTTCTATGTGGAGGCGGAATCCCTCGGGCTCGGACGCGTGGCGCCGCTGACGGCGTTCGTGACCGCGGTCAACGTGGCCGGCAATGTCGTTGGCGGGATTGCAATCCATCGCGGGGTGGCGCGCTGGAAGCTGGTGATCACGACCTTCGCGTTGGTCGGGGCGAGTGCGCTGTTGATGTATGACGCGGGCCTGACCTTCGGGGTGCGTCTGGGCGCGGCCATCTTCCTGTCCTTCGTCGCGGGAATCATTCCGGCCTGTCTCTTCGCCACCGCGGCGGTCGTTGCGCCGACGGCTGCCCTGGTGGGTGCGACGACGGGCCTGATGATGCAGGGCTCGCAGCTCGGCCAGCTCGTGGGCCCGGTGGCGATGGCGAAGGTCGTCACGGTGACGCAGAGCTGGGATTCGGCACCGACGACACTGGTGGTGGCGGCATTGGCCGGCAGCGGTTTGATGCTTTTGCTGCGCCGGATCGAGATGCGGCGGGTCGGCTAGGCGGGCGGACGAGGCGGGCCATCATGTCGCATCCTGCTGTACCGTGATCTTCGCGCTGGTATAACGGGGTCACCGGCGCGCAGGTGCTGCATCCCGTCTGTATCCCGTCGGTTCACATCTCATCGGTTCACACGGAAATCCAATCAACATGAGCACGTTTCGCACCCTCGACGATCTTGATGCAGCCGGAAAACGGGTTTTGCTGCGCGCCGACCTGAACGTCCCCATGGCGAACGGAAAGGTCACGGACCGGACCCGGCTCGAGCGGCTGGCGCCGACCATTCTGGAGCTGGCCGACAAGGGCGCGAGAATCCTGGTGACGTCCCATTTCGGACGTCCCAAAGGTGAGCGGGTGCTGGAGATGTCGCTGGCACCGGTGGCCAAGGAACTGGGCGCGGTGTTGGGGCGACCGGTCGCGTTCGCGCCGGACTGTATCGGCGATGCGGCGCTCGATGCCTCGGGCGCGATGGTCGACGGTGACATTCTGGTCCTCGAAAATGCCCGCTATCATCTGGGTGAAGAATCGAACGACAAGGACTTCGCGGGCGCACTGGCCAAACTGGCGGACGCGTATGTGAACGACGCCTTTTCGGCGGCCCATCGCGCGCATGCGTCCACGGAAGGCGTCGCGCATCTTCTGCCGGCCTATGCGGGTCGCTTGATGCAGGCGGAACTCGAGGCACTGGATGGCGCGCTCGGCAATCCGCAACGGCCGGTATTGGCCGTTGTCGGCGGCGCCAAGATCGCCTCCAAGCTCGATCTTCTCGGGAACATGATCACGCGTGTCGATCATCTCGCGATCGGCGGCGGCATGGCGAATACATTTCTGAACGCCATGGGCATCGATGTGGGTGCATCGCTGTGTGAGCATGATATGGCGGACACGGCGCGCGGCATCCTTGCCCGGGCCGACGAGATCGGCTGCGAGGTGGTGCTGCCGTCCGATGTGGTCATCGCGGGAGAATTCAAGGCCGGCGCGGCGAGCCGCGTGGTGCCGGTGGATGCGGTGCCCGGCGATCAGATGATCCTCGATGTCGGGCCCGAAAGCGTGGCTGGGCTCGCGGCGCGCATTGCCGAGGTGCGCACGTTGCTCTGGAACGGCCCGCTCGGTGCGTTCGAGATCGAGCCGTTTGATATGGCCACCATCGCGGTGGCCCGCGCGGCCGCAGAATTGACGAAATCCGGCAGTCTGCTGTCTGTTGCGGGCGGTGGAGATACGGTCGCCGCGTTGAACCATGCCGGCGTATCCGATGATTTCAGCTATGTGTCCGCCGCGGGCGGCGCCTTCCTCGAATGGCTCGAAGGCAAGACCCTGCCGGGTGTCGCCGCCCTCGCAGGGTCGTAGGGGTCGTTGTGGCGACGCGCCGGGTTCGTGATCCGCAGGCCTTTGCCGATGAGGCCGCCGCCGCGTGCGAGCGGCTTCTCGATCGGAAGGCGACCGATGTCGACTGGCCTGCCAGCCAGTCGCGCCGTTCCGTGCGGGTTTACCTTGACGATCTGACGGTTATCGCGACCCGCCGTAAACGACCGCAACGCTCGATGCTCGAAGCCAATGTGCTCAAGACCCTGCACGAGCATGGCGCCCCGGTGCCGGCGGTCCATGCCTATGACGGGGTCTGGCTGATCCAGGAGTATCTGGCCGGTGAGCGTCTGCCCCATGCCCTGATGGACTGTGAACCGGCGCGCGCGCGCGATCTGCTGTCGTCTGCTGCTGCGGGACTGGCAAAGATTCACCGGATCGGTGCCGAGACGAAACTGCACGGCAAGGTGGTTCGTCTGGGGGTCGCCGACAGCTGGCTGCGGGACCTGATCGACACGCCGAACCGGATCGGCGAGGCTCTGCAAGCCGCGGCGCCCGATCTCGACGTGGACGGCCTGGTGAACCTCCTGCGGGCCGGCGAGCCCTGTTTCCTGAAGTGGGACGCGCGGCCGGGCAACGCGGTGGTACAGGACGACGGCACGATTGGCTGGTTCGACTGGGAACATTGCGGCGCGCGCAACGCGCTCGATGATTTCGCCTGGCTGCTGGCCGACGAGTATGTGCCGAACGTGTCCGGCCTGGCGGACATCGCGGTGGCGAATGCACCTGCCGAGATGTCACCGGCCGTCGCGCGGGAGTATTTCCTCACCTACGCGACGTTCCACACGGCGGTCCGGCTGGCGCTGGTGGTCCACTACAAGGATGACGGGGACTGGTGGGACGAGGCGATGTGCCTGGCCGAGGACAAGGTCAGGGTCACGGCGGCGGGCGCCTATGCGCTCTGCGCGCGGGGTGCGGAGTTCGCGATCGGCACCGACCGGACGGCACCGCTGGTGCGCTGGTTCGGTGTGATCGCCCAGCGGCTGGGCGTCTAGCGGTTCAATGTGAAGGCGATGGGCGGGGAATCGCCGTCTGTTCTACTGCAGATCGTAGGTGTCGTCGGCGAAGCTGGCCGTGCCGTGGTCGTTGAACTTGTACTCCTTGGTGACACCGCCTGTGCCGCCGTCGGCATTGTCCTGCAGGTTGATGTCGCTGATCTCGTGGCCGGCAAAAGTGGCGGATCCGCCGCTGGTGGTGAATGAAACCGTCCAGGTGCCGTCCTGATTGTTGACGAAGTTCACGTCCGCCGTGCCCACGCCCAGATCGTTGGACTGCTCGTCTTCATAGTCGATCGTGACATTGTCGCCATTCTCGAAGCCTTCGAAGAACACCAGGCCGTTCGAGAAGTTGCCGGTGTAGGTGTTGCCGTCGAAGATGAAATTGTCGCCGCCGTCGCGCGCGATGTAATAGGTATCGTAGCCGCTGCCGCCGACGAGGATGTCGTTGCCGCCGTTGGCATAGATTTTGTCGTCGAAGGTCGCGAGAGTCTGGTCGTCGGTGGTGTTGATGCCGCCGAAGATGATGTCCGAGCCTTCCGAGCCGAACAGCGTGTTCACGCCCGAGCCGCCGTCGATATAGTTGGCCGACAGGAAATTCGGCGCGCCCGGGAAGTTGCCGCCGAGGCCCACGCTCGGGTCCCAGTTGCCGACATCGCCGCCCGCCGACGCCACGATTTCAGCCTGGGTCAACGAGATGGACTGCGCGCCGCCGCCCGTATAACCGATCGTCCAGGTCCCCGTCGTGGAATTGAAGGACGGGTCGATATGGCTGAGGTCAAAATTCGTGGTCGTGACGGCGAAGAAGGAGACGAGATCGTCACCTTCGCCGCCGAAGACCAGGAACTGGTCGGCCAGCGAGGTGTCGAGGCGGCCGATGATATAATCGTCACCCGCGCCCGCGCGCACGATTTCGATATCGTTGACAAGACGCGTGTCGTTGAAGTCGATCAGGTCTGCACCCGTGCTTCCCTGGAGCGTATCGGTGCCGCTGCCACCCGTGACGAGCGTGTCCTCGAGCTCATACACGGTTTCGCTACCCAGGAGCAGCGCGGCACCGGGGTCGAAAAGCAGAATGTCGTCATGGTTGCCGCCCTCGAGCCTGTCGGCCCCGGCCCCACCGTCGAGATAGTCGTTCTGATTACCGCCCTGGAGCCGATCGACGCCCGCGCCGCCATAGAGCTGATCATTCTCGTTGTCGCCGCGCAGCCGGTCATTACCGTCGCCGCCATACAGGATGTCTTCGTCGCGCCGGCCGCGGATATTGTCGTTGCCCGAGCCGCCATAGACCACGTCATCGCCGCGCAGGCCCGAGGCGCCCGCGAAGACATCGTTGCCGCCGCCAAGTGTAATAAGCGAGCTTTCATAGAGGCCGGCCAGGGTCACGTTGTCGTTGCCGTCTTCGGGCGTCTCGGAGGCGCCATCGGCATCGAGCGCGATGGCGAAGCCGAGGCTCGCCATGGTGACGGTGATGACGTCGCTGCCGGCGCCGCCGGATATCTTGTTGGTCGATGCGGGATCGGTCCCGGCGTTGGCGTCATCGTCCCAGGCCGCGTCGAAGGTGATGTTGATCACGTCATTGCCGTCGCCGCCATGGGCCTCGAGGACGCCATCGCTGTCGGTCAGCGTGTCGTTGCCCTCGCCGCCGGTCAGGGAGTCACGGAGCCCGGCGCCGCCGGTCAGGATGTCGTTGCCGGCACCGCCGTCGAGAATGTCGTCGCCGTCATTGCCGGAGATGGTGTCGTCACCGAGCCCGCCGGAGATCGTATCGATGCCGTCTTCCTCGGTCACATCCTGCGTGCCGATGACCTTGACGTCGGTGAACTTGATCTCGGAATACTCGTCGTAATGGGTCTTCTGGTTGAGATAGCCGCCGAGCTTGATCTCGTGGTTGCCGACCGTGAGGTCGCTGACATCGATATTCACGGTGACCCAGCCGCTGTCGTAGAAGCTGTTGTTGTTCTGGCCGTCGCCATAGGCGCGGTCGATATAGTCATTGCCGCCGAGGCCGTAGAGCTGGCCGTCGATCTCGACCAGGACTTCCGTGTACTCGTTGGATTCGAAACCGTCATGGTGGATCATGCGGTAGGTGAAACTTAATGTCGTGCCGGCCGTCGCGTCCGAGACGTTGAACGTCTTGGTGAAGGCGCCCGCCATGTCGTATTCGTTGCTCGTATTGTCGCTGCCCAGGGTGATGGCGAGTTCACCGGCATTCGAATTATACGCGCCGACCGAATCGTCGGTGGTTCCCGCACCGCGGAAGTGACCGTCCGAGTAGGCGAAGCCACCGTCATTACTGGTGAAATTCTCGTTCAGCACATCGACGACGGTCGCCACGGTTTCCTGTGCGCCGCCCGTCAGGATGTCGTTGCCGGCTCCGCCCTCGATCGTGTCCGCGCCCGAGCCGCCGTCGATCGTGTCGTTGCCCGCGCCGCCGAAGATCGAGTCTTCGCCGGACTCGCCGAACAGCGTGTCGTCGCTGGTGTCCGTATCGTCGGTCAGTTGCGTGCCCTTGATCTCGACATTCGTGAAGCTGACCTCGATGTCCTCATCGGAGAAGGTCTTCTTGTTGAGGAAGCCACCCATGGTCAGGGTGTGGTTTCCGGCGGAAAGCGTACCCAGATCGACGGTGACCTCGATGAAGCCGCTGTCATAGTCGCTGCCGCCGTTGCCATTGCCCGCCTGGCGTACGATGTAATCGTTGCCGCTGAGGCCGTAGAGCTGGCCGTCGATGCTGATGAGCACCTCGCCATATTCATCGGACTCGAACTCGCTGGACATCTGCAGGCGGTACTGGAAGGTGATCTGTGTGCTCGTGGAGCTGTTGTCGACGGCGAAGGTCTTGTTGAATCCGCCGGACATGCCGAGGATGTCGTCGCCGTTCACGCCGCCGAGCGCGACCGAGATTTCGCCGTTGCCTCCATCATAGGAACCGGATTCATAGGCGCCGGCGGTGGTGCCGCGGAAGGCACCGTCGGCATAGGCGAAGCCGCCATCGTTGCTGTTGAAATCTTCCGACAACACGGTCACTTCGGTCGCGAAATTATCTTCCTGGCCGCCATAAATGGTGTCGTTGCCGACACCCCCGCGGATGGTGTCCGCACCCTCGTTGCCGTGAAGCACGTCGTTGCCCAACTGGCCATAGACGATATCCGCGCCGTCGCCGCCGGAAATGAAGTCGTCGAAATTGAAGGTCGCACCGCCGGCACCCGCGCCGGACCCGGCGTTGAACGCGGGATCCAGCCAGCCGCCGCCCCAGCCATGGGTGCCCTGATCGTCCCCGAAGGTGTCGCCGAACAGAATATCGGCGCCATCGCCACCCTGGAGGTTGTCATTGCCCATGCCGCCGACCAGCAGATCGTTGCCCGCGCCGCCGTCGAGGGTGTCGTCGTAACTCGCGGCCGAACCGGACGCGACACTGCTATAGCCATCACCAAACAGGGCGTCTTCGCCCAGTCCGCCGGTCAGGATGTCGTCGCCGCCGGCGCCGACGAGAATGTCGTTACCGTCGCCGAACAGGAAAGTCTCGTCTTCCGTCGTGCCCGCGCCGACGCGACCCGCGCCGCCGTTGAGGCCGAGCGTGTGGTCGCCGAGGACGATGCTGAGATGGTCGAGGTAGGTAATCATGGGCTCGAGGCTTTCCGATATTTGGTACTATCGTATTCCAATATGGGCGGGCTTGCGATGCACAAAACCATAACTGCCTATAGAAGAAGCAATTTTCAGGCCATGCGAACCGGCGGTTGGTGGTAATATAATTTCGGTATCATCTCATTCTGACTCATTTAATTACCGAAACCGCTCCACATTGCGACATACGGTGATACCGAATGCGACTCGCATCGTGAACGCAAGACGCCGCCGGGAGCGGCGGCGTAAGCTGTTTATCGATTGAAAAACCGGTTGATCCGGTCAGGAAAACGGCAGGGTATCCGGCTATTCCCGCGCCCTACGGCGTCAGGTCATATGTGTCGTCACTGAAGTCGTTGGTCGTGCCGCCATCGTTGAAGCGGTACTTCACGGTGATACCACCGGTGCCGCCTTCCTTGTTGTCCTGCAGGTTGATGTCGCTGATTTCGTGGCCGGCGAAGGTCACGGAGCCTTCGCTGCTGGTGAACGAAATCGTCCAGGTGCCGTCCTGGTTGTTCACGAAGCTGACGTCGCCGGTACCGACGCCGTTGTCGGCGCCGTTGCTGTCTTCATAGTCGATGGTGACATTGTCGCCATTCTCGAAGCCTTCGAAGAAGACGAGGCCGTTGGAGTAGCCGCCGGTGTTGGTGTTGCCGTCGAAAATGAAGTTATCGCCGCCGTCGCGCGCGATGTAATAGGTGTCGTAGCCGTCGCCACCGATCAGAATATCGTTGCCGCCATTGGCGTAGATCTTGTCATCGAACGTGGCTAGCGTCTTGTCATCTGTGGTGTTGATGCCGCCGAAGATGATGTCAGAACCTTCCGAGCCGAACAGGGTGTTCACGCCCGACCCGCCGTCGATGTAGTTGGCCGACAGGAAATTCGGGCTCCCCGGGAACAGGTTGCCGAGCCCTGAGCTGGGGTCCCAGTTGCCGACTTCGCCGGTGGCTGACGCAACGATGTCCGCCTGGCTCAGATTGACGGTTCTCGACCCGCTACCGGTGTAGTTGATGGTCCAGGTGTCGGTCGTTGCGTTGAAGGACGGGTCGATGTGGCTCAGATCGAAATTGGCCGTCGTGACCGAGAAGAAGGAGACGACATCGTCGCCGTCGCCGGCGAAGACCAGGAACTGGTCGTCGAGCGTTGTATCCATCTTGCCGACAACATAGTCGTCGCCCGCGCCGGCGCGCACGATCTCGATGTCCGTGAACAGCGCATCATTATTGAAATCGATGAAGTCGCCGAGCGCGCTGCCCTGCAGGGTGTCTGTGCCGGATCCACCGGTGACCTTCGAATCTTCGAGGGCATAGAAGGTGCCGAAATCGGTCTCCGTTTCGAGGCCGGGGTCGAAGAACAGGATGTCGTCGCCACCGCCGCCCTCGAGCCTATCAACGCCTTCGCCGCCGTCGAGAATATCGTTGTTGCCCTGGCCCTGCAGCCGGTCATTGCCGGCGCCGCCGTAAAGCGTGTCGTTACCGGACTGGCCCCGCAGCCGGTCATTGCCGTCGTCGCCGAACAGGATGTCGTTGCCGCGGCCACCCTTGATGTTGTCGATCCCCGCGCCGCCTTCCACCGTGTCGTCGCCGTTGCCGCCGACAAAGATATCATTGCCGCCGCCGAGCGTGATGAGCGAGCTTTCATAGAGGCCGGTCAGGGTAACCGTGTCATTGCCGTCATCCTCGCTGGCGGACGCGCCGTCGGCATCGAGCGCAATGGCGAAACCGAGGCTTGCCATGGTGACGGTGATGATATCCGCACCCGTACCGCCCGAGATGCGGTTGGTGGATGCCGGGTCGGTCGCGTTGTTGTTGTCGTCGTCCCAGTCGGAATCGAATGTCAGTGCGATGACGTCGTTGCCCGCACCGCCATGGGCCTCGAGCACACCGTCGAGGTCGGTGATGCTGTCATTGCCGTCGCCGCCCGACAGGTTGTCGCGCATGCCGTCGCCGCCGGTGATTGTATCGTTGCCCGCGCCGCCCACGAGCGTATCGTCGCCCGCGCCGCCGGTGAGCGTGTCGTTGCCCGCATCGCCGTAAAGCAGATCGTCGAGGCCGCGGCCGATCAACGTGTCGTTGCCGTCGCCGCCATGGAAGTCGAGGGTCGTGTCGAACCCGGCTTCTGCGGCCTGGGCAAGTGACGAGGCCATGGTGACCACGTCGTCGAGCGCAAGCGCGTTGTACTGGGAGCCTGCTTCGTAGCTTCCGGCCGTGACGGTATCGAAATCGACGATATCGGGAGTCTCGGTGAACAAGGAAGGCAGCTCGATATCCACCTCGACACCGTCGACGAGGACCACCAGATCTTCCCAATCCTGCACCTGGATGCCGAGATGGGTGAAGGTTTCGGTCGCGCCGGAATCCGTGTTGGCGTCGCTGTTGGTCTCGATAAATGTCTTCAGCGCCAGCAGGTCGGCATAGATGTTGGGGTTGATGAACTCGGACTGGGTCAGCGACAGGCGCAACGTATCCGTACCGGTGCCGCCGTCGAACTGGTCGATGCCGCCGCCATGCTGACCGCCGACCATCGTCGCGGTGTCGTCGCCGGCTTCGCCGTCGACCATGTCCGTGCCGTCGCCGCCATCCAGAATGTCATTGCCCGCACCGCCCATGAGCACGTCATTCGATTGACCGCCGTCAAGCGTATCGTCGCCGTCGCCGCCATCCAGCGTATCGCGATCGCCGCCGCCGCTCAGGGTGTCGTTACCGGCGCCCGCCGTCAGCGTATCGTTGCCTGTGCCGCCGTCGAGGGTGTCGTCGCCGTCACCGCCTGTCAGCGTATCGACGCCGTCGCCGCCGGTGAGCGTGTCGTTGCCCGCGCCGCCGTCGAGGCTGTCATTGCCCGTGCCGCCGGTGAGCGTGTCCACCCCGGCGCCGCCGGCGAGGGTGTCGTTGCCGTCACCCGCCGTCAGGACATCGTTGCCGTCGCCGCCATCGAGGGTATCGCTGCCGGTACCGCCGGTCAGGGTGTCGTTGCCGGCACCGCCTTCGAGGCTGTCATTGCCGTCACCGCCCACCAGGGTGTCGTCGCCGGCTTCGCCCCGCAATGTGTCGTTTCCGGTGCCGCCGGTGAGCGTGTCATTGCCGTCACCGCCATCGATGATGTCGTTGCCGCCGCCGCCCGTGAGCGTGTCGTGGCCCGCATCGCCGTCGATCCGGTCGTTCAGGTCGCGGCCCGTGATCGTGTCGTGGCCGTCGCCGCCGTGGAAGGTTTCGTTGGTGTCGTACCCGGCCTGGGATGCCTCGCCGGCATTGCCCGCCAGGGTGACCGTATCGTCGCCGTCGAGTCCGTTATACTGGGTGCCGTCGAGATATTCGCCCGCGACCACATTGTTGAAGTCGACGGTATCGGCGTTCTCGGTGAAGAGGTCGGGCAGGTTGACCTCGGTCTCCACGCCATCGACCAGGACGACCAGCGTCTCCATATCCTGAATCCGGATGCCCAGATTGGAGAAGGTCTCGGTCGCGCCACTGTCGGTGTTGGCGTCGCTGTTATTTTCGATGAACTCCTTCAGCGCCAGCAGGTCGGAGAAGATGTTCGAATTGTCGAACTGGGCCTGGGTCAGGGACACGGTCAGCGTGTCGGAGCCGACACCGCCATCGTAGATGTCGATGCCGCCGCCATTCTCACCGCCGACGAAGGTCAGGTTGTCGGCGCCGTCGCCCGCATAGATATCGTCGGTGCCCGCGCCGCCGTCGATGGTGTCGTTACCGGCACCTGCGTCGATGGTGTCGTCGCCCGCCCCGCCGTCGATGACATCGGCGCTCTCGTCCGCGGCCGTGCCCTGGGTGCCCGAGACCGACACATCGGAGAAGTTGATCTCGGAATATTCGTCGTAATAGGTCTTCTGGTTGAGATATCCGCCCAGCTTGATCTCGTGGGTGCCGGGCGCGAGATCGCTGATGTCGATATTCACTGTCACCCAGCCGCTGTCGTAGTAGCTGTTGTTGCCCTGTCCGTCGCCATAGGCGCGGTCGATATAGTCGTTGCCGTTCTGGCCATAGAGCTGGCCGTCGATCTCCACGAGCACTTCCGTGTACTCGTTGGATTCGAAGCCGTCATTGTGGACCATGCGGTAGGTGAAGCTCAGGGTCGAATCCGTTGTGGCGTCCGAGACGGTGAATGACTTCGTGAACGCACCCGCCATGTCGTATTCGTCGCTGGTGTCGTCGCTGCCAAGCGTCAGCGACAGCGTGCCGGCGTTGGAATCATACGTGCCCACGGAATCGTCCGTATTCCCCGCACCGCGGAAATGGCCGTCGGAATAGGCGAAGCCGCCGTCGTCGCTGCTGAAGTCCTCGTCGATGAGCGAGACCGTCTGTTCGCCGCCGCCGTCCTCGCCGCCGAATATCGTGTCGTTGCCGGCACCGCCGTCGATCGTGTCGGCACCCATGCCGCCTTCGATCGTGTCGTTTCCGGCGCCGCCGTCGATCGTATCGTTGCCCGCACCGCCGTCGAGCACGTCAACCCCGTCGCCGCCCGCCAGGGTATCGACACCGTCGCCACCGGCCAGATTGTCGTTGCCCGCGCCGCCGTCGAGTGAATCATTCCCGTCGCCACCGGTCAGTGTATCGTCGCCGGCCTCGCCGCGGAGTGTGTCGTTGCCCGCGCCGCCCGCCAGCGTATCGTTGCCGTCGCCGCCGTCGAGGGTGTCGTTGCCCGCGCCACCGGTCAGCGTGTCGTCGCCCGCGTCGCCGTCAATACGGTCATCCAGGCCGCGCCCGGTGATCGTGTCGTTGCCGTCGCCGCCGTGGAAGGTTTCGTTGGTGTCGAACCCGGCCTCGGTGGCCTCGGCGGCACTCCCCGCAAGCGTGACCGTGTCGTCATCGTCGAGCGCGTCATACTGGCTGCCGTCGAAATATTCGCCCGCGACCACATTGTTGAAGTCGACGGTATCGGCGTTCTCGGTGAACAGGTCCGGCAGCCGGATGTCGGTCTCCACGCCATCGACAAGCAGCACAATATTCTCCATGTCCTGGACGCGAATGCCCAGATTGGAGAAGGTCTCGGTTGCACCGCTGTCGGTGTTCGCGTCGCTGTTGTTCGTGATGAACTCCTGCAGCGCCAGAAGGTCGGCGTAGATGTCGGAATCGTCGAACTGGGCCTGGGTCAGCGACACGGTCAGCGTGTCGGAACCGACGCCGCCGTCGTAAATGTCGATGCCGCCACCATTCTCGCCGCCGATGAAGGTCAGATTGTCGGCGCCGTCGCCGGCGTAGATGTTGTCGGTCCCCGCGCCGCCGTCGATGGTGTCGTTGCCGGCACCGCCGTCGATGGTGTCGTCGCCCGCACCGCCGTCGATGACGTCTTCGCCCTCGTCGGCCGCGATGGCCTGGGTGCCGGAGACGGAGACATTCGTGAAGCTGATCTCGGAATCTTCGTCGGAATAGGTCTTCTTGTTCACATGGCCGCCGAGTGTGACCGTGTGTGAACCCGGTGCCAGGTCGCCGACGTCAATCGTGACCGTCACCCAGCCGCTGTCATAGTCGCTGCCGCCGCCGCCGTCGCCATTTACCTTGAGGACATAGTCGTGGCCACCCACGCCGTAGAGCTGCCCGTCGATGCTGACCAGGACTTCGCTATATTCGTCCGATTCGTATTCGCCGCTCATCTCCAGCCGGTAGCTGAACGTCAGCTCGCTGCCGGTGGACGTCTCGCTGACCGTGAAGTCCTTGCTGAAGCCGCCGGACATGCCGTCGGTGATGTCGTCGCCGTCGATGCCGCCGAGGGCGACCGAAATCTCGCCGTTCCCGCTGTTGTAGGTGCCGCTGGCGTACTCGCCGTTATCGGCGCCGCGGAACATGTTGTCGGCATAGGCGAAACCGCCATCGTCGCTGTTGAAGTCCTCGTCGACCAGGGTCACGACCTCGGAGCTGCCGCCGCCGTCCGATCCACCATAAATCGTATCGTTGCCGGCACCGCCGTCGATCGTGTCGGCGCCCTGGCCGCCCTCGATCGTGTCGTTGCCATCGCCGCCGTCGAGGGTGTCGTTTCCGGCCCCGCCATCCAGCGAGTCATTGCCCGCGCCGCCCTCGAGGGTGTCGTTGCCGGTCCCGCCGTCGAGCGTGTCGTCGCCCGCGCCGCCCGCGAGGCTGTCGTCGCCCGCGCCGCCGTCGAGCACGTCGTCGCCCGAATCCTCGCCGACGGCGACATCGCCGGTGATCTCGACCTCCGAGAACTTGATGAACGCGTCTTCGTTGGAGCTGGTTTTCTTGTTCAGGAAGCCGCCAAGGGTGACCGTGTGGTCGCCTGCCGAGAGGTTGCCGAGGTCGATGGTGACCGTCTGCCAGCCGTCATTGTCGCCGCCGCCCCAGTCGCGCACGACGTAGTCGTTGCCGTTCAGGCCGACGAGCTGCCCGTCGATGCTGATTAGAACGTCTGCATATTCGTCGCGATCGAGCTTGCTCGACGCGTCGAGCTGGTAGGTGAATGTGATCTGGGCGTTGGTCGCGGCGCCGCCGACGTTGAAGCTGTTGGAGAAGCCGCCGGACATGCCGTCGGTGATGTCAGTGCCGTTGATGCCGCCGAGCTCTACTTCGACATGGCCGTCCGTGCCCGAGCCGGACCCGGACGAACCACTTGCGTAATACCCGTTGTCGGTGTTGCGGAAGGCGTCGTCGGCATATGTAAACCCGCTCGCGCCGTCGTCGAAGGTCTCGGACAGGAATGTCGTGTTCTCGGTCTCGCCGGCTTCGGTTCCGCCAACGAGCGTATCGTTGCCGACGCCGCCGAACAGGGTATCGGCACCAAGCCCGCCATAAATCGTATCCGAACCCAGTTGGCCGAGGAGCGTGTCGTCGCCTGCCCCGCCGTTGAGTAGGTCATCGAATGTGTAGGTGACGCCGCTGCCGGCCGCATCACCAGTCTCGGCATCGAAGCGGGGATCTTCCCAGCCGGCACCCCAGCTATATTCGCTGTCGCCGCCGCCATAGGTGTCGCCGTAGAGCACGTCGGCATCGTCGCCGCCGCGCAATTCGTCATTGCCCATGCCGCCGACGAGCAAATCGCTGCCCGCGCCGCCGGAGAGATAGTCGTTGAACGTGACGGCGGTGCCGCTGCCGGAGCCGCCGGCCGCGGAGGCGCTGCCGCCCGTGCCGGACCCGTTGGAGCGGTCGTACCAGTCGTCGAAATAGTCGCCAAACAGCGCGTCTTCGCCCGCACCGCCCTCGACGGTGTCGGCGCCGCCCCGGGCCACGATGAAATCATTACCTGCGCCACCCTCGATGGTGTCGTTGCCTTCACCGGCCCCGAAGATGATCTCGCCACCGCCCTGGTCGCCCAGCGTGTGGTCGCCCAGAATCACCGACAGGTCGTCATAGGCTCCGCTGCCGCTACCTGAACCGCTGCCGCTACCTGAACCCGACATCTTCGTCTCCGCTCGCGTCGCATATTGCGACGACCAGTTCTCAAATTAGCGCCAGAGTGACGCATCTCGAAACACTATCGGCTAAAAACCTCGGTATGATGTTCCGACAATACAAGAACATGCAAGATTTATGCCTTCTGAATCGGCGTAAACACGTAACTTATTGAAACACAACGGGGCTAGTATTGAAATAATATTACAATCCGTTACATTCGTCGGATACACCACGGATCAGGCTGGATCGATTGCGAGGGCCTCAATCTGGCGCAGGAGGTCGAGATAGTCGGGGTTGCGGCGCCAGCGGTCCAGCACCTGTTCCGCCGCACCGGACTTGATCTGCTCGTAAAACAACTCCGGTTGCGTGCGTGAAACGGGGTAGGCCTCTTTGCGTTGCGGGCGCGCCTCGCGACACAGGCCGCGCAATGTATGAAAATCGGCGGCGGAAAAACCGATGGCGCGACACAGGATGGCCAAGCCCTCGCCGCCGGACTCGTAGATCAGGCGCTGGACGAGGGGCTGGCGTAACCCCGTCGCCTGCCCGACCATGTGTTCGAAGAGCGAGACTTCGCCGGCCCGCAGGACCTGAATAAGAAGCTCGGCGGACAGACCGTGTTGCTCGACCATTCGGCTGGCTAGTTTTGATGCCGCAACGTCGCCGGGCACCAATTCCGAATCGGCCCGGACCGCCGCCTCGATGGCCGATTCCATGACATCATCGAGCTGTGCCGCATCCAGGTCATGGCGGTCCAGAATCTCGGTGCGTAGTGCCGCGGAGACCCACCAGTACATGCGTTCGGCGAGATCCGTGGGCAGGTCCTTGCGGCGGATCAGCGGGTTCTGAAAGGCATCGACGCGCTGGGACTGCTCGACGAGATAGGTCATGGCCTGGCGTCCGATTTCGGCGCCGGGATTCTCCAGGAGCCGCTCGATGACCGTGACTTCGCTGGTCTCGACCAGCGCGTCCGAGACCGACTCGGAAAGCGATGCGCGCATGGCGACGGACAGCTGGTGCTCGAGGTCTCTATTTCGAATTATTTCAATGAGCTGGGCGTCTTTCAGGACGTCGCTGCGCATCAGTATGGGGTGGGCGATCTCCGCATTGTCGTTGGCCAGGGCATAGATGAGTTCCGACGGCGCCTGGGGTTCGTCCGACAGGCGGATCGCCAAATGCTTGCGGACCGAAATTTCGACGTCGTGGATCAGTTGCCGCAGAATGTCCGACATGGTGGCACGCTCGCGCTCGCTCAGGATGCGGTCCTGATCGAAGAACAGATCACTGATGATTTCGACGAGATCGCGCCGCGCCGCGGCGGACCTGTCGCGGGCCAGACGCAGCAATGCATCGACGTCGAGAACGCTCTCGGCCTGGCTTTCTGCAAACAACTTCGACTCCCGGATTGCGACCTCACGATGTTCGGTCGTTACGTCGCGACACTATGCGCCGTCCCGGTTGCCAACTGGTAAATGGCGATACCGGCGGCCTTAGTCATTCATTAAGTAACGGGGCCATATGTTGAACTTGTCTAAAGTTTTATCGGTAGCTGCCAATGACCGTTTCGAATACGCCTTCGTCGCTCCAGGCCATTCTCCGCCAGCTCGATCCCGCGGTACCGTCGCGAGCCCCGGGTGCGGCGCCCAACAGCCGGGACGCTGCCGCGCCGCCCGCCGCGAAAGCCGAGGCACAGCGCACGGCTGCCGCCGAACCGCGGGTCCAGGTCCCGAAGGACGCGGCGACCCTCAATCCCAACGCACCACGCGGAAGCTATCTGAACCTGGTTGTTTAGGTCGGCAGACCGCTCGCCTAATCGGTGGGTGCGGGCGGCTCGGCTGTGGCGGGTTCTTCGATTTGCTCCCGCAGGAACAGCGGTGTCTGCGCGGCCGCGAAGACAAAGGTCAGCGGCATGATCCCGAACAATTTGAACGAGACCCAGAAGTCGGTCGCGAAGTTGCGCCAGACGATCTCGTTCAGGACGGCCAACAAGACGAAAAATACCGCCCAGCGCAATGTGAGCTTGCGCCAGCCCCGATCTGTCAGCTGAACGGCAGCGCCAAACAGGGGTTTCAGGAGTGACCGGCCGGTCAGCAACCCACCAAACAAGATCAACGCGAAAAGCGTGTTGACCAGGGTCGGCTTGAGTTTGATGAAGGTCTCGTCGGCGAGGATCAGTGTCAGGCCGCCGAAAAAAACAACGAAAATGCCGCTGACGAGTGGCATGACAGGCAGGCGACGTTCCAGGCCCCAGCCGGTCACGAGGGCGATCAGGGTCGCGACCATGAACGCGCCCGTGGCCTCGAACAGACCCTGCTCGGCCATCGCGGACCCGCCCTCGGGGAGCCAGAGATTGCGAAATTCCGGCAACCCGTCGCGGCCATTCACGACGAAGAACACCACGAGCGGGCCGGCCTCGATTGCCAATTTGATCCATGGACGCATAACAGCGTGAACCTACGATTGTTGGTGGGGGGTTGAAAGGCCTGGCTGGGTCACGCCAGGTTCATGAATCATGGATCAAAGGCCATGGTCATGGGGCAGTCAGGCCGCAAACCGGATCGCGCCGGCGCCAACGGCCACGAGGATGGCGGCTGGTATTCGGCGTTTGCCGAGATGCTCGCCCAGGAGGAATGTCCCGATCAGGGCGGCGAAAACCACGCCCGTCTCGCGCAGGGCTGCAACACTGGCGACGGGGGCGTTCTCGAAGGCAAACAGGATGAGGGCGTAACTGACGACAGCGATCGTGCCACCGCCGATGCCCTTGATCGCGTTGTCGCGCATGTAGGAGATGATCCGACCGCGCCGAATGGCGAATGCGACGATGAGAATCGGGATGGCGGCGAAGACCATGAGCCAGCTCACAAACACGATCGTTGCATATTCGATTTCGGGGCCGACCGCGCGGATACCGATGGTGTCAAACAGCGAGTAGGCCGCGATCATGGCGCCGGTCAGGATGGCGAGCAAAACGGCCTTGCGATCTGCCGTCGCGAACTTCCCCGGTTCGAAGGTCAGCGCCACGACGCCGGCGACCAGGATCAGAATCGCGACAATTTCCTGCCAACTCGGAACATCGCCGACAAGCGGACCGGCCAGGGCGACGATGATCAGGGGTGCCGTGCCGCGGGCGATAACATACACCTTGCCCAGATCGCCATGGGCATAGGCGCTGATCAACAGAATGAAGTAGGCGCCATGCAACGCACCGGACCCGATCAGCCAGGGCCAGTGCTGGGGTGCGGGCCAGGGGACAAAGGCGACCGCCGTGACCAGCCCACCCGCGGCGGCAAAGCCCGCGATCATCGCGCCCGTCAGCCAGCCATCGTCGCCGCCCTTGACCAGCGCGTTCCAGCTGGCGTGCATCAGCGCCGAAGCGATGACGGCGAGGGCGACGAGCGTCGTCATTCGGGCTTGTCGGGTGGCGCGGTCGCGTCGAGGCCGAGGAGGTTCCGCGCGAACGCCGTGGCCTCGAAGGGGCGCAGATCGTCCACGCCTTCGCCGACGCCGATCGCATAGATCGGCAACTGGAACCTGTCCGCCAGCCCGACGATCACGCCGCCGCGCGCCGACCCGTCCAGTTTGGTCACGACGAGACCGCTCACATCGACCAATTGGCTGAACGTCTCGACCTGGGCGTGGGCGTTCTGGCCGGTGGTCGCGTCGAGCACCAGCAGCACGTCATGGGGTGCGTCAGGGTCCACCTTCTTGATGACACGGATAATCTTCTCGAGTTCGGCCATCAGGTCGGCCTTGTTGTGCAGGCGGCCGGCCGTGTCGATCAGGAGCAAATCCACACCGGCATTGTGTGCCTGTTCCATGGCATCGAAGGCGACAGCGGCCGGATCGCTGCCTTGATTCTGCGCAATCACGGGCACACCGACCCGCTCGCCCCATAGCTTCAGTTGGTCGATGGCGGCGGCCCGAAACGTATCGGCGGCCGCGAGCATGACCGTGCGTTCGTCTTCCGTGAACCGGGCGGCCAGCTTACCGATCGTGGTGGTTTTGCCCGTGCCGTTGACGCCGGCCACGAGGATCACACGCGGTCCGTGATGTGCCGCCGTCAGGTCGGAAAGCGGCTGTGCCACAGGCTCCAGGAGCAACGCAACGTCTTCGGCCAGCGCCTCGCGGATGGCGTTCTCGTCGGCGTCTCCGGGGAATTTCCGGGCGTCGATATCGGCGGCGAGCTTTGCCGCGGTGGTGACTCCGAGATCAGCCATGATCAGCGCGTCTTCGAGTTCGGCCAAGGTGCCGGCGTCGATCTTGCGTGCCGAGAATATGGCGCCGATCTCACCGGACAGGCGCGACGAAGATCGCGACAACCCGGCGCGGAGACGCGAAAGCCAGCTGCCTTCGTTCATGCCGCGTCCTGCAACGCCATGGCCGTCAGTTGTGCGCCGTCGGTGCCCGTGATCCGGGCCTCGATGATTTGCCCGGGTACGCCGTCGCTGGCTTCGAGGGTAACTTCGGCGAATTGCTCGGTCCGGCCCATGCCGGGTCGCTCGAGAAGCACCGCGCGTGTCTGCCCGATCTCGTCGCGCAGGAACGCGGCCAGGTTTCGCGCGCCGGCGGCGCGCAGCGTGGCGGCCCGTTCCTTGATCAGTGACCGGTCGAGCTGGGGCATCTGCGCCGCCGGGGTCTCCGGTCGGGGCGAGTAGGGAAACACGTGGAGATGGGTCAGCCCGCATTCGGTCACGAGGGCCTCGCTTTGTGCGAACATAGCTTCGGTCTCGGTCGGGAACCCGGCGATCAGGTCGGCCCCGAAGACGATATCGGGGCGCAGCCGGCGGGCCTGTTCGCAAAACGCGATGGCCTGGGCGCGGTTGTGGCGGCGTTTCATGCGCTTGAGGATCATGTCGTCACCCGCCTGAAGGCTGAGGTGCAGATGGGGCATCAGGCGGGGTTCGTCGGCGATCAGGTGCAACAGATCCTCGTCGATCTCGGCCACGTCGATCGAACTGAGCCGCAGGCGCGGCAGGTCGGGCACATTCGCCAGCAGGCGCCGGATCATCTGTCCGGCGCGCGGCCGGCCCGGAAGGTCTGCGCCGTAGGATGTCATGTCGACACCCGAAAGCACGACTTCCTGTACGCCGTGATCGACCAGGGTGCGCACCTGCGTGACGATGGTGCCGAT
The DNA here is from genome assembly GCA_039980135.1 of Alphaproteobacteria bacterium. Taxonomy (NCBI): domain Bacteria; kingdom Pseudomonadati; phylum Pseudomonadota; class Alphaproteobacteria; species Alphaproteobacteria bacterium. The sequence goes on from JBDXCV010000003.1 coordinate 892,535, forward strand.
GGGGACGCTGCGGGAATTGCCGCGACCGAACGGGATGATGCAAAAGGTGCAGCGGTGGTCGCAGCCGTTCTGGACCTGGATGAAGGCTCGTGCACGGCCGTCGAATCCTTCGATCAGATGCGCTGCGGTTTCGCGCGCCGACATGATGTCGTTCACCTGTACCGGCGCATGATCGAGATTGGCGAATCGCGTCCGGTCGAGCTTCTCCGTGTTTCCCAGCACCACATCGACCTCGGCCATCGCGGCATAATTCGCCGGGTCTATCTGTGCGGCGCAGCCGGTCACGACGATCCGCGCGTCGGGGTTCTTGCGCCGGGCCCGGCGGATGGCCTGACGCGCCTGGCGCTCCGCCTCCGAGGTGACGGCACAGGTGTTGATGATCACGGTGTCGGTGAGCCCGGCGTCATCGGCATGCTTGCGGATGACCTCGGATTCATAGGCGTTCAGCCGACAGCCGAATGTGATGATTTCAGGCGCACGCGTATCAGTCATGGTTGCCCGCCGTGAAAGCATCGTCTTCGACCGACCCGCGGAAGCTTTCTTCCGCCGGCCCGGACATCACAACATGATTGTCGTCACGCCAGTTGATGGTCAGCGTGCCGCCGTCGACGTCGACCCGCACCTGGCGGCCGGTAAGGCCGCGTCGATGGGCGGCGACCGCGGCGGCGCAGGCGCCGGAGCCGCAGGCCAGGGTCAACCCGGCGCCACGTTCCCACACGCGCAGGCGCAGGGTATCGGGGCCGACCAGCTGTGCGACGCCGATATTGGCGCGTTCGGGAAAGATCGCGTCGTGCTCGAGTTCGGGTCCGAGGCTCTCAATCGGGATCGAGGCGAGGTCATCGACGAAAAACACCGCATGGGGATTTCCCATGTTGACCGCGACCGGGTCGGAAAGTGGCCCCAGCGAAAGAGGCAGATGATCGGTGTCGCAGGCGTGTGCCAGCGGGATATCCTGCCAGGCATCGCGGGCCGGGCCCATGTCCACGGCGTAGTGGGCCGGGTCGTCTGTGCTGCGCCACGCATGGAGCAGGCCGGCGCCCGTGCGAATCGCCAGTTTCCGATTTTCGCCGGTCAGCAGCAGATGGGCGACGCAGCGCATGGCGTTACCGCATGCGGTAACCTCGCCGCCGTCGGAATTGAAGATGCGGACATCCACGTCGGCGTCATTGTCTGCCGGCGCGTCGAGCGCGATCAGCTGGTCGAAACCGATGCCGGTGTGCCGGTCGGACAACAGGCGCGTGCCGGCATCGCTGACGCGAAACGGATGTTCGCGCGCGTCGACAACGACAAAGTCATTGCCCAGTCCGTGCATCTTTATGAAGTCGCGCATGCCCATGGGCGGGATATAGGGCCGCCGGGGGGCGTGCGTCCACCCTCAATAGGCGGGGCGTTTGCGGGTCAGGCGCGGCCGAGCGACTTTACCAGTTGGACCAGCTGACGGCGGACCCGGGTGTCGGCGATTTTCTGAAAGGCCTGATTGAGGTCGAGGACCTGGCGTGCGGAACGTGAATCCGCTTCGGGTGCGGCCGTCTGGTCGGCGCTCCCGGCGCGATTGCGCTGCGGGTTGAGGCCCTCGAAAAAGAAACCGGGGGTCACGTCGAGGACGCCGCAAAGCTGCCAGAGCTTGGAGGCGCTGATCCGGTTGGCGCCACTCTCGTATTTCTGGACCTGCTGGAAGCTGATGCCCAATTGCCGCGCGAGTTCTTTCTGCGGCATGCCGCAAATCTCGCGCCGCTGGCGCATGCGCCGTCCAACATGTGTATCAACGGGATGTGGCACTTATGACGTTCCTCGTTTCCTGGATGCCGGTTTTCCCTCATCACGGGCCGCTCCGGGGAAGCATTGGCCCGGTCGAGACGAAAAACTCGCACCGTGAGGTCATCGGGCAGCTATCGCCCGGTCCCTCAGCTAGTCCTAGATTGGAAAATACTGTCCCCACCGATCCCCTGCAGGGTCTCGACGGTTTGCATATCGCACAACCCTCACATGCATACAAGGGTATAGTAACAAAAACGTCATCGAAGAAAAAATACAATAACTACAGCTATTTAGTTAATTCGTTTCATTCATGCGCCGGTTTGCCCGTGTCCGGGACATCGCGTCAAAGGACCCGCGGAAAATAACACATGGATACCGTATGCCGCAGCTTGCGACGCGATGTGCGCCAATGACACCGGAGCCACAATGCCGGTGCGCGGCGAACATGTTGCGGCCGCCCGTTATGGGCGTCGGAAGCTTGACCCGGAACCCGGGTTGCCATAGGTTCCGCGCCATTCCGCATCAATAGAGATGCGGCTCCGGCAGAGCGCCGGAGCTCCGCCAGTCCGCGAGTTTCGCGCGCTGGCGCGTTTGTCGTTGTGAACTGGTGATGAGCCGGATGTCGAATAGGAAGGCGAAGTTCTTTGTTTGAATCACTGACAGAACGCCTGGGTGACGTCTTTGATCGCCTGAAGCGCCGCGGTGCGCTGTCGGAAGACGACGTCGCGGCCGCGATGCGCGAGGTGCGTGTCGCCCTGCTTGAAGCGGATGTGGCGCTGCCGATCGTGCGCGACTTCATCGCCGCGGTGCAGGAACGTGCCGTTGGTCAGGAGGTCGTCAAAAGCGTCACGCCGGGACAGACCGTCGTCAAGATCGTCCACGATCAATTGATCGAGATGCTTGGCGGGGATGCCGTTGAGATCGATCTGAACGCCCCCGCCCCGGTCGCCATTCTGGTTGTCGGCCTGCAAGGCTCGGGCAAGACGACGACGACGGCCAAGATCGGTCATCACCTGGTCGAGAAACAGAAGAAGCGCGTGCTGATGGCGTCGCTCGACGTGCGCCGGCCGGCCGCGCAGGAACAACTGCGGGTGCTGGGCGACCAGGCCCTGATCCCGACCGTGGATATACGGACCGGCGAGATGCCCGTGGCCATTGCCAAGCGGGCCATGGACCAGGCGCGGCGGGAAGGCTACGACGTGGTCCTGCTCGATACCGCCGGTCGTCTGGCGATCGACGATGGACTGATGGCCGAGGCGACGGCCATCCGCGATGCGGCCAAACCTCACGAAACCCTGCTGGTGGCCGACGCGATGACCGGTCAGGACGCCGTGAATACCGCGCAGACTTTCAATGAGCGCGTCGGCATCTCGGGCATTGTACTGACCCGGATGGATGGCGATGCGCGTGGTGGCGCCGCACTGTCGATGCGCGCGGTGACGGGTCAGCCGATCAAGTTGATCGGTACCGGTGAGAAGATGGACGAACTCGAACCGTTCCATCCCGAGCGCGTCGCCGGTCGTATCCTCGACATGGGCGATGTGGTCGGCCTGGTCGAGCGGGCAACCGAACTCGTCGAGGAGGAGAAGGCCGAGAAGATCGCGCGCCGGATCCAGAAGGGTGAATTCGACCTCGAGGATCTGCTCGATCAGCTGCGCCAGCTCAAGAAGATGGGCGGGCTCGGCGGCGTGATGTCGATGCTGCCGGGTATCGGCAAGGTCAAGAAGCAGATGGCTGCCGCCGACATGGACGACAATCTGATCAAGCGCCAGGAGGCGATCATCCTGTCGATGACCCTGCAGGAGCGCCAGCGTCCGGCCATGGTCAAGGCGTCACGCAAGAAACGGATCGCCGCAGGGTCGGGCACCACCGTCCAGGAAATCAACAAGCTGCTGAAGCAGTATCAGCAGATGCACACGATGATGAAGAAGATGAAGAAGATGGGCGGGAAGTTGCCGCCCATGGGCGGTGGCGGAATGCCCGGCGCCGGCGGCGGGTTGCCGCCCGGCATGTTGCCGCCGGGTATGGGTCGCTAGGAGCAGACGGTATGACGATGTTTCATCATGTTTCGATCGGCGTGGCCGATCTCGAACGTTCCGCAGAATTCTATGACGCCGTCATGGCGGCGCTTGGCCATGAACGCTTCATGGAAAAGCCCGGTACCCTGTCCTGGTGGCCGAAGGGCGGGGGGCAAGCGCTCTGGATCAATCTGCGCGATGATCTGTCGGTGATCCCCGACGACGGCCGGCACATCGCGTTTCAGGCCGAGTCCCGGGCGCAGGTCGACGCGTTTCATGCGGCCGCCGTCGCTGCGGGTGCGGCCGATGACGGCGCGCCGGGCATCCGGCCGGAATATCGTGACACCTATTACGGCGCCTTCGTGCTGGATCCGGACGGGCACAAGCTCGAAGCCGTCCACGCGCCGCGCGATTGATCCCCATGGCAATGCTCGATCATATCTCTCTCGGGGTGCGGGACCTGACGGTCAGCGGTGCGTTCTACGACGCCGCACTCGAACCGCTGGGTTATCGGCGTATCCTGGAGAAGGGTATCGGATTGGCCTACGGGCCCGGACCCGACCGGGACGGCATGATGTTCTGGGTCGTCTGCCCGAACGCCGGTATATCGGCGTCACGCGGCACCCATGTGGCATTTGCCGCCGCCACCCGCGCGGCCGTCGACAGGTTTCATGCCGCGGCGTTGTCGGCGGGGGCGCGCGACAATGGCGCGCCGGGCCTGCGGCCCGAATACAGCGAAAATTACTACGGCGCGTTTGTCCTGGACCCGGATGGTCACAAGGTCGAAGCCGTTTGCCGAACCGAACACTGAAAACCGATCAATCGAACCAACACACGCAAACACATACGTAAACAAAGGAACGACACATCATGTCTCTTCGTATTCGACTCTCCCGTGGCGGCGCCAAAAAGCGGCCTTATTATCGCATTGTGGTGGCGGACTCGCGGCGTGCGCGCGATGGCCGCTTCATCGAGCGGATCGGGCACTACAACCCGATGCTGCCCAAGGACGACCCCAACCGTGTCGGGATCGACATCGACCGTGCCAAACATTGGCTGAGTGTCGGTGCGTTGCCGTCGGAACGCGTCGCGAAATTCTTCGCCGGTGAGGATCTGGTGAAACTGCCGGCCCGCCGCGACCAGACCAAGCAGCACCTGCCCAAGGCGAAGGCCCAGGAACGTGCCGCGGCCGAGGCCGAGGCGGCAGAAGCCGCTGCGGCGGCTGCGGCGGAAGCCGCGGCGGCACCGGTCGAGGAAGAGGCGCCTGCCGAGGAGGCCCCCGCAGAGGAAGCAGCGGTTGAAGAGGCTGCTGTCGAAGAAGCAGCTGCCGAGGAGGCTCCCGCGGAGGAGGCTGCTGCGGAAGAAGCCCCGGCCGAGGAAGCCCCGGCCGAGGAAGCTGCAGCCGAGGACGAAGAGAGCAAGTCCTAGTCCGTTCGGACTGGCTTGCGTTGCCCGTGCCGTTGATGCGGCGCGGGCGGGCGGAAGGCGCCGGAGATGGCCGTCGATATGGTTGAAGGTCCGGATGGGGAAGGTGATGCGCGGGTCTGCGTGGGCGTGATCAGCGGCGCACACGGGTTGCAGGGTCTGGTGCGTGTGCGCCCGTTCACAGATGTCGCGGAAGATGTGGCCGCCTATGGCCCCGTTCAAACCGAGGACGGCACCCGCAGCTTCACGCTTGACGTCCGCAATCGCACGGGCAAGGGCCAGATCCTCGTTCACATCGAGGGCGTCGGCGACCGGGATGCGGCGGAGGCGCTCAAGGGCGCGCGGCTGTATGTGGCGCGCGACCGCCTGCCGTCGCCCGACGAGGACGAATTTTACCATGCCGACCTTCTGGGGCTGGACGTGGTGACGGTCGACGGCAAGCCGCTCGGTACCGTCCTGGCGCTGCATGATTTCGGTGGCGGTGAAATGCTGGAGATCAAGGGTGCCGGCGGGCGTCTCGGGACCGTTTCATTTACCCGCGCGGCGGTTCCCGACATCGATCTGGTGGCCCGACGGGTGACGGTGGACGGCGCGGCGGTGCTGTGGCCGGGGCGGGCGCCCGAAGAATCGGCTGAATCCGGCGATTCCGGGCCGGACGGAGACGCCGATGGTTAAAGCACCCCCATGGACAGCCACCGTGTTGAGCCTGTTTCCGGAGATGTTTCCGGGGTCGCTGGGCCAGTCGCTGGCGGGCAAGGCGCTGGAGCGTGGAACCTGGCGGCTCGACGTCCGGGATATCCGGGCGCAGGCGTCGGATCGGCACGGAAGTGTCGACGATGTACCTTTTGGCGGCGGCGCCGGGATGGTGATGCGACCGGATATCGTCGATTCGGCATTTTCGGATGCCGTCAATCCGGTTGACGATCAGCGGCCGATCATCTATCTCACGCCCCGCGGGCGTCCCCTGGATCAGGCACGTGTTCAGGACTTGGCGGACGACCCCGGCGTGATACTGCTTTGCGGTCGTTATGAAGGCGTTGATCAGCGTGTGCTGGACGCCTGGCAGGCCGAGGAAATCAGCGTCGGCGACTATGTGCTTTCCGGTGGCGAACCGGCCGCACTGGTGCTGCTCGACGCGGTCGTTCGGTTGTTGCCGGGCGTGATGGGAACGGCAGAGTCACTGTCGGAAGAAAGTTTTGAAAGCGGACTGCTGGAGTATCCGCACTATACGAGGCCGGCCGACTGGGTCGACCGGCAGGGACAAAAACGTTCGGTCCCCGACATTCTGACTTCCGGCCATCACGGGCGGATCGCGGAGTGGCGGAATACGCAGGCAGAACAAGCAACCCGCACGCGCCGGCCGGATCTCTGGCAGCGCTACGCGGCGAAAGATGATGAAGGACAGAAGCGATGAATACGCTTGAGAAATTCGAAGCCGGCCAGCTCGCAAAGCTGCAAGCCGAACGGGACGTTCCCGAATTCGGCCCGGGCGACACCGTCCGCGTGAATGTGCGCGTGGTCGAAGGTGAGCGCGAGCGTATCCAGGCCTATGAGGGTGTCTGCATCGCGGTCAAGAATGACGGGATCAACTCGTCCTTCACGGTCCGCAAGATTTCCTTCGGTGAGGGTGTCGAGCGTGTGTTCCCGCTTTACGGCCCGCGCGTCGATTCGATCGACGTGATCCGCCGGGGCAAGGTTCGCCGCGCCAAGCTGTATTACCTGCGTGGCCGCACAGGCAAGCGCGCGCGTATCACGGAGCGCACCACGGGTCGCGGCATGACCCGTCGCGGCGATGTTGCTGTTCCCGAAACCGGGACCGCCGAACGGTCGGCAGATGCGGCCGCCACGCCCGAGACGGACGCCAAGACGGAATAGGCGGCACGCTCGGGCAGATGCACCGACGTAATCGAGGCAACGCCCCGGAGCTTTCGCGCACGGGGCGTTTTTCTTAGCGGAAAGACGAAAACAATGGCTCAGCCGAGAACATTATTCGACAAAATCTGGGACTCGCACCTGGTCGAAACCCAGGACGACGGTACCTGCCTGATCTATATCGACCGGCATCTCGTGCATGAGGTGACCAGCCCGCAGGCATTCGAGGGGCTGCGCATGAACGGGCGTACGGTTCGCCGACCCGATGCGACGCTCGCCGTCGCCGATCACAATGTACCGACCACGGACCGCAGTGGCGGGATCGAAGATGAGGAATCGCGCATTCAGGTCGAGACCCTGACCCGCAACTGCGAGGAATTCGGGATCGAACTG